>JAJRVS010000138.1 GCA_024277195.1 Verrucomicrobiota bacterium | reverse complement strand
GACGAGGCACCACGTTATTTGCTCAGGACATGGGGGCTTTGCATGGCCTTATTCATCACCGGAGCCACCTCCGCCACCATGATCGAACACTGGGTGGGAAATCTCGACCCCACCAACCTGCAAGCCTTTTACATCACCATCGGAATCATCCTGATGGCGATCGCCCTGTTCTGGAACCACGCCATCGGCACCAATCCGGTCATCGGCTGAGATCCAGCACGTGCCCCTCGACATCACACTGGATGTATGAAGTGGTAACGTCTGGCACTTTGTTCAAAAAAGTGTACTGACCTCCATCTGGGCAAAGCGGGATCTGCTCAAGGTAACCTCCACTCACAAGAATATCGGTAGAAATCGGATCCCCGGGATTCAGGCTTTCCAAATTAGCGTGAGTGAGCACCAATTTCTGCACCGTCGCCATTTGTAACATGCACTTCGCCCTGCCTGCTCCTTTTTTATAAGCCTCCGCCCCAATAAATACCATGGAAAAAGCCACCGTACCCACAATCAACCCGCTGCAGCCAGTAATAATCCCCGCAATCGCCAGCCCCTTACCTCCAACTTCCGCTGGATTGCGATTGATATTCTTAATCGCCACAATACCCAGAATGATCGCCGGGATCGAACCCAATACCCACAAACACAAATTACTCAAGATTCCCAAAATGAGGCTGAAGACCGCCGCCTTGGATGTTTTTTGCTGAACTGAAATTTGTGGAGGATCGGCAGGCAAAGGAGGTGATGTATTCATAGGTTCGAAAGTTGGTTTTCTCAATTACTTCGTTCTACATGACAAAATCGATGCTTAAGGTAAAGGGAAATTATCACAAAATGCCCACTCGGGTGCAGGACAGTTTACTTCCATCTCTTTTGCACCAACGGTGCTCAATGATATAGCCCAGTGCGAAGCGCTGGGTAAAAAATTTAATTCTTCCAGCCCTGCAAGGGTGAAACGCATAGCATCCCGATGATTAACTAATAAAACAAGAAACAACATCCATCACAACACAAATTTGCACTTATTGCAAAATCCCTGCACCTCCCCCCTGCCGGTTTATAAATTATTTTATTTTTTTCAAACAAAGTATTGACGGATTTCGCTTAGTATGTAACTATGCGAAACAATCAATTTTAACCATGTCAGCAAGACCATTCACAGATCAACCTAAAAGCCTAATGAGCTTTGTCCGTTCGGAGAGCTTCGCTCATCGACAATGGACGACCCCTTTATGTCTTTTGCCGATCCGGATAATGAATGCCAATGATGCAAGTGAGGATTATAACAAAGGGAGGGCACAGTCCACGTAAAAACCGTTAAATAAAGTTTACGTGGACCCTGCTCTCCGAAAGGAAGCAGGGTTTTTTATTTTCATAAGTCGTTGATAAACAAAACATTAAAACCATATAAACTGCCGGACCCAATGCCCGGCAATGCAAACACACAGAGACAACATAATAAAAAAGGTCTGCCACCAGCTGTAACTGGTAACAGACCCGAATGAGAGACAAACAGACCGATCAAGATCGATTGCTTGCAACTGCAAATCAAGTATAGCATCGAAGCCCAGTCGGTCAAGTAAGGCAAACCGCGTGTTTACCTGCAGGATTCCTATCGCCAGTCGATACCAATCCTAACTAATTTTTCTCTCATTATGATGAACAAAACAATCACCCATAACGAGAGGCTTCCCCTGGGAGGTGTGCCTGCTAAACACCGAAACGTCCGTCGAGAAAACCTGCGGCTGTGTCATGAAAATGAGGCAACGGTGTTCGTTATTTAATTAGTACGCCGCGCACCAGCTTGTGCATACGAGTCTCCAAAACTTGTAGCGCCTGGGGCAGCACCAGGGCGGCGTGCCAATTTTTTAGAAGGCGGGAGTCAGCGGTCAGATGACAGATTCATCATTGTGACCTGCTCGCTGATCGCTGACCACCGCCTTCTGATATCAATATTTTTTGGGGGCGCATGTTCCATAGGGGCGATGCTGCCTTGCACGCAGCGTGTGACGGGTGCAAGTCCCGTCGCCTCCACCAAAATTTTATAGTCACTGATACTCTTCAGCGACTAATCCGCGATGAGGGTGAAGTAGTCGAACTACGTGTTTTGGAAACACGGGAAAACAGGTGCGAGTCCTGCCATCGCGACCCATTTCATTTATCATTTATCATTTAGCATGTATTACCTGCCTAACGCAGCTCGGCAATTCGGCTTCGCTATATTATGATCGCTTACGCGACATAGCAGTCCGGGGAAGGTGCTGGCTTCCTCGTCCGGTTTCATACGCCTGACTACGTGGGTTCAATTCCCACCCCTGGGTCCAATCATTTATCATGTAACAAGGACAAATTAGCATTTCCGACGTGATCGTTTCCTTCAGGGGTCTCACACACAGAAATGATCAATGCTAAATCAAAAATGTTAAATTCAAAAGGCGTTGCCCCGGATCGCGGACTGTAAACCCGCCGTCAAAAAACCTTCCGGAAGCTGACCAGTGGAGCATTACCACCAACGCCTACCAATTTTTAAATCGCTTGTGGTGAAATAGTATCACACCGGATTGTTAATCCGTAGTTCATGGGGCGGAACCATGCGGGCGAGCCAATTTATTTAGCATTTATGATAAATTAAAAGCCTCATTGATGTAATAGTAGCCTGCCTGTCTGTCGAACAGGTTGAGTCGGAGCATAACCGGCATGAGGCGCCAGTTTAGAAGTCCCTGTGGTGTAAGACCGCTACGACCACGAAGTGGTTCGTAATATAGCGAAGCCATTTTGCGGAGCCCGCAAAGCGGGCAAAAGCATGACGCTGTGCGAGCCGAGTGCAGCGAGACAGATGAACCAAAGGTTCACCCGCAGGGCGACGAAGTCGTCAACGCGTCGGATCAGGTGCGAATTATCCGCCTTCGGCGGCTCTACAGATTGGCTTCGCCTGTTCCGTGCGCTATCGCGCCGTAGTAGTCTGGCGGGGATACCACTCTTTCAATTCCTTTGAAGCATTAAAGTGATGCAGCGGCCTTTTAATCCGCTGAAGCAGGAGCATTACCTGCCAGGGGAACCAATTTAGATGTTGATCGTGGTGTAATGAGTAAGCATTCGACACTGTGAATGTCGCGGAGCGGGTGCAAATCCCGTCGACCAACCCAAGTTATAATGACGCCGTGGCCGAGTAGTCAGGTGGACGGCTGCAACCCGTCATACGCAGGTGCAAATCCTGCCGGCGTCTCCATTTTCAATGCATCGTTGGTCTAGAAGCATGACGTCGGTCTTCCAAACCGAAGAAGTCGGAGCGTTACCGACACGATGCACCAATTTCCTGGAGTGTAGCTCAATTGGTAGAGCGGCCCTCTTATACAGGGTAAGTGCTAGATAAGCCGCTGATGTCGGTTCAAGTCCGGCCACTCCAACCAATGAACTCATATGCCGGCGTGGCAGATAAGTGCACCGATCTTGTAAATCGGGACATGCGGGTGAAAACCCTGTCGCCGGCTCCAATTTTAAAGCCCACGTAGCCCAACAGTAGAGGCAGCGCGTCGAGATCGCGTCCAGTGCAGGTGCAACTCCTGCCGTGGGCACCATTTACAATGGGGGCTTAGTTTAAAAGTAGAACAACTCTCTTACACAGAGAAGACGCGGGAGCATTACCTGCAGCCCCTACCAATTTATCAATGCGTCATTCGTTCAATAGCAGGATGCGGGCGCGCCAAGCCTGAATACATCTCACCGCATCTGCGGTTGATTAAACAGCGAAGCCAATTCGTATGGATTACCAAAGGTAATCAAACCCCTGAGCGTTTATCCGCCTTCGGCGGCTCTGCAGACAGGCCTCGCGTAATCTCAACCGGTATCGCGGCAAAGCAGTCCGGGATGCCGCACCAATGTAATGCCCGGTGCTCCATCAGCGGTGTTCTAAACCGCAGACAAAAACCAGAGGGGTAGAGTCGTGGGGTGCAACTCCTCCACCGGGCGCCATTTCAGCATGAATGCTTTCGTAGCTCAGCGGAAGAGCAAGGGCCTTCGAAGCCCAAGGTCGCAGGTTCGAATTATCCGACTTTGTCGTCTCTGCGATTCGGCTTCGCTATTTTAACCAGCGCTATCGCGCCGAGGCAGTCCGCCGAAAGTGCCATTTACCTAAAATGATAAATGATAAATCCCAAATGTTAAATTCAAAGGCCGCGTAGCCCAACTAGAAGATGCATCCGACTTAAAATCGGAACAGTGCGGGTGCAACTCCCGCCGCGGCTACCCCTGCAATTTATCATGGAGGATAGAGGATATACCATTTTCCATTTGGCTATTAATTCATATTCGCTCTGCATTTTCCGGTATTGAAAATGATAAATGTTAAATGCTAAATCCCAAATGTTAAATTCATAGGCCGGCCTGCTTCCTCTTGTCAATTTTTCATACTTTCACTCGGCAGCGAGGATAAGAGATACTTCGGTAAAATCCGTTCTTCGGATGATCAGGTTCAATTCCTGAAGGCAAACACTGATGTGGGCGCCTCATCTCTTCCCACTATTCTCCGAGTGATCCACTTTTCAAAGATCCGGCAGTGAGGCATGGAGTTACTTCGGTTACAACCTCGTGGTCGCAGGTTCGAATCCTGCCCTCCCTACCTTGGGGAGGTAGCTCAGTGGTAGAGCACGTGATTACTCCCGCCGGTTTTCTCCGGGTCAATTTGAAAAATTTCGGAGCAGTGAGGCTCGGGGATACTTCGCATGAAAAACGAAACCACCCTGTCACGGTGATGCCGAGAGGCACCCTCCCCTGCCATATTTCTCTCCGATTCCATTTCTGGGGCAGTGAGATCAGAGATACTTCGCCTGCGATAAGGGCTCACCTATCCGCCGTAAAACCCGGTGCGAGTTGGCGGCGCACCACAAGTGAGGAACCCGGCGCAAGTCGAGGAACGGGTTCGACTCCCGTCGTAAAACTCTAATCAGTATTCTCCCCAAAAACTTCTCCGCCATATTCGATGACGGAAAAACCACAAACCTAAAACAAAGAAAGGAGGCAATGAAACAATGAAATTCAACACCTTACTCAAAAACAAAATCAATAAGCCAAACACAATCAATTTAGCCGGCGGTCAGGCTCATCAAATGTCTGACAAACTCGAGTTGGTGACTATTTTGCTCACCAGCTTTCTTGATAAGCAGTATTACCGCAATGAAAACGCTGCGGCCAAACGCTTGACTCAGCTGGTCGCGAAAATTCCCGACAAGCAGTTCATCGCCAAAGCCGCCCTTTACGCTCGTCGTGAAGCCGGCATGCGTTCGGTGTCCCACCTCATTGCAGGTGAGATCGCCCATAACGTAAAAGGTGAAGAGTGGACCAAACGTTTTTTCGATCGCGTGGTTTTCCGCGTGGACGACGTTTTGGAAATCCTCGCTTACTACCTGGCGGTTTACGGAAAACCCTTGCCGAACTCCCTGAAAAAGGGACTCGGTCAAGCGCTGACCCGCTTTGATGATTATCAGCTGGCGAAATACCGCCGTGGGTCTGCTAGCCTGAACCTGGTGGATGCGGTGAACCTGGTTCACCCACCCCACACGCCCGCCATCCGCCGTCTTATCGACGGAAGTCTGGCTCCGGCGGGAACATGGGAAACAAAGCTCACCCAGGCTGGCCAGACTGCGGAATCTGACAAAGATAAAGCAGAACAAAAAGGTGCCGTCTGGACCGAGCTGATCCGCGAGCGACGTATTGGCTATTTCGCTTTACTGCGGAACCTGCGCAACATTCTTGTGCAGGCACCGGAGATGATCGATGAAGCCATCACTCTGCTAACGGACAAAACACTGATCCGTCGTTCACTGGTGATGCCCTTCCGTTATCGCGCCGCTCTGGATGCGATTGAAGATGCTCCAGCTCTCGATCAACCGGTGCTGAAAGCAGCAATTGATCGTGTTTTCAAAGGTGGCGCCGATATCCGGGCACTGCGTCAGAAAGTGATCACCGCGCTCAATGTAGCGGTTGATCACTCACTGAACAACGTACCGCGTTTCAAAGGCCGCACCCTGATTGCCATGGACTGCTCTGGTTCGATGATCGGAAAACCAATGAAAGTTGGTTCACTGTTCTCGGCCGTTCTCTACAAAGTGAACGATGCAGACCTGATGCTGTTCAGCGGTGATGCCCGTTACGTGACTTACAACCGTGACGACGCAACCCTGACGATTGCCCAGCGTATTGAGGACAGCGCGGAATGGAGCGGAACCAACTTCCACTCCATCTTCGAGCGAGCCCGAACGGCGTATGATCGAGTGATCATCCTATCGGATATGCAGGCGTGGATGAACCACTGGACTCCAGTGGTTCCGTTTGAACGTTTCGTAAAGAAAACAGGCAAACGCCCGCACGTTTATTCGTTCGATCTCGCCGGATACGGATCGATCCAGTTCCCGGAAAACAAAGTCTACACCCTGTCTGGATTCTCAGACAAAACCATGGAGACGCTGCGTTTCCTCGAACAGGACAAATCCGCACTGATTCACGAGATCGAAAAAATCGAGCTGTGATCAAGACAAGTGTCTTCCCTGCCCGCCAATAGCGGGCTCGGAAGCGCCCTCAAGTTAATAAAATTGACTTGGGAAACTTTCCGATGAGCCAACGTGGCCCGGCCGCTGACAAGACGTCCCGACGTCGCGTCAGAACGGCCGGGCCTTCAGCTTTGCGAATCAGAAAAACAGAAATTAATTAAACACTAACCATCCATCATACCATGAACTCTATCCTGCATAAGAATATCGTCCTGGTTCTTAACCGAAACTGGCAGGCGGTCAACATCCAGACCCCGGCGGAAGCTTTTTGCCAAATGGCGACCGATGTGGCCACCGGACTCGACATCCAGGGAGACGACTGGATGACACCCGCAAAATGGACCAGCTGGCAACAGCTGCCCGTTCGCGAAGAAGATTGCTCCATCGGCACCGCCAGTGGCCCCATCCGCGTACCCACCGTCATTGTGCTGGCGAACTACGCACGAGTGCCGATGTCGCGTCCCAAGTTCAACTCCCGCAACCTGTGGTTACGTGACCAAGGACGTTGCCAATACACCGGTCGGGAACTCCGCCCCAGTGAAGGCAACATCGATCACGTTTTGCCACGCTCCCGTGGCGGTGGAACCACTTGGGAAAACTGCGTGCTTTCCGCCAAGGAGGTGAACACACGTAAAGCCAACCGCACCCCTCATGAAGCCAACTTGAAGCTGAACCGTCAGCCCAAAGCTCCCAGAGAAGTGCCGGTCACGGCGCTGTTGAAAAACATCCATGACATTCCCGATTGGGAACCGTTTTTGGTATAGATGGTGAAGGGGGCGAAAAATCAAAACCAGCTTGTGCCTTCATGCTCGGTTCAGGTGATGAGAAATTTTTTCATTTTCCAATCGCCTGACCGAGCACAACCTAACCGTAGGACAGAACTCCGATTCTGTCCAAAAACCCGCAATACGAAACTAACCAGTGCTAATCAACCAATAAACCAATCAACACTAATAATCACTAATCCCTTGGAAGGGAGAGCGCTCCGCTTGCCCACCCACAGAATACGCAAACGAAAATCCAAAACAAATTTCACAACAAGAACGAACACCGAAACTCAGGACACCTATGCAGCTTAATAAATCTGGATACTAATCATAACCTTTACAGGAAACCCATGATCTATAAAAACGAAAAGCAAAGTCTAAAACAGCGTTCACGCCAGCAGACTAAAACCGATGGCGACAAAAAACTCCTCAGTTTAATGAGGGAATACCGACGGCTCCAAGAGGGCGTTCGCAACGCACAAGTCATTAAACTTTCCCACCCTTATCAACGCGGTTGGATTCGCCATTACCGCCTCACTAAAAAAGCATCTCGAAGAAAAAACGCCCATCAATTAAAAGCCGTGATGGACATCGTTGACTGCCCTCGAATCTGTCGCAACAAAAAATTCACCGAATGGTGCGGGCGAAATAAGCGCAAAGTTCCAATACCCCATAAATTTCACCCACTAACGCCCTACTCATTATTAAAAGCTCCAAATGAAATTTTGAAATATTTTCATCACCCGCAACTCGGCTGCGATTTGACCAAAGCGCAACTACGTCGCCTGGCATTAATGCACTGGGGCGGCCTGTTCGAAATTGATTGCCTGCATCACTTTACCTTAGTGATTGAACCCTGGTTCGTCACCCATCAAAAAGTCGATATGCCCGAACTAAAATCACGAATCGCAGAACTAGAAGCCTATTTTGAAAACAACAATGGCTGGCACCGTTTCCATCACCTTCATGGTTACAGTTGGAAATGGCACGCCAATTTATCTCGTTATGAAAAGCGCAAGCGCATTGATGAACGAGAGATACAGGAGGCCTTGCAGGAAGACTCTATCACAATATCTGAGCAAAAAGGCACGACTAAAATCGTGCCTTTTTTGTTTCTGTTTCAGATTCCGGCATTCACCCCCCGTCCTACTATTTCGCCCCAATTCATAGCAGTTTCTTGTCCCAGACGTAATAATCCATGTCATTCGTTGCCGACGACTTGATCGTGATGCTTTGCTCATCATAGCTTGAGAAAGTTAAGCTCACTTTTTTCCCCTCTGCCTCGGTTTCAGTGACCACCTCACCGGGTGATTCCGAAACCCTGCGGTAAGGAAGTTGTTTCCCTTTAACACTTAAACTCTTCTCACCAACAACGATGGTGAAACGCTCAATGCGCGGCTTGATGCTCTGCTTCACTTGCTCCAGTTTTTCAGCATCCGCTTTTCCCGCCTTGATGACTTCGTGCGCTGACTTGTCGGCATTGATTTTCCACTCGCCTATGATGTCGAGCGATGACGGCTTCGAACAGCCGGTGAAGGCCAGGGTCACCGCGATAAAAAATGGCATTTTTTTCAGACTTGTTATTATTTTCATTTTTCTGATGGCGAACAAACAATGGTGGATCCCTACACAGAGCCCACAAATTTTGTGTTCAGTATTTAAGGGTTAATATTTGAGGTTTACTCGTTTTCGAAGTTCAATGTCAACACACCGATTCCCTTCTTACCGAGCAGCTTACATTCCCTCGGCAACATGCCCTATTACAAAAAAACCCACTCTTTGTAATGCTAACACCATTCAATTGCCGCCATTGCCCGCCACATCACAGACCGGGCATCGGCAATCTCCCCGATGACTGCTACAGCGCGCTTCGCATACTGGGCAGACACAATCAGATCGATGTCGCCCTGCCCGCTCTCCACAAATGGGACAAATGCAATCACTCAGGTGGCGACCACCCTTGGCACCGCAGACCGGACACTCACAATCGCCACGATGACGACCTCCAAATTTATAGCTACTCATTTGATATAAATTACTGGTTTTGGCAAGCAGGAGTCAAGTCGTAAACAGCCCACTTTAAATTACTTTTTTAATCTCGATGACACCCTCAATAAATCCCTTTTTGCGTCCGCACCCGCTGATGGAAAGCAAATTCCGGGATTCTCAGGATCAAGATTGCGATAATATTCTCCTGCCCCCTTCTACACCGGGTGCAGGACAAAAAAGTTAGCCATTGTTTACTGAAAGCTACCTTATCACCCATCAACACCATTTCGCCCTTTTAGGGCTGACAATAAAAACAATCTCACCTAGCGCTTCGCACTAGGCTATCTCATTTTGTCCTTACAGGACAGTTTACTTCCATCTCTTCTGCACCAACGGCGCTCAATGATATAGCCCAGTGCGAAGCGCTGGGTAAAAAAACCAATTCTTCCAGCCCTGCAAAGGGCGAAATTCATAGTGATCAGAAGCTCAACTATTTTGTCTTACACCCTTCTACACCGTGGCATGGATTGGCAAATCCGTGTCATCACCAAAAGCCCACACGCAATACCATTGCGTCCCACACTTTACACCACGCCTGCACAGGTTAGCACTTGCTCGGTTGATTGACTTCCATTTTCCCAGGCGCTATGTATGCTTTCAAACCAAGGCACACATTCTATG
Source organism: Verrucomicrobiota bacterium (assembly GCA_024277195.1). GTDB lineage: Bacteria > Verrucomicrobiota > Verrucomicrobiia > Verrucomicrobiales > DEV007 > JAADHD01. The sequence continues at coordinate 7,996 of JAJRVS010000138.1, read as the reverse complement.
ATAAAAGCATACGCAGCAAAAGAGCAAGGAGCAAAACTGGAACCCTTTGAATATGACCCAGGTGAACTTGGTGCAGCCCAGGTTGAAATCGCGGTTAAATACTGTGGAATCTGCCATAGCGATCTCAGCATGCTGAATAACGATTGGGATATGACGAGCTATCCATTTGTTCCCGGTCACGAGGTTGCAGGTAGCATCATCCAGGTCGGCGCTGATGTCACGACCCTGAAAATCGGCGATGCCGTCGGGATGGGCTGGCATTCGGGCTACTGCGAAGTTTGTCCATCCTGCGAATCTGGCGATAAAAATTTATGCGCCACCGCCGAAGGCACCATCGTTGGGCGGCACGGCGGTTTTGCCGATAAAGTCAGGGCTAACTTCGACAGCGTTGTTAAGCTGCCTGAAGGTCTTGATATGGAATCGGCTGGCCCTCTTTTCTGCGGAGGGATCACCGTATTCAATCCTTTGGTACAATATGACGTCAAAGCAACCGACAAGGTAGCCGTCATTGGCATCGGAGGATTAGGCCACATAGCCTTACAGTTTTTAAATGCCTGGGGGCTGTGAAGTGACCGCCTTCACCTCTAGCGAGAGCAAAAAATCGGCCGCACTCGCAATGGGCGCGCATCATACCATTAATTCTCGGGATGAAGCAGAGATCACCGCTGCGGCCGGAAGCTTCGACATCATTTTGTCGACGGTGAATGTGAAACTTGATTGGAATTTGTATCTGCAAGCACTCAAACCGAAAGGCCGGCTTCATTTTCTTGGAGCCACACTCGAACCGCTCGACATCGGTGTGTTCGGGCTGATAATGGGGCAGAAGTCGATTTCCGGAACCGCTGTTGGCAGCCCCTCGACCATCGAATAAATGCTCGATTTTGCCAATCAACACAATGTGAAACCGGTTATTGAAAAGTTTAAATTTGATCAAGTGAATGAAGCTCTTGACCACCTCAAAAGCGGCAAAGCCAAATACCGCATAGTGCTCGAACATTGACCCCAACATCCCCGGCTGCCGACAGGGTGGGGATATGGTCAGGCCTTAGATTTGAGGATTCTCAAAATCAGATGACGCTACCTTACCCAAGCTTCCTCCCCGTATAGTAAGAATTTTGTTTTCGAATCTCAAGCCTCAAAATTGCAAGAATGTTCTCCTGCCCCGAATGGCACTTAATTAGTGGGTATTTGAGAGGCTTGAAACTGTATTTTTCCTTTGATTTAAAGGCAGCAACCCATCCCAACCCTTCTTAATTAAGTGCCATTCTCTCCCGCCCCCTTTCCTCGCATATTAATCTCTTCGTTTTCAAGGACTGCCCACTCAGACTCTAGCTGCAATTTGCAGTAGCCTTGACCTTGCGGAATACTCCCCGATACGGTTTCCTCACATTCCTCTTCTTCGTCAAAATACCTGCATCCACAAAGGCTTGGAGCTTTTCCTCGGGCGTCATTTTATCGAGACGTTTTTCCACTTTTACCCAACCTTGCTCAATATCGACAAAAGAAGAGGCATTTGATGATATCTGTCGGTTTCTCGATGCCATATCTCATACTGGTTTGAAATAGCCAAGAATGCAAGCCGGATTACGCACAGCAATCTGAATATGCGATTTCATTCGAATGGCAGACCCCTCATAGACGGGTTCGGCTTCTTGAAACAATCCGCGCACACTATCAAATCTCCCCTCCGTATTGGAATCATCAAAGTTTCTCATCACCCAGTTCAACACAGAACAATCACGTTTGCGTAAAATATTGTCATTATCCCCTTCAGAGACAGGCTCATTTCTCGGTATCTCAATTCCAAAATCATCCAAGGTATTTTCAAACTCCACAAATGCTTCACCCAATATTCTGGTAGCTTTTCGATCCATCAGATCAAAACAACGCCCGAGAAGTATGACTGCCCCTTTCACGCTTGCGCACTTTATTTTCCCTGTCTGCTTACGGTATTCCTCCCATTCCAGAGCCCTTTCAGGGCCGTGCTCCCAAAAGTAGATTCCTGTACCTAGCCAATCATAGGAATTGTCACTTTCTTCCAAAGACGCATCCCCCTGTAACACTGCATCAACCACAGATTGATCACAACCATGATACCCCAAAAGTAATCGCTGATATTGAAATCCCTCATTCATCAATGACTTACTTACTAAGTTATCATCCACAATACAAGCAATGAATTTATTAAAGAGCCTATCCAGCAACGTTGTAAATATATAGAGCCTGTCCCATTGGCTGAGCTTTTTCAGACCTTCCAATTTTGTGATACCCGTTTCAGCGAAAAATCCTTAAATTTCACATTTTTCCTGGTAAATAAGGCTTATTAATTAAGTTAAATTAATTACTAGGCATAAAGTGGCTTCATTGGCAGGATGCCAACAAGCGTCAGGCTAACAGGCCCAAAGGGCTGACTCTATGATAGCTCAGGGTGAAACCCTGGGTATTTGGGTTCAAATCTTCCAGCCCTGAATGGGCGCACTAACCCTCTACGCTTTAATGCCGCCCATTCAGGGCTAATAATGATCTGTCGATCAGACCCAGGGCGGTGCCCTGGGCTATCATAGGACTACCCCCTTGGGGTGTAAATGTCCCGCGATCAAACACTTGTGATTTGGCCTGTATTTTAAATTTATTGCTTAGCCTGACGCGTATGAGTAGGATGCCACATTTTAGAGCGTATCAAGCACTTGGCGCGCCAGACGTTCACTGTAGGAGTGGATCTTCCAATGCCCCGGGCACCAACCCTTGAGAAAGCGGTGGAAATCGCTCCAGGCGATCGGAAAGAGTTCGCGCCATTCGTCTATCACCGCTTCAGCAGCGATGTCTGTGTGCCTTTGTTCTAAGGCTACTTTTAGAAAACCGAAGTAGCTGTCGAGCAGCTCGGTTTCTTTTCTTTCACAGGCTTTTTCGTCAAGGCAGCTGCCAATGAAATAGGCAACATCTTTCATGCCACAACCGCGCCCGACGTATTGGAAATCCAGCGCAGCAACTTGAGTGGTGTCGTTTGAAAAACAGAAGTTAGCAAGTTTAGCGTCACCGTGCACCAAGGTTTGGTAACGAGCCTGACTGAGTTTTTGATCAATGGCAATCGCCGCGGATTTGAGGGCTTCATCCTCGAGCGCTTCAAGTTCTTCGGGGCGTGTGGCTAGATGCCAATAGGTGCCAGTGTCCCACAGCCCCTTTGATTCTGCACCCATGAAAGTGGCGTGGAATTCAGCTAACCATTTTAGGCAGCTGATCATTTGTTTTGAGTTCACTTGATTCAACCGAATGGGATAACCTGCCCCGTCGAGATCCTCCAGAACGAGCAGCACCGCGTCATCATTGTGGCAGTAAGAAAGAAAGTCAGGGATTCGACAGGCCTGATCGCAACGACAGCTCCATTGCCGATACCATTCGGTTTCGACCTGATAGGAAAAAACTTTGCGTTGATGGGAAAGATCCGAGGTCCAGCCACGAGGATGCTTTTTTTCCACCGGCATCGAAACATGTTTGATGACAACGCTACTGCGCTCGCTACCAACTAGGGTAACACGAATAATATGACCATAACCGCTCCACAATTCCTGAATGACAGATTGCAGCTCAAGACTTGAAGCGCCAGTCGCTTCAAGAATGGCGGATTCGAACTGGGTATCTAAAGAAGGCAGCATGTCGCAGTGCCTTCACCTACTTCCCATACCCCTCAGCCGCCGAGCCATCGTCTTTGATGTTTTTTGTCACCCACAGCAAACCACGGGTCACCAGATCCAGATATTTATCATCCGCTACCGTTTCCGTATTATGACCAATCGTCGTACTGAAAATGCGGGTCTTGTTGGGGCCGTATTGATTGGTCCATACCACCACTGATTCCGCTTTTTTAGCCTTGGCATTCGGATTAGCTTTTTTGCCTTTTTTCTTCCGTGGTTTTTGCAGCTGGGTGCCTTTGGCAAGAACATGAGCCGTATCAAAAACCTGCACATTGTTGTAGAGCTCCTCATTGATCGTCGTCCAATCCGCCAAACCTTTACTGATCGGATGAGCTTGGTCTGCGTAGGCAATATCAATCGGTGCCTGGGGGCCGTGACCGGTGGATTGAATGCCGAGCATTTCATACCATCCCGCATTGTCAGCCCCCGCCTTCACTGGCTCTTTGTAGTTCCCCCAACGATAACTGTGCATCGCGCAGTGAACATTGACTGCAGGAGTCCCCTTACGGTGTGCATCCAGAATGCGTTTAACATAAGCCGGATCGGTCACACTCGCCGAACATTCATCGTGCAGAATCACATCATACTTGTCCGCCCAGTCGTCTTTTTCATAGGACTTGAAAGTCGCCTTGGTGGAGGTGTCCGGATTGTATTCGATCGTCACCTCGGCATTGATTCGAGACTCAATACCCGCTTTTAACACCTTGGGTTGGCCAGCATAATCGTGACAACAGCCCCCGGCGATGAGAAGAATCTTAAGCGGTTCAGCGGCATGCAGTGGGCTTGCATTCACAAACAGGGTTGATAAAGTCAGGGCGGAGAGGGTTTTTAAAAAAGTATTACGTTTCATAGTTGTCTTGGATGAATGCAGAACTAAACACAAGCTGCCCTGATACGCCACTCACAAATCACTTAAGAGGGTTCTCATACCAGACCACATTTTTCGACCCGCGCCCGGCATTGAGTAAATCCATATCTCCGTCACCATCCATGTCGACGCTGCGCAGATCATAACTCTCTTGATCATCGTCGATCGTATGAATCTTAAAATTCCCCTTGCCATCGTTTTCATACCAGCGCAGCCACTTGCTTTCGTAACCACAACTCGCCGCATCCAGATCACCGTCCTGATCAAAATCCATCACCGCCAGACTGTGCGGTTGCTTGATGTCGGGATCGATTTCGTAAATTTTCCAGCTAGGGTTCTCCATCCACAACACCCCGGCGCTGTGCCCGCGTGTTGCCAGCCAATCGACCTTGCCATCCCCGTTCACATCCGCAGGAATAATGTTGGTCGCAGCGAGTTGATTCTCCGCGAGTATCGTTTTTTTCCACGCTCCCTTAACACCCTTTTTCCCCGGATTAGTCCAGAAGGCAAACCAGTTGCCGTCCTCAAACGGTTTCCCTTTGGCTCCCACCGCAATCTCTTTCCATCCGTCACCATCGATGTCCCCTGCACCCATATAGTGACTACCACCGCGCGCGTCACCATCGGCAAAAACATGACGATCCCACTGCTTGGCCTTGCTCGGGTTTTTTGGAACGCTGAACCAAGCGATCGAATCACCCAAGCCTTTTTCCGGTTCGAAATTATTGATCACCAGATCCTCTTTGCCATCGTTATCGATGTCCGAGGTGAGGATGCAATGAATGCCGGTGATGTCAGGATCAATGAGCCGCGAAGTCCACGCCCCTTTTTGAGCCTCCTCTTTCCCAGGGTTTTCCAACCAGAAAGGGTGATCACTCGACAGGGTTCCCGCCCAATCCAAATCCCCATCCCCATCGACGTCGATCACCGAGCTGTGAATACAACCTCCTCCACCTCCGGAAAAACGGTGCAGCACAATCTCCTTCTTCCAATCCGGCGCGATAAACAAACTCACCCGACCGTTAAAACTCGCGATGATGTCCAGGTTTTTATCTCCATTCGCATCCAGCGCCACCGCCGTATTGCAATGCCCCTGCTCCATCACCACATGCTTTTTCCAGCTTTGAGCGTCCGCCACAGCGCTGAGCCCCATCAATAAAGAAACCGTTAAAAAAATTCTCATGCCTGAAACTATTCCGCAATGCGGCAAAGACTCAATGAAAATGAGCCGTCACACCCGGAATAGCTCTGCTTAGAGATAACCTCCCCAATCACGTTCAACGCAGAATCACTACTATTGGTTTTTGGGTTTCACTTCCCATACTCGAAAATTACGCAATTCCCCTCCCGCTTTTCCGGGATTGAGGCCGATCTTGATTTTGGTCGTCTTCAAGGATGGATGCTCGCCTTCAACTACTGTATCACCAATCGTTACCCGAGCCCGCTTGCCTACCAGTTCGAGTCTTATCTTATGCCACTTGCCGGGCTTGAGCTTGAGTGCCACTGGTCCGAATCGAGCTTCTTCAATCACCTTTTTATCCTTGGTTTTGGGATTGTGCAGAAGAGTCAACCCTTCAGGTTGGAAAACAGAGCTCACATTTGCCCAAGCCGCAATGGTGTGCCCTCGGTAGTCAGGGTGATCCAAAAAAATTCGAAAATGACGGTTTGGCACCGCGTCCCTTGGCAAACGAAACTCACACTCGATGATAACATCCTTAGCGGAACCCAAGTAGGTTAACACCGGACCGTGCCCTTGTTTAGGAACATACTCCACCTTGACTCCTCCTGAGGCCCCCGAGGTCCAACGTCCAAAGCTCAATTTTCGTTGCCAGCTTTCCGAAATATCACGAACCTTGTGGTCACTGGGAGCCTGACTGAAATCATCCGACAAAACCAAACGCCCCTTCTCTGCAAACGCCACTCTTGGCTCAGCATACGTTCGTCCGATGAATGAAAATGATACGGTTGCCCCAAGGGCAATCAGGGATAGTAAATTGACTTTTAAATTCATCATGAATGGTAATGTAGCGAAACCTATCTGATTCCAGTCACTTCTGGCAAGAGCGCGATCATGCTATACACGTAGATTTGACAGAACTGAATCCTCCTGAGTTATTGCCAGCATTAAAATTGAAATGGCCACGAGGGTATGCTCAGGCCTCTAATTTTCACTCCACAGCATCCCCAAAAGCATTCACCACTTTTGATGCTGCCTTGGAAAAAGGCGGCTTCATTTTTTCTTCGATCACCAGACGCAATTTTTTGCGCGCCGCTTTGGCATCCGGGGTCAGTTTCTCAAGGTCTAATTCCTCTTCGCGAAAACCTTCGCCCGCAATGTCGAACAATCGTCCATCGGAGAACAGTTTGTATTGATGGTCCAAAGCAAAAATATGACGCGAGAACTTTTCCTTGTCCCAACCTGGACGCGGGTCATACCAGAAAAAACAGGAACTGCGCCTTTTCACTTCCCGCCCCAGCAATTGCGGAGCAAAACTCACGCCTTCATGATCCCGGTTTTCCGCAACCTTCACATCTGCCAGTTCAGCAAGCGTGGGAAGAAAATCGGAAGCATCAATCAAATCCGAAACCGTTTGCCCGGGCTGAATCGTATCTTTCCAATTGGCGATCAAAGGAACCCTGATGCCCGTTTGCGCAGGTGTTGCTTTGCCACCACGAACCGGCTGCCCTCGAAACTGTGAAGTGATACGTTGATCCGTCCCGTTATCCCCGTAAAATAGCACCAGCGTATTTTCTCCTAATCCAAGGGTATAGATTCCGTCCACCAACTCTCCCACCAGTTTATCCATGTAGCTCACCATGTCGGGAAAATAGTCCGTGCTTTCTTCAAGTCGCCGAGCAGGATCCTTCCATTCTTCGGAATCCGGCGTGGGCACCATCGGCCAATGCGGCAGAGCCATCGGATAATAAATGAACATCGGCTCATTTTTAAACCGCTTCATAAAATCGAGAATAAAAGCCACCGAGTTATCCGGCCCGTAACGACCATCAAGGTTCTGATAAAGATTCCCGTTTTCAAAAATGGTCGGGTTTCCATAACGGGAACCTTTGTCTTCGGTGTGCCAGGAGTGGAAAAGGGAATATTCCTCAAAACCGGCATCCGTAACTTTCATCCCAATGCCTCGGCGGCGATCCGCATTGGGAAAATCGGGCGGATCATAAGACTGGAGCTGCCACTTGCCTGCAATGCAGGTTCGGTAGCCCGCACCCTTCATCAGGTGGCCAAAGGTGCGCTCCCTGGGATCAAGGATACCAAAACCAACCCAATTGCGATGATTATATTTCCCCGTCATGATCTGCACCCGCGTCGGAGTGCAGAGTGGCTGCGAATAAGCATGGGTGAAACGAATTCCATCAGCCGCCAGTTTATCGAGATTCGGCGTTTTATAACTTGTGCCCCCATAACACCCCAGCCCCT
>JAJRVS010000137.1 GCA_024277195.1 Verrucomicrobiota bacterium | reverse complement strand
GAAATGATTGTTCCGGGTGGCCAGCCAGCCCAAACCGCCCACCGTGAAGAAAAATGCGCTGTAACGGTGCCAGTGCAGCAAGGCGTCCTGCACGGGCGTGCCAAACAGCGGCAACATGCTCAGCAGAATCGAAAAAATGAGCGGCAGGGCCGCCACCAGGGCCAGCCAGAAAAATAGTTTCGCTGCGGTGTCCGTGCCGAAGAACTCGCGAACGTTGCGCTTTAGACGCAGGGCGCGCAGGTGATCGGCATCGCTGGCCACGAAACGGTGCCGGTGTGCGAGGAGCACGGCCCACGCCGCCAGGGCCAGGGCAAATAGCGGCGCCGCGGTCACGTGCAGCACCAGCAACACCCCGGACAGGTATTGGCTGCCAAAAAGCCAGGGCAGAAAGCCGCTCAGCGCCAGAATCGCGAGAAGGAGCAGCGAAAGCACGCCGGAGGTAGTCAGGTTTTGTTTTTGCAATTCGAGTATTTTCATCGTGTTGGGGTGGTTGTCATTAAGTCATTGGGTCATTGAGTCATTGGAGATACTATAGCAAAAGTCAAGGAAAAAATTTGAGATCATAGTTTTCGAGTTGGGTTAAAGTTCTGCTGCTTTTTCAGCATGTGGTACATAATGACCAAGAGCTTGCGCATGGCAGCGGTGATTGCGACTAATTTGGGTTTGCCTGCGGCGAGCAGGCGCTGGTAAAAGCTGAAAATAGGCTCCTGGCGCCGGCTGATCATTCTCAAGGTGGCCAGATAGAGCTTGTGGCGGACGCTGGCGCAGCCTTTTTTCTCCAAATAAGCAGCCCGTTTCGTCAGTCCCGACAAACAGACAGTCGGATTCAAGCCAAAATAAGCGACGATTTTCTTGGCAGTAGGGAAGCGCCTGACGTCACCCAGATAGGCTTCAAGCACGATCGCCGTGTCGAGACCGATGTAGGGGATCGTCGCCAATCGACTCTGGTCGGGTGCGAGCATTTCATAGAGGTTTTTTATTTGTTTTTTGAGAAGCTGGATTTCGTGCTGGTACTGGAAAATGGTTCTGACCAGCGATTGCACGACCAACCCGGCGCCGGGCCCCTTTTTATGGGCAATACTGTGGCGGGCCAGGGTTTGCATGCGCTCCACAAAAGCGCTCGGCAGCCTGCACTGATTTTTGCCGTAGCGAATATTTCGCAGCCGTTCTGTGGAGGCCTTGGCGATCTGTTTGGCGGTGGGGTATCGTGCCAGGAGCGCCAATATTTGCTGGCCATCGATTTTATGGATTTGGCGTTCGATTTCCGGGGCGACTTTGCCCAGCTCACCGCGGAGTTTGTTGGTGGCCATGGTTTTCATTTTGCCGATACGGTGCAATTGCTTATCCAGGTCTTTGATGTGACTGAAAATGACCGGATAGTCGCCACCGGGCTTTGGCTGCTTTTCCAGAAGAAATCGGGCAATATCTTTGGCATTCACCGGATCGGTTTTGGCGCGACGCAGCTCGGCTTTGGCAAACGCCCTGGTTTGCACCGGGTTGATGACCACGACGCGAAAGCCGGCGTCCTGTTCTTTGAGAAAATAATAGAGGTTTTTCCAATAATCTGCCGTGGCTTCCATGCCAAAATAGACGGTTTGGGCATCACAGCGCCGGGCCAGGGCGTGCACGCGCTGCAGGAGTCGTTCATATCCCAGCCGGTCTTCCCGGATGACAAAGGGCTTGCACAAGAGTTTTTTGTTGGCGGCCAAAATGGCGACATCGTGTTTATATTTGCTGATATCGATGCCCACGGCCAGCATGTTTGCGGTCATAGCGCGTTTCTCCTTTTGTTTTTGGCGATGAGAGGCACATCCCGGGACGATTGCCACCTAAACTCGTGAACAAATCCAGGCTCAGCCCTTGGGCTGGCCTAAGATACTTCATTCAAGTTTCAGGCAATCGGCCGAGATGAACAATCTCCAACTCGAGCTCGTGGCCCAGTAATGGAACAGACGCTCTCTCTCATGCCGGTTTGGTGCTTTACTTGTGCTCAGCGGCAATGCGCGCAAAGATTTCCGCGATGGGCTGCGGCACGCCGGGTTGTCGATGCCCGAAACGCGTTGCATGCTCGGGTGGGGGCAGGGTTTTGGGCAATGCCAAAACCTGGAACAGATAGCCCTCAAAAGCAATCAACTGCTTATGGATCAAGGCATCCCGAGCCTGGATAAACTCATCGAGGTTGAGCTTGAGGACATGACAAATTTTGTCATAGCTGTACCAGCTCAGGCCGTCACGGTCGCTGACCAGCACCAGGAAAAAATACAACAAGTTCTCCTGCGGCGTCAGTCTGGTCATAAAGCCTTTGAACAGGAAGTGGCGGTCGATCCAGGCAAACGGTGGCCTGATGGTGCGTCGGCGTTCGGGACAAATCAAGGTTTTGATCTTCATCACTGCACCGGGTTGCTGAATTTGTGGTGTTTACGGTTTACGATCTGGGCGCAATATCGCCATTTGGCTTTAAAAAGTCAATCGCGCCATTTTTACAATCACGGCCCGGCGGGCATAAAATATCCGATAACATCTTTAATAACAGATTGTTGTGAGAAGAACGCGTCCATTTTTACAATCTTTTTCGACATATCGGCACCCGAGCAAAGCGCCAACGCCAACAGGTAAATCCCGGTGAGGATCAGTTGCATGCCGATGGCATTCATTCTTGCCGTCATGGCGTTGCGACAGTTTGCTGCGTCTTGCCGGTAACGTTGGTTACGCAGGCGTTGTAGCTCCCGGTTTCTTTGCACATATTCCGGGTTCCTTTCACGATACAGGCTTTGATATTGATGCAATGGGCGGTTTTGACGCCAATCTCTGAGTGCTGCGAGCTGCTGTTGTCGATAGACGGGGTCGTGGGCCATTTTACGCTTTTGCCAGAGGCATTTTCTGGCACGCTGGCATTGGCTGTGGCCACAGAAGGCTTGCCGCCCTCTGAGTCGAGGATTGGGCCGATTCTTCTGGCCACAGTTTTTACAGATAAAAGGCTTTTGCATAAGGCGTCTCCGATTTTTTGAGAGCGGTTACCTTTGTGCAAAAACTAAAAAAACGAACATCGAAAAGAAAGAAAAACAGTTTTAAAACATTTCTTTTCGAAAAGAAACAAGGATCGAAAATTAATAGGTGGAGTGGAGTTTTAGTATACGAGTGGAGTTTTAGTATACGAGTGATGGAGTGCAGACGTAGCCGAACTCGCAAGAGTTCGGATTGCCTGGAAAAACTGGAATGCTGGAATGCTGGAGTGTTGGAGTTTTGAGATGGGGGAATAATGAATATCGAATAACAAATGTCGAATGTCGAAGTGTGGGATAATGGATGCGTCGTGCACTTCGTGGTTCATGAGTTTTTCATGTTGAAAACATCTTCCATCCCACCACCTCGGAGGCGAAGGCAGGGAAGATTCTTCCAGAATGACATCGACGCGGGCCATCCGGACCATCGCGCGCACATACGTCCCCCGTCACCTGGCAGGTGCCGGGGACATGGCCTTAGCGCCACGAATCAGCACGCATTCGCATAAATTTGGGGGCAGAGCGCCCGAGGGGGCGTTCCCACGCCGGGATGTGGGCACAAGAAAACCAAAATAAATTCAGGCTCCGAGCAATTTCCTTGAAATCAATCGCCAAAATATCTATATTGCGACAAGAGGAGGTTCTTCATGCAAAAAGAAGCCAGAATAAAAACTCCGGGCTGGGTAGGCGCAGACGAGGTAATCGGATTGCTGCATCATGACCTTCAACTGAAGTTGGCGTACTATCAAAGCCAATGCCGCAAGTTCGAGCACAAATACCAAAAAACTCTTGCCGAGTTTGAAACCGACCTGAAGGCCAACGAAAAAGAAGATTTTCAAAAGTG
>JAJRVS010000136.1 GCA_024277195.1 Verrucomicrobiota bacterium | reverse complement strand
GGTTTTGTAAATGTTCAACCGCACAGTGGTTCGCAGGCTAACGCGGCGGTGTATTATTCAGTGCTCAATCCTGGTGATAAAATCCTGACGATTGAGTTGTCTCATGGCGGGCACTTGACTCACGGCCATCCGGCAAATTTTTCCGGTAAATTTTACCAAGTCCAGCATTACGGGGTATCCAAAGAAACGGAAACTCTCGACTATGATGAATTGGCCGCAGCCGCCAAAGAGTTCAAACCTGACATGATCACGGCGGGGGCATCGGCTTACTCGCGGGTGATTGATTGGCAACGTATGCGTGAAATTGCTGATTCGGTGGACGCGTATCTGTTTGTCGATATGGCACATATTGCAGGTTTGGTGGCGGGCGGCGCGCATCCTTCGCCGATGCAGCACGCTCATTTTGTCACCACCACAACACACAAGAGTCTGCGCGGACCACGTGGAGGTCTGATCATGACCAATGACGCGGCTTTGGCGAAAAAAATTGATTCAATGGTTTTCCCAGGAACCCAGGGAGGCCCTTTGATGCATGTGATCGCGGCCAAGGCGGTGTGTTTGCTCGAAGCTTTGAAGCCGTCGTTCAAGGATTACGTGGTTCAGATTGTAAAAACCACCACTGCACTGGCAGCGAAGATGCAAGCCAATGGATACCGCATCGTATCAGGGGGGTCGGATAACCATGTGTTCCTTGTCGATCTACGTGACGCGGGCTTGAATGGCAAGATCGCTCAGGAGACCCTCGACCATGCTGGCATCACGGTGAATAAAAACTCGATCCCTTTTGATACCGAATCCCCCTTTAAAGGTGGTGGTATCCGTATGGGTACTCCGGCGGTGACCACACGTGGAATGAAGGAGGAACAAATGGAGACGGTTGCCGATTTGATTCACGAAGCATTGACGCACCGTAAGGATGCGGCGCGATTGGAGCAGATTCGCTTGAAGGTGATGGATTTGAATAAAGCTTATCCTTTGCCTTGAGGGGGAGACGACTGCGGGGAGTAATAATTCTCGCAGGAATAGTTTAAATTCTGGCAGTCATCTTGCTTTAAGCATGAGGTAAAATCAGTTTATGGAAAACAATCCGTTTTTAGAAGAGGATCTTGATATTCGCAATCGTCCGGAGTCTTGCACTTTGGTGATATTTGGTGCGACGGGGGATCTCACGCATCGCAAGTTGATTCCCGCGTTGTATAATCTCGCAGCAGAGGGCAATTTGCCGCCCGGATTGAAGGTGATCGGTTTTGCGCGAAGGGAAAAAACGGATAAAGAATTTCGCGATGGTCTGGAAGCGGTCATCCAGGAGATTTCCCCGACGACTTATAATGATCGTCTGTGGAAAAATTTCGCTCAAAATGTATTTTATCATCAGAGTGAGTTTCAAGATTTGGAGGGTTACGAAGGTTTGCGAACCCGTCTGGAGGAAATTGAGTCAAAAGGTGGAGGCAGTGGCAATCGCTTGTTTTACGTGGCTTCCGCGCCGGACTATTTTGATGACATTCTACTGCATCTGCGTGACGCGGGTCTGAACAAAGTGGCAGCTGGTGCGGGTCCGGACGTTTGGGCGAGAGCAGTGGTAGAGAAACCTTTTGGTACGGATTTAAAAACCGCGCAACATCTTAACCGAGTGGTTAATGATACTTTTCACGAAAGCGACACTTATCGCATCGATCATTATCTGGGTAAAGAAACGGCGCAGAACATCATGGTGCTGCGTTTTGCCAATGCTATTTTTGAGCCCTTGTGGAATAACCGTCATATTGATCAGGTGCAGATCACTTGTGCTGAAAATTTAGGAATGGAAGGCGGGCGCGGGGCTTATTATGATACAGCAGGAGCGTTGCGCGACATGGTGCAGAATCATCTGTTGCAGTTGTTGAGTTTGATCGCGATGGAGCCTCCTACCGATCTCAGTGCGGACGGAGTTCGTGACGAAAAGGTCAAGGTATTGCGGTCCTTGCGGGTTCTGTCGGGAGCTGAGGAGGTCGGTGCCAATGTGGTGCGGGCTCAGTACACGGCGGGAGTGGTGGACGGCAAGGAGGCTTCGGCCTATCGCAGAGAGGATCGGGTCAATCCCGGGTCGCTGACAGAATCTTACGTGGCGCTGCGTATCCACATCGATACCTGGCGCTGGGAGGGCGTGCCGTTTTACGTGCGCATGGGCAAGCAGTTGCCAAAAAAAGCGACCGAGATTTCGATTCACTTCAAACAACCACCGGCGGTATTGTTTAACACTGTTCCCGGCGCAGATTCGGAGAATGTGTTGGTGATTCGCATCCAACCTAACGAAGGGATTTCGCTGCGTATGCAGTCCAAGTTGCCGGGGCCGGCTTTACGTATGGAGTCAGTGAAGATGGATTTCCAATACGCCACGTCTTTTGGCAAGGGCAGTCCGGAAGCTTACGAACGTCTGTTGCTTGATGCGATGGCGGGTGACGCGACCTTGTTTGCGCGGCGTGACGAAGTGGAGAATGCGTGGAAGTTTATTGATCAAATTGAGGACGCCTGGCATAAATCTGAAACTCCACCGAAGATGGCGGAGTACCCAGCGGGTTCTTGGGGGCCACAAGAAGCGGACGAATTATTGCGTCAAGATGGACGGCATTGGCGTCGATTGTGATCTGAACCGGAGCGATAGGAGATGACAAATAAAGAGGCAGACTGTCTGGCAAAAATCCCAACCGAATTACTTGGGGAAGAGGTTGAGCTGAAGCGTATCGACAGTGAGTTGAGGGAATATTTTGCGGCGGATACCGGTATTGCCCGAGCGTCTCTGATCAATCTAGCGGTTTACAGTGAGAGTGTCGATCGGGTTAATCGGAATACTCAGATTATCCAGGAACTGACGAGAGAGCATGCTTGCAGGGCTTTGCTCATTGTTTCACAGCCGGAGGGGGAGATGGAGGCGCGCGCGTGGGTGCAGGCGCATTGCAACATAGACAGCAGTGGTGGCAAGGCGGTGTGTTCCGAACAGGTGTCCTTTTTGTTGTGTGGCAGTTCGGCTGACATGGTGCGCAACATCGTATTTGCCCATCTCGACGCGGATTTGCCGTTGATCTTCTGGTGGCAGGGGGAGTTGTCGGAGGTGTTTGAAGAGCGTTTATTCAGTCGCATCGGTCGCTTGATCGTGGACAGTCGGGACTGGGTCGATCCGGCCGTGCAGTTTTTGCGTCTGGCGACTGCCGCCAAGGAAGCCGAGGCGACCTACATATTGCACGATATCGCATACACACAGAGCAATCAGTTGCGTGAAGCTGTGGCACTTTGTTTTGCTGATCCTGCTGCACTGGGACAGGTTACGGCTTTGGAGAAAGTGGAAATCACTTATAGCGCAGGGCAGCGGATGACGGTGGTGTG
>JAJRVS010000135.1 GCA_024277195.1 Verrucomicrobiota bacterium | reverse complement strand
GATCTGCGTTTTATCCGCACCGCCCGTGCTCAAACCCGAACACTACCTAGCCATGGCAGAAGCCGCTGCAGACAGTTTCGATCACATCATTTGCTCCAATGGCTACGGCGCAGAGGTCGATAACTTAGATCATGTTCCTTCTGAATTTGAACAAGCCCTGAACAATTGCGGCTTCGATGCAGATGAAATCACCCTCTGCCCCGATCCCGATCAAAGCATCCAAAAAGCCATCAAAAAACTCGCCAGCGAAGACATCCTGGTCATCTTCGGCGACCAACCCAAGCGCCGCCGCCAAGTAGCATTGGAAGCCCTAAACCCATTGTAGGTATAGCATCATTTGTTCGATTTGCGGATTGCCCGGATCAACCAGAAACCCATCCAAAAAGCTAACAGACAACCTGTCGCTCCAAACACTGAAACTCCCCACACCGTCGGTGGCGCCGCCGTGCTCCACATCATCGCCGAACCCACAAACAAAGCCGCCGTCAACAACCCGTTCACCAATCGGTCCACCGTTCCTTCCAAACGCCGATGCTCCATCTGAACCTCGAAGGTTCCCTTGCGGATACGCGCCAGAATGTCTGTCAGATCACGTGGCAGAGCATCCGCCAACCTTTTCCAATCACGATAGGAACGGTGCACCTCACTCAACAAACGCTTTGGCGTCAAGCGCCGCTTGATCGCCTTTTTATAATAGGGCTTGATCATCGCTGCCAAATTAAAATTCGGCGATAATAACTTGGCGGTGCCGTCCAAAGTAACCAGGGTTTTCATCAACAACGCAAAACTCGATGGCATGACGATATGAAAAGATCGAATCGCCTCCAACAAACGGGACATGGCTCCAGCCGTATCAAAATCATTGATTGATTGGCCGACATAATCAGCAAGGAAATCGCCAATCTCAGCACGTAATTCGTCACGATCCAATTCCGGAGGAGTCTGACCAATTCGCATCACCTGATCGGCCAATTCACCCGAGTCTCCCTCCACCGCCGCCAACAACATATCCTCGATCCCCTCACGCAAATCTGTATCGATCCGCCCCACCATGCCCGCATCCAGCACTCCCAGCACGCCCCCTTCGAGCAACATCAAATTTCCAGGATGCGGATCGGCATGATAAAAACCATCGCGAAAAATCATATCCAGATACATGTCGGCTCCACGCTGGGCAAAAGCCTCCAGATCCGCTCCCGAAGCAACCATCGCCTTTTCATCGGAAACCGAAATGCCTTCCAGCAACTCCATCACCAGCACCCGCTGAGAGCAAAATTCCCCATACACTTTAGGAAAATGCACGTCAGCTTCATTCTCAAAGTTTTTCGCAAACGATTCGAGATGCCGCCGTTCATAAGCAAAATCCATTTCCCGCAGCAAGGTGCGTTCGAAGTATTTGGCATTGGCGACCGGCTGATAGTTTCTCAACTGCAGTGAATTTTTCTCAGCCAACTCCGCCAGACCTGAAAGGATATCCATGTCCTGTCTCACCGCATCCTCGATCCCCTGATGAATGACCTTGACCACCACAATCTCGCCAGTTTTCAAAACCGCCCGGTGAACCTGGCCAATCGAGGCCGAAGCCATCGCCTGCTGTTCAAACTCGGCAAACAACTCCTCGGGCCGACTGCCCAGCTCGGCGTAAATCATCTCCGCCACCTGCTCATAATCATCCGCCGGCGTATTGGATTGCAACTTTGATAACTCGGTGGTCAACTCCGCACCGACCAAATCGGGGCGGGTGCTCAAAATTTGCCCCACCTTGATAAAACTCGTCCCCAACTCGGTCATCGCCAGCCGAATACGTTCAGGAGTCGTCAGATCGCGCATCTCCTCAATCCTGCCCCCCTGCAAATAACGCTGCAGCCAGTCGTAATCCAAATGGGAAAGCCAGTACGCCAAGCCATATTTACCCAGCACACCCACAATCTCCGCCACGCGCTTGGCGCTGCGATCCATTCTCACAAGAGTGCTCAGTTTCATCATGCTGTTAGCGTAGATAGATTCCCTCTACCCGGCAATTATCGAACAAAGCACAAAACAAGTCGAACTCAAATTTCACCACCCTGCAAAACAGGGGTGCAGGACAAAAAAGTTAGCCATTGTCTATAGAAAGCTACCTTATCACAGATCAACATCATTTCGCCCTTTTAGGGCTGGTTATAAAACCGATTTAACCCCAGCGCTTCGCGCTGGGCTTTATCATTTTGTCCTTTCAGGACAGTTTGCTTTCATCTCTTTTACACCAACGGTGCTCAATGTTATAGCCCAGTGCGAAGCACTGGGTAAAAAACCCAACTCTTCCAGCCCTGCATGGGCGAAACGCACAGCGGTCAGCAGCTTAACTATTTTGGCTTACACCAGCCAAAACAATATCACATAAAAATGACCGAAGAAATGTCCGGCCGGACATTTCTTCGGTCAAAATCAGGACCGCTTTGATGCGCTCACTTTGCTCCTTAAACCAGAATATCTTTGATAATCGGTGCCTCTTCCACCCCGGTAAGGCGCGCATCAAGCCCTTGATGTTTGACGCTGAAACGATCATGCTCGATTCCCATCTGGTTCAAAATCGTTGCGTTCAGAGAATTAATATGCACTGGATCCTTAACCACATTGTAACTGAATTCATCAGTCTCTCCATGCACCACCCCCCCTTTGACGCCGCCACCTGCCATCCAAATACTGAAACAACGAGGGTGATGATCTCTGCCATAATTTGTCTTCGTCAATCCACCCTGACAATAAATCGTACGGCCGAATTCCCCGCCCCAGATCACCAAGGTGTCATCCAGCAATCCACGCTGCTTGAGATCCTGAACCAGCGCCCAGCTCGCCTGATCCACATCCATACACTGCTTGGGCAGATCTTTCGGCAAACTACCATGCTGATCCCAGCCACGATGGAAAATCTGGGTGAAACGCACCCCACGCTCTGCCATACGGCGCGCCAACAAACAATTATAAGCAAAAGTTCCCGGCTTCTTCGAATCCTCGCCATAAAGCTCAAAGGTTCTTTTGGGTTCGGCTGACATATCGGTCAAATCAGGCACTGAGCTCTGCATCCGGAAAGCCATTTCATACTGGGCGATGCGCGCCTGTGTTTCAGGATCCCCTCCGCGCGCAAATTGGTTCTCATTCATCTTGCGCAGACCATCGAGCATCATGCGACGGCGTTTGGCATCCACCCCCTTGGGATTGGAAAGATACAAAACGGGATCCCCTTGTGATCGCAACGCCACTCCCTGATGTTTTGATGGCAAAAAACCACTGCCCCACAAACGTTCGTACAAAGCCTGAGCCTCTTTGCGCCCGCTCCATGATGAATTCAAAACCACAAAAGCCGGCAGGTCTTCATTCTCGCTACCCAAACCGTAACTCAACCAGGATCCCAAACTCGGCCAACCTGGGATCTGACGGCCGGTTTGAATATACGTGATCGCCGGATCGTGATTAATCGCCTCCGTCCACATCGAGTTCACCACCGCAATGTCATCGGTCATGCGTGCGGTGTAAGGCAACAACTCGCTCACCCAGGTTCCTGATTGCCCATGTTGTTTAAAATCATAAATCGACGGAGCGATGGGGAAACGCTTTTGCTTTGACGTCATTGTTGTCAAACGCTGCCCATTCCGAATCGTCTCAGGAAGGTCCTTATCGAACCATTTTTTCATCTCCGGTTTGTAATCGAGCAAATCCTGCTGGGCCGGTGCGCCCGCCATGAACAAATAAATCGCCCGTTTGGCCTTCGGCGCAATGTGGCGAAATTGCTCGGGAATAGCACCACTGCCGATGCTCGTTTGCCCCACCGCCCCCAGATTATCACGCCCCATCAAGGATGCTAAAGCGGCAGTCCCCAGACCCACTGCTGACTTGCCAAAAAACTGGCGCCGGGTTTCCTGCTCTATGTATTGTTTGATCGGATTCATCTTGATATTCAGTGTGGTTTCAAACGTCGCTTAGTTTTTATTGATCACCTCATCCAGATTCAACATCTGGTTGGCCAGCATGATCCACGATGCCAGTTGCACCGGATTCATGGCGGTATCTCCCGCAGCGGACATCTCCCCCATCAAATCCTTGGCAGCGGCCACGTCTCCAGCGTAATTTTTCTCGAACAATTGATAGGAATTTTTCATGATCGCCAAATCATCACCACTGAGCGGGCGAGCCAACAACACTCCGGACAGAAAAGCCATACGTTCATCCAGGGTTTTACCACTGCGTGCCGTGCGCACCGCCAAGTGCCGCGCTGCATCGATATACTGCGGATCATTCATCAGCACCAGAGCTTGCAAGGGCGTATTGGTGCGTTCGCGCGATATCACACAGCTCTCACGGTTAGGTGCATTGAACAAACTCATGTTCGGAGGCGGGGAGGTGCGTTTGATAAATGTATAAATGCTACGGCGATAAACCGCCTTGCCATAATCTTGCGAAAAGGTCTGCGTATTACTTCCGGTATATCCCACCGCTGCCCACAAACCTCCAGGTTGATAAGGTTTAACCGCCGGCCCACCAATTTTATTCACCAAGATCCCTCCAGCCAGCAGAGCCTGGTCCCGAATCATCTCCGCATCCAGACGGAAGCGCGGCCCACGCGCGAGCAGAATATTCTGCGGGTCTTTCTCCAATAATTCTGGCGTCACCCGCGAGGATTGGCGGTAGGTGGCAGACATCATGATTTTTTTGTACATGGCCTTCATATCCCATCCATTCCCCATGAATTGGATCGCCAGCCAATCGAGCAGTTGCGGATGACTCGGCGACACACCCTGCGCTCCAAAATCCCCAGCCGTCTTCACCAAGCCCGTTCCAAACAGCTCCCTCCAAAAGCGATTGAGCGTCACTCGTGAGGTCAGCGGGTTCTCCCGATCCACTACCCAGCGAGCCAAGCCCAGTCGATTTTTCTCCGCCCCCTCAGGTAAGTCATTTAGCACCTTGGGTACCCCGGGTGTCACTTTTTCCTTATGTTTGTCATACTCCCCACGATCCAACACGTAAGCCGAAGCTTCGCCTTTTTTCTCTTCCCAAACCAAAGTTTCCGGAACTCGGCTGAGGATTTGATTTCGCTTGTTTGCCAAATCCGACTTGGCATAAAAACTCTTCTTAAATTCAGCCTGGCTGCTCAGATTAAATAACGCACTCAACAGCTTCTCATCATCTCCCTTGATCTCCTTTTTCTTGGCTATCGCAGCCATGCTTTTGCGATTTTTAATCAACAAAGCCTCAAGCTCCGTCAGGCAACGGTCATAAATTTGCAAGTTTTCCACTTTCACCACCATAGCATCCTTGGAGCGCTTCCCTCCAACCATCAGGCTTGCCCCGGCAGCATCACAATCTCCTTCCATGGTATCCACCCAGCTACGATAAAGCCGACTGCCGGGAAACTTTCCTGCCAGAAAGAAACGGATTCCCTGTGACGTGCCAGAACCATCATAAGTAACCACCACATCAGTTTGTGAGCCTTCTTTGAATTTTCGCGTGGTTCCCCGTCGCAGCATGCGCTTGGGCCATTGTTCAATCAACTCTAGGATCAAACCTTGGTCTTGCCATAACAAACGGTAACCTCGCTGTCCTTTTTTGGCATCCACCCGCGCCAGCACCACTGCTTTTCCAGCTTCCGCAGGAGCTTTCATGCGGAAGCTGATCGAAAACGGCTGCGAACGGTTAAAGGCCGCCACCTTACCTAGATTGAGCGCCGGGCTTTTTTCATCCACACTCACTTCTTTCTCCAATAAGGCCCCGGGAAAGCGCAAATCCTTAGCCGCTTTCACCACCTGATCCACATTCTTGCGCCACTCATCAAATCCTGCTTTATTTTTCTCTTTGATCTGTTTGAGCTTTTTATCCTCGCCATCCATTTGCTGTTTCAGCTTCGCCGCCTCTTCTTCGACCTTCTTGGAAGGATACACCCGGATCGAAGGCTTACTTTCCATCGAGTTACCATCCATGCCCGGTTGGGTGGTATTATTAAAATACGCCACCATCTGATAAAACTCCTTCTGCTTGATCGGATCAAACTTATGGTCATGGCATTGGGTGCATCCCAAGGTCAAACCCAGCCACACCGACCCGGTGGTCGCCACACGATCGATCGCGTAACGGCTGAGAAACTCCTCCGCGATCGCACCGCCCTCACTGGTAGTCACATTGCAGCGATTAAACCCGGTCGCAACCAATTGATCCTGAGTCGGATTAGGCAATAAGTCCCCTGCCAACTGCTCAATAGTGAATTGATCAAAAGGCATATTATTATTGTAAGCCCGAATCACCCAATCACGATAAGGCCAGATGCTGCGATAATTATCCAAATGCAGTCCGTGGGTATCTCCGTAACGCGCCGCGTCCAACCAGTAACGCGCGCGATGCTCACCATAACGGGGAGATTCCAACAAGCCGTCCACCAACTTTTTATAAGCATTATCGCTGCGGTCATCGACAAAACTCTCCACCGCTTCAGGAGTCGGAGGCAGGCCCGTGGCATCAAATGTCACCCGACGAATCAAAGTGCGGCGATCAGCTTCAGGTGATGGAGTCAATCCCTCTTCCTCCAAATTGGCCAATACAAAACGATCAATCTCATTCACTCCCCACTTGCCCTTGACCGACGGCAGCTCTTCGTTTTTCGGTGCGATGAAAGCCCAGTGGGATTCCCACTCCGCCCCCTGTTCAATCCACTTTTTCACCTTGGCGATCTGCTGGGGTTTCATCACTTTGTGAGAATCTCCCGGAGGCATCAGATCGTCTGGGTCACGTGCGATCAAACGACGATACAAATCACTTCTGGCAGGATCTCCACGTTTGATCAACACCGCTTTGTCCTTACCTCGCTTGGCAAACACTTGATCAGGAAGGTCGAGGCGTAGCTTTGCCTCGCGGGAGCCTTCATCCGGCCCATGGCAATGATAACAATTATCCGACAACAAAGGACGAATATCACGGTTAAAGGAGATCTTCTTGGATGCTCCATGATCATTGGAAAAAGGAGTCGGTGGGCGTTTTAAGTTACCTGGTGCCACAGCCGTCAACAGCATCGACTCGTATTTATCCATTGGATTCGAATCATGCTCCTCATTATCCCCTTCTTGCTGCTCTTGCACCGGCGTCAACGGCTCCTCATTTTTGGTTTCAACTTGCTCGACCAGCCCGACCAACTCAACTTGCTCCACCGTTTCTTGCTGACCCGCTTCGGTCTTCTGCGCTGCTACTGATATCAAAGTTTCATTCACCTCAGTAGATTTCACCATTGCTTTGGGACTTTCCTCGTGATCGACCTGAACCGAATCAACCCTCTGCCCGCTTTCTTGCTGGGAAGCCAAAATCACCAAGGCCAATAAGGATACCACCACCGCTGCCGCTGCTGCCATCCCCCAGTCACGCGAGATCCCGCCCGTGCGCCGCACGTCTCCCGTCTCCCGCAGTTCGTTTTCCAGTAAATCACCCAACGATGCTTTTGGCAGCTGCTCCTGTGACAAGGACACCACATTCTGCGGCAAACGATCTGCGACCAATTCCCGGTAGAGCTCCTGATCCTCTTCCAAAAGTGTGCTCAACTCGCAATAATCATGATAATGCGCCCGTGCTTTTTCACTCTCTTTCAACAGAGCGATCAGATCCCGCTCATCCTGTCCGCCAAATTTTCCGGCGGATTTTTTCGCCAGCAATCCTTCCAGTTTTTTAATCATCTGTTGCTCACTCATGATTTCAAATTTTCAATTTCCCTACTCACTCTCCGCCTTTCACCGACTGCAATCGTCGTGACACACATTTCATTAAATTTGTTTTTATTCGAAAAAGTTGCTGCGATATGGCATTCGCATTGGCTCCCGATTCTTCCGCAATCCGCGCCACCCCTTTTTGATCCACATAACGCTCGACCAGCATCGTTTTCTGCTTTTGCGACAAACGACGCATGCACTCCGCCAAGGCTTCACGGCGATCTTCAAACTGATCACTGTGCGCCTCCGCCGTTGACGCCATTTTTTCCAGTAAATCCCCATCAAACAAAATCCTCTCCCGTCCCATCGTTCGCCGCTGGGTCAACACCTCAAAATAAGCCACCCGCCTCGCCCAGGCAGAAAAACTACTTCCCAATTGAAAATCCTTCGATTTTTTCAGCAGTACCAGATTGGTCTGCTGCAATACGTCTTTGGCGATATCCTGATTCGATACCAGCGACCTGATATAGGCCAACAAACGGGTCTGATGAGAAACCATCAACTCAGTAAAATCCATCGATGTTTCGGGGTTATAAACGGGCTTCGGATGCATAAAATGTTACAGAAAACAATTCACCTTCACTCTACACACTCCTCAATGATGCCAAATCTTATGGATTATTTGCTCTTTTTTGCAACAAAACCGACCGTAACGGTTTAAATCGGGACTAATTTCGAGTGAAAACACTCAAAAATTCAACATTTCTAAAACATTATTGTCAAAATTACCATCAAAGGCACGTTCGTCTTGCCTTTTTTACCACTTTGTCGATATATCCACCAAAATATGCCACGTCCATTTATTCTGTTTTTATTACTCTTCCTGCCAACTCTGTTCGGTTCGGCACTCGATTCCTTGTACGCTCAAGACAAGGATTACCATTCTTTCACGGACAAAAAATCCCAGACCATCGAAGCCGCGTTAGTCGCTGTCAGCATGGATAAAAGCAAGGTCACCATCGAACGGAAAAAAGATGGTGGGAAGTTCGATATTCCCATCCTCACCCTCAGCCTCAATGATCAACAGTACATCAAAAACTGGTTAATCACCCATCCCGTCGAGTCCGCTTACAACATCGAATTCTCTCTTTCCAAACACAACACCTCATCCGAACGCATCAAGCGGCTCCGCGGAGAACGTGCCATCACTCAGAAATTCGTCTATGAAATGGAGTTCAAAAACCTTTCCCGCGAGATCCTGAAAGGAGCCACGCTGGAATATTATGTGATCACCGTGCATGGAATTTACGTCTACCCTGACTCCGAAACAGGCGAACCTATATGGATGGGTAACGTCCCCCCTCCCAAACGAGAGCGCAAAAAGAACCCCACCAAGTTCAAACAACCTATCTCGGTAAAACATGGCAAGCACAAGCTTGACGATCTGGCTTTCAACTTCACCGCCAGTATCGAATCCGAAGAATTGCAATTACGTGAGCTTATCCTTGATGGAGGCGACGTATTTGCCGCTGACAAAATCGGCGGCTTGATCGCCCGCCTGACCGATGCTTCGGGGCAGGAAATCGGCATTTTCCGTTCTCCCGACATCGCCGTACAGAATATGCCCTGGCTACGCATCAGCCAACTTCCACCTGGCGACCCCACGGGTGTGGCCAGCGCTCCGGAACCATAATAAAAAGTGCCCCCTCGGTTCAACAGGAAGCCATCCTGATCTTCAAAGCTTGACCCCGACAGTTCAGCTCGGCTAATCTCCCTGCGTAAGCTTCTTTAAAGATGAAAACCCTCATTTTCACTTCTCCCATCCTTTTTGCCTCCCGCTGCGCGGTCATCTGCTCAATATTATTCACCTACTACTGCCAGGCAGCACAAACGCAAAACAGCTATCATATTTTCACTGACAAAAAATTCTACGCTGAAAAGATCTATCCCTTACTCAAGGGAAACTGCTTCAAATGCCACGGTGAAGGCGAAAAACTGAAATCCGGATTCCGTATCACCAACCGGGACGACCTCATCCGCGGCGGGAATCTGGGCAGTGCACTGAACCCCTCTAATCCCGCCCGTAGCCGGGTTCTGAAAATGATCGACTACGCTGACGACGATCACCAAATGCCGCCGAAAAACAAACTGCCTGATGAACAAATCAAAATCCTGCGGCACTGGATTTTAAATGGTGCCCACTACGACCCAAAACTGGAAATAGCTGGAAACCCTGACGAACGAAAGAAAAAAGCTCACATCACCGACGCCGACCGCAAATACTGGGCTTACCAAAAAGTAAGCAGCCCGGCTGCCAGCCAAAATCTACCCGCTGGCAAAAACTCTATCGACGCCCTGCTAGAAAAACGACTCAAGCAAGCCGGACTCAAAGCCAATGGCAGCGCATCTCGTCAAACTCTGATTCGACGAGCCTATTACGATCTGACCGGATTACCGCCCACCCCCAAAGAAGTCGCCACTTTTGTCAATGACCCTCGTTCCGATGATCTTGCCTGGGCGCAGTTGATTGACCATTTACTCAAGCTGCCGCAATACGGAGAGAAATGGGCGCGCCACTGGCTTGACCTGGTTCGTTATGCCGAAACCAACGGTTTTGAACGTGACAACGCAAAACCCCACATCTGGCGCTACCGCGATTATGTCATCAATTCTTTCAATCAGGACAAAGCCTATGATCAATTCATCATCGAACAGCTGGCTGGTGATGAGATCGCCCAACCCACCCAAGCCTCAATCACCGCGACCGGGTTTCATCGTTTGATGCAATGGGACGACGAACCCGCCGACCGGCAACAACACGTTTTTGACGTGCTCGCCGACGACGTGCAAGTCACCGCCGAAACCTTCCTCGGCACCACCATGGGTTGCGCCCGCTGCCATGACCACAAAGCGGATCCTATCACCCAGAAAGACTACTACTCCTTCATGGCATTTTTCACCGGCATCATTCACTACAAAACCGAAGGCACTCTGGTTCACTTTGCCAGTGCCAGGGAAAAATCCGCCTTTGAAAAAAATCGCCAAAGCCAAATCAAAACCCTCAGCTCACAGAAAAACAACATCGAATCCCAACTAAGGGTTTTTCTTCGCTCCATCGGAAAATCAAAAAAACGCAACCAGGCTCAAACCTTCATCGACGACGCTCGCGGCCAGGGAAAGATATGGGCCTATACCACCCAGCATCCCTCCCCCGATTGGTTTGCGATCGGTTTCCGCAACAAATCATGGAGCAAAGGCAAGTCAGGTTTTGGGCAGAGCAACACCCCAGGCGCTAAGGTCAATACCACTTGGAAAAACAAAAACATCTGGCTGCGCACCAGCTTCGGTCTGAAACACCTGCCCAAGACTCTCGTCCTCGACATCCATCACGACGAAGATGTCGAAGTGTATCTCAACGGCGGCCTTATTTTCAAAGAAAAAGGATTCCTCAAAAAATACCAAACCTTCACCCTGCCCGCCAAAGCCCTCGAGCTACTGCAAACCGGAAAAAACGTCATCGCTGTGCACTGCCGCCAAACCACCGGCGGTCAATACTTCGATCTCGCCCTGCGAACTGGCTCCGATCAAACTCCTCTTTTGCACCAACTTATCACCCCAAAGGATCAAGCGCTGATCAAAAAAATCACCGCCCACTTTAAACGTGATCTGTGGCAGGAATTCAAACAAACAGAAAAAAAACTCGCCGAACTCAAACACCAATCCGCCGGCATCGCCATCAACGCCGTTACCGAGAACGGCAAAAAACCCGAACCCTTGTTCATTCACATTCGCGGCTCTGCACACGCCCCCGGTGAAGCCGTGGTGCCCGCATTCCCAACCGTTCTCGGTCAACTCTCCGGCCCGCAACCCGCCACCATCACCGCACCCACCGACCAGCACAGCTCAGGCCGAAGACTGGCACTGGCTCAATGGCTGACCTCACCCGACCACCCGCTCACCGGCCGGGTTATCGCCAACCGCTTGTGGCAACACCACTTCGGACGTGGCATCGTGCGCTCCACCAACGACTTTGGCAAACTCGGCGTGCCTCCCACCCACCCCGAGATTCTCGACTACTTATCCCAAGAGCTGCAGCGTCAAAACGGCAGCCTGAAATCCCTCCACCGCATCATCATGCGCAGCGACGCCTACCGCCGATCCTCTACTGGAAATAGTCACAACCTGGGTATCGATCCCCAAAACAACCTTTTCTGGCGCTTCGACATGAGGCGGCTGACCGCTGAAGAACTGCGCGACTCCATCCTCGCCATGTCCGGCGACCTCAATCTCAAAACCGGTGGCCCCTGGGTGCTACCGCCTCTGCCCCAGGCCGTGCTCAATACCGCATCCCGCCCGGACAAAGCCTGGCCCCTGTCCCCCGACCCCAGGGATTATTACCGCCGCAGCGTTTACATCCACGTCAAACGCAGCTTACGCCACCCGATGCTGGCCGAATTTGACCAAGCCGATACCGACACCCCCTGCGCCGTGCGTTTTGCCACCACCGTGCCCAATCAGGCTCTGTCCATGTTAAACAGCCATTTCATCAATCAACAAGCTGAAAAATTTGCTGCCGACATTCTCCAGCAAGCAGGCACAGATAAAAACCAGCAAATCCGTTATGCTTTGGGAAAAACCCTGCAACGCCCACCGCAGGATCACGAACTACAGCAATGCCAACAGTTCATGGCAAAAATGACCGCCATGGGATCTCTCAACGAACAACAAGTTTTACAGCGTCTCGCCCTGCTCGCCTTGAACCTCAACGAGTTCATCTACCTCGATTAGCATGAAAAAAACACCCTCATTTTGCGGCCAGCTCAAACGACGTGAATTCATTCACTCGGTAGGGGCTGGGTTTCCCGCTCTTGCCCTGACCGGGATGTTATCTGAATCCGGTTTTTTCCAATCCGCCAAAGCCGCATCCCCCAGCCAACGTTTTAAAAACCCACTCGAAGAAAAACCTTCCCAGATCGGTGGCAAAGCCAAAAACGTGATCTTTTTATTCATGTATGGCGGGCCTAGCCACATCGATACATTTGACTACAAACCACAGATGTATGGCATGGATGGCAAAACCATCGATGTGAAAACCTTTGGTCGCGGTGGCAAAAAAAACCAGGGCCGCATCGTCGAACCTAAATGGAAATTCAAACAACACGGCCAGTGCGGCAAATACGTGTCCACACTTTTCCCCCACGTCGGTTCCTGCGTCGATGACATCGCTTTCATCCACAGCATGATGGCCGATTCTCCGATTCACGGATCTGCCCTGCTCAACATGAACTGCGGATCACTGATCAGTGGCAAACCCTCCTTGGGCTCATGGATCAACTACGGCCTTGGCAGCGTCAACGAAAACCTGCCCGGTTATGTTGTGATGCTAGATCAACACGGCGGCCCCATCTCCGGCGCCAAAAACTGGACTTCAGGTTTCATGCCAGCCAGTTATCAAGGCACCGTATTCCGTTCCCAGGGGGAGCCCATCCTCAATCTCAAACACGTCAAGGGCATGCCCGCCGGCGAACAGCGCCTGCTCATAGACTCGCTCAACCATCTCAACGCCGGTCATCTCGAAAGCCGCATCGACAACAGCAACCTGTCCGCCCGCATTGCCAGTTACGAACTGGCCTACAAAATGCAGTCCACGGCCCCCGAAGCCATCGACATCGACAGCGAATCACCGGAAACCCAGCAACTCTACGGAATTGATCAAACCCAAACCGCTGATTTCGGCCGCAAATGCCTGCTTGCCCGCCGCCTCGTCGAGCGCGGCGTTCGTTTCATCCAGATCTACTCGGGGGGGGCTCACAACGATCACAACTGGGATGCCCACGGTGATCTCGAAAACAACCACAACCTGCATGCCGGTGCCACCGACCGTCCTATCGCCGGGCTGATCAAAGACCTCAAACGCCGGGGAATGCTGGACGAAACCCTCATTGTCTGGGGCGGAGAATTCGGCCGTCAACCCACTGCCGAATATGCCAAAGGCACCGGCCGCGATCACTACTCCTACGGCTTCACTATGTGGATGGCTGGTGGCGGAATCAAAGGAGGCATCAGTGTTGGTCAAACCGATGAAATTGGCTCGCGTGCCGTCGAAGATCGTTTTCAGGTCAAAAACCTGCACGCCACCATCCTCACCCAAATGGGGCTCGACCCGGAGGACTTGTCTTTCTTTTTTGGTGGCCTCGATGAAAAACTGGTCGGAGTCGAAGGCGCAGCACCCATCCACCAAATCATTGCTTAAATTAATCCCCCTGATCCTATGAAAAAACTACTGCTCACCTTATTATTATCTCTCCCTCTTATCGGCTTCGCCAATGACCACCTGATCATCGGAGCCGAAGGCGGCAAAGGAGTGAAAATCATCGACCCCGCTGCTAACAATAAAGTTCTCTGGCAACACCCCGTCCGCGCGGTGCACGACCTGCAGCTATTGGACAGTGGCAACATTCTCACCCAATCGGACATGCAGAATCTGATCGAAATCGCTCCGGATCAATCCGTCGTCTGGCGCTACAACAGCGCCACCTCCAATGGCAATCAAGGGAAAAAAGTGGAAGTCCACTCCTTCCAACGCCTCAACAACGGTCACACTCTGATTGCCGAATCCGGCATCCCTCGTTTCATCGAAGTGGACTCACAAGGCAAGCTGCTCAAATCAATGCCAATGCAAGTCTCCAAAGCCCACGCCCACACCAATACAAGAATAACCAGAAAACTAGATAATGGCAATTATCTGGTCGCCCACGAAGGTGATCAGGTGGTCAAGGAATACAGCCCTGATGGCAAAGTGGTCTGGCAATTCAAAATCCCGCTTTTTGACAAGGCTCCAGCCAAAGGCCACGGCCCCGAAGCCTGGGGCGGCAAGGTCTTTTCTGCAATCAAACTCAAAAACGGCAACTACCTGATCGCCACAGGCAACGGCCACAGTGTGCTCGAAGTGACACCCGAGAAAAAAATCGTCTGGCACCTGAAACAAAATGACATCCCTTCCGTCACCCTCGCCTGGGTCACCTGTTTACAGCAACTCGACAACGGCAACTTCATCATCGGCAACTGCCACGCGGGCCCCGACCATCCGCAAATCATCGAAGTCAATCGTGACAAAAAACTGCTCTGGAGCTACCGGGACTTTAAAAACTTCGGCAACGCCCTCGCCAACATCATCGTAGTGGACGGCAAAAGGGCCCAACAACTTCGCCAGCGCCTGGCTGCTGAGTAACCACTTCTCGCTTAAGGGCCGCGGCAAAAACAAGCTACTGACCTCCATGCGTTTCGCCCTTTGCAGGGCTGGAAGAATTGGATTCTTTACCCAGCGCTTCGCACTGGGCTATCTCATTGAGCACCGTTGGTGCAAGAGATGAAAACAAACTGTCATGTAAGGACAAAATGTGATAGCCCAGTGCGAAGCGCTGGGGTTAAATCGGTTTTATAACCAGCCCTAAAAGGGCGGAATGATGTTGATGTGTGATAAGGTAGCTTTCAATACACAATGGCTAACTTTTTTGTCATGCATCCTTCAACAGCACCTCAAACAAAAACTGATTGCTATCCGAATACTTCTCAGATTCAGACACCCCTCGGATCAACAGATGACATTCGTGCCCGAGCTTGTCAGACTTCTCTTTTAGTTTCACCCCGTAAACCGGATGGTGAATTCCGTGCCCTGCATTCTTTGAAGGCAAGGTCATGTCATTGCCGTAAGTCATCAGCAGAGGCGGATCATCTTTGCTGACATGATTGTATGGAGAAAATTCAACATACAGGGCTTTATGTTTGTCATAATTCTGCAAAGCCCCCTGCATGTTTTTTTCACCCACCGCCATGTTGATCATATTATGTTTCAAAACATTCTCCCCCAACCACGGCTCGATCACCTTGGGGTCAATCGACGTCTGGCCTGCCGCCACCGCCGCGCCCTGCACCCGGGTGGACTCCCGCGAAACAGGGTCCTTGGATTCAGGGTCAGCCAGATCATCATGCAGCAAAATCCACATCGACGTGCATGCTCCGGCACTGCCACCAGTCAGCGCGATATGATCTTTATCGATATTCCATTCCTTGGCTTTGAAACGTAAAAACTGCACCGCCCTTGCCGCATCGTGAACCGGAGCCGGCAAAGGGGCCACCCCGCTCAAACGGTAGTTCACCGCAGCCACCGAAATCCCCTTGTCCAAAAAAGGTTTCAACCTCGAAGCCAGTTTGATCGGCGTGCCGCCCATCCACTTGGTTTTATCCCCGCCCACCCAGCCTCCTCCATGAATATAGATCAGCAAGGGCCGCGGCCCGTCCCCCTCCGCCTGCCAGAAATCCAATACGTTCATCTCATGAGGACCGTAAGCCACTTCAGCCTGGGTCGCTTCAATGACTGGCGCGGGATCTGCCGCAATGAGAACCTGAGCAATAAAAACTGACAACAACGATAAAAGAACAAGGTGTTTTTTCATAGGGCTTATGTGGAAACTAAATAACAAGGCATCAGCATTCATGCGCTCCCCCCCTTTGTCAACGAACTCCCTTTTGTTATCACCTTCAGCCAACAGCCGCATCCCCCTGTAACACTGCATCAACCACAGATTGATCACAACCATGATACCCCAAAAGCAACCACT
>JAJRVS010000003.1 GCA_024277195.1 Verrucomicrobiota bacterium | reverse complement strand
GATCAGGGCATGGGGGAGTGCATTTTGCGCGACTGTGCGGCTAGAAAAATATTGAGTGAGGGTTTGGAGTTTTTTGATGGTGAACGTTATGAGCTTTGTTGTTATGTGGTCATGCCTAACCATGTTCATTTTCTTGTTAAGCCTTTGTTTGAGAATGCTTTGGAAAAAATCCTGTAAAGTCGAAAGAGGAACAGTGCGCGTAAGATTAATGAATTGAGGAGCAGGCAAGGAGCCGTTTGGCAGGCAGAAAGTTCTGATAGGATTGTTAGAGATGCGCAGCATTTGTGGAGATGTGTTCAATATATTGGTAAGAATCCTGGTAAAGCGAACTTGGGGCTGAAGGATTATACTCGCTGGGTGAAGCCTGAATGGAGTGAGATTGGATGGGGGTTCGGGGAGTGAGTAGGATGTGGGACGCAATGGTATTGCGTGGGTCTTGGGGTGGTTTGGAAAGAACACAGCCGTAGCGAAGCGAAGACAGCCGGAGGAATCTACCCGAAGGCAAATTGCCAATCCATGCCACGTGGTGAAGAGGGCGTGTTGGGGGGCGTGGGACGTAATGGTATTGCGTGGGCCTTGGGGTGGTTCGGGAAGAACACGGATTGCCAATCCATGCCACAGCCACTGCCAATCCATGCCACTGCCAATCCATGCGACGTTGTGGGTTGACGGATAGTAGAACTCGGGCGTTGCTTGGCATTCGGTTGAAAACCGGCTTGCAGGGATGTATTGGGAAAACAGTTACTGCGGCAGACTTATTACTAGGGATAAAACATCAATGGATCAAGAAGGGAAAAATAATGCTGAGTTTGACGGTTATGCCGAGGATTATGATGCGCAGCTCAATAAGGGGCTAAAGTTGAGTGGGGAGGGTAAGGATTATTTTGCTGCGGGACGCATGCGGTGGGTGGGGAAAAGACTCCAAGCTCTCGGGGCGCAGCCAAAAACAGCTTTGGATTTTGGCTGTGGCACTGGTAGTGCGACGCCATTTTTTTCTAATTGTTTGGGGATTGATCGGCTGTGGGGGGTGGATCCCTCAAGTGAGTCTCTAGAGGTAGCTCGTGAAAGCTGGTCGAAGTATGATATTGATTTTACAGAGGGGAAAGAGGATCTGGAACAGCCGGTGGATTTGGCTTTTTGCAATGGTGTGTTTCACCATATAGTGCCGGAAGAACGTGAAGCTGCGATGGATTACGTGTTGCGTAATGTGACGGTGGGAGGCTACTTTGCGTTCTGGGAGAACAATCCTCGGAATCCGGTGACACGATATGCGATGAGCAAGGTGCCTTTTGATGATGATGCGATTTTGCTGTGGCCTCGTGAATCGAGACTGCGGTTGGGAGCGGCTGGTTTTAAAGTATTGAGGACGGACTTTGTATTTTATTTTCCAGGTTTTTTGAAAAGCTTGCGAAGAATGGAGCCGATGCTTTGTAAGATTCCTTTCGGTGGTCAGTATCTTGTTTTATGCCAGAAGAAGCGCCGGTAGCTTTTTAGGCTGTAGGAAGAGGGTTTCAAATACTGTCGTCCTTTAACCGTTGTCGCTTTTCTTGAAGACGTGAATTCCTAATAGTCCGATTGCTAACATGCTGGGTATGCTTATGAGATGGATCCCAGGAATGAGGGCATTGGACAAGTTGAGGTTGGCAAAATCATTCAGTGCCCAGTTGAGCACTACAGCTGCGATGACGAGTCCTTCGATCGAAAAAAGGGCGAGCAAGAGAAAGAAGAGACTGCCTTCGTCGATGGTTATGAGTTTTTGAGTCAACTTGGAGGGCTGCTCTCGTTCACGAAGAAATAAAACACAGGCGAATAAGTAAAGTTGAATGCCTGTTAAGCCTGCTAATAAAAGTAGCGCTTTACTATGGAGGTCAAAAATATTGAGACCTAGCAGATTGGTGGGACCAACTACCAGCGCGGTGACTTGAAGTAAGGTGCTGATCAATACCAGAAACAGTCCGATTTTTTCAAATAGTCGGGGGCGTTCTGACAGAATGAAGAGCAAGTGACGCATGCCGTCGCGCCAGGTGCGCAGATGGGCGACGCGTCCTTCGGGGCCTTTGCGCAGGCCGGATGGAATTTCTACGGTTTTGGCGTCATTTTTTAAAGCTTTGATAAGCAATTCGGAAGCAAACTCCATGCCGCTGGCACGAATGTCCCATTTGGCGTAGGCGGTTTTGCGAATACAGCGGAAGCCGGAGTTGCAGTCACTGAGATTGCCTTTGAATAAGATATTGATCAGGGTCGTCAGCACGGGGGTGCCGAGGTAGCGATGTAATGGCGGCATGGCGCCGTCTTCGATTTCGCCGTTCATACGCGAGGCGATCGACATGTCGGCATCGACTTCGATGGCTTTCAGGTAAAGCGGCAGGCAATGCTCATATAGGTAGGTGCTGTCGGCATCGGCAAACATGACGTATTCACCCTTGGCAGCCTCGATGCCTCCGCGCAGGGCGGCTCCGTAGCCACGCTGGGGAACCGGGATGACCCGGGCTCCGAGTTCGGTGGCGATCTCTGCCGAGCGGTCGGTGCTGCCGTTGTCGGCAACCACGATTTCGTATTTCACCGAACCATCGCCGCTATCGAGAGAAGCTTGCACCGCCTTGATGCATTCGGCCAGGGTGCCTTCTTCGTTGAGGCAAGGGAAAACAAAGGTGAGGTCCATGTTGTATTTCGGGTATTGAGTTTTCTTATTGGCGTTGCCTTGCAGGCAAGCTGCATCTAGGGTGCGCGGCAACATTCCGCTATACTGTGAAAAATGAAAGATATTGTTGAAAATCGTCAAAGAATTTCCCTGGGGAAGAAAGTGAAGATCGCGCTGCTCGCGCTGCGTGAGAATGGGGTTGTGTGGACGGGCTGTCTGGCGGTGTATTATGCCAGCTCCGCGATTGCTGCGAAGGCCTTTGCCTGGATGGATGCCTTGCGGAGGAAAAACGAGCTACCGGGCTTGAACAGCGCGGCGATGAACAAACTGATCTGGGAGAGTTGGGACTGGGGCGCGGGTGGCGAGGAGTGGAGTCCGTCACCGGAGTGGAAGCAGTCGGTGATTGATTGTGTGCTGAAAAAACATGTCAGCAAGGGAGACCGGGTGCTGGAGATTGGGCCGGGCGGCGGGCGCTGGACGGAGGAGTTGTTGAATTTGGCAGAGACTTTAAAGGGTGCGGATATTTCGGCTTCTTGTGTGGAGGCTTGTCAGCAGCGTTTTGCCGATGCCGGCAATGCGGAGTTTTTTGTCTCCAGTGGGCGGGATCTGGAAGGGGTGGAGGATGACAGTATTGACAGCTTGTGGTCTTTTGATGTGTTTGTGCATATCAATAAACCTGAGTTGGAGGCTTATGCGGGTGAGTTTGTGCGTGTGTTAAAATCCGGAGGCAAGGGAGTGCTGCACCACGGCACGGTAGGGGGAGAAAAGGGCGGCTGGCGCAGTAATGTGACGATCGAGGATATGACGCGGATTTTGACCGATGCGGGGCTGGAGGTGGAAGAGCAGTTCCAGACTTGGGAGGATGACAAGGGCGCGGAATTTGAAGCGGGACTTTATCAAGACGCGATCACGGTTTTTGTGAAGGGGTGGGGGGGTAATTCGTTTTTTAGCCCTAGTGAGGGGAGGGGTTAGCATAAGGATTCCTGCCGCCCATACAGGGCTGAATGCGGTGTGTTTGCCAGACCCAGGGCGATGCCCTGGGCTGTTATAGGGCTACCCCTTTGGGGTGTGATGAGTGGGCAACACTTTGGAGATCAGGAGAGGTAGAATGGATTGTTCATCAGCCATAGCCTCAAAGGCGAAGGAGGTCCAATTCACCTTCGGGTAGTTTCCTTCCGGCGGTCTTCCCCGCGTTCGCGTGTTCGGCTGTTTTCTTCCGTAAGCTCTACATTTTCACAAACAAGAGTAACGCCCCAAAGAAACGCAATGGCATTACGTGTTACGGGGAGGAAGGAGATGGAAGGTGTTACCAGCAGAGGCCGTGGTAGTGGGCGGGGAGGGTTTGCAGTTCGCGCCAGCCGTTGACGTCGACCAGGTGGTGTTGCTCGCTGAGCAGGGGGGACAGTTCTTCTAGGCTGGCGCAGGGTTTGGATACAACGAGAGTGCTTTGTTCGGGGATGGCGTCGCTGAGCTTTGTTTTTAGCAGGGACTCCAGACCGGGCAGTTTGGCCGAGGCGTAACGTTTGTTCATGCCGACCAGGCTGTCGGGTGATACCAGCGGGTCGTAGATGGTGACCTGGTAATCTTTTAATAGCAGGGCGTGGGCGAGTCTGACGAGGGCGCTGCCGCGCAGGTCGTCGGTATTGTTTTTGAAGGCGATGCCGATCAGGGCGACGGATTTTTGTCCGGTTTGTTCGACTAATTTGATCAGGTGTTCGAGGTGGCTGTGGTTACTGGGCAACAAGCTGTCGAGGGTGGGGGCGGCGACGTTGAGCGAGCGAGCGAAGTGGGACAGGGCACTGACGTCTTTTGGCAGGCAGGAGCCGCCGTAGGGGTTGCCGGGGCGCATGTAGTAGGAGGAGATGTTGAGCCGGGTGTCACTGCAGAGCAGTTCCATGACTTTGGCTCCATCGGTATCGAAGCCTTTGGCGATGCGGCCGATTTCGTTGGCAAAACTCACTTTGGCGGCGTGGAAGGCGTTGCAGGAATATTTCAACAGCTCGGCGGCTTCGAGTTCGACGATGGCGATGCCTTCATCGAGGATGTGGGTCACGGGCTCACGAACGAGTTTTTCTTGTGCGGGGTCGAGCACTCCTATTGCGGAGAGGCTGGGGTCCTGGAAGTCGGCGATGGCGCTGCCTTGACGCAGAAACTCGGGCAGGAAATATATCGATAGTTTGCCGCTGTCGATGAATGGAGTGAAGTGCTGTTGGGCCAGGCGGCGTACCGATCCGGGAAGCATGGTGCTGCGGAAAACGACGGCGTGGTTTTTACCAGAGCTTGCGAGCATGGTGGCGATTTGCTGGCAGACGGAATCGACAAAAGTGAGGTCGAGTTCGCCAGAGGCGGTCGAGGGGGTGCCGACGCAGACCAGTGAGATGTCGGTGTTGGAGGCGGCAGCCGGATCGGTGGTGGCGCGGATGAGTCCGGCTTGCACTTGCTTGGAGATCAGCTCGTCAAGGCCGGGTTCACCGATGGGGGCTTTGCCGGAGTTGATTTTTTCGACTTTGTCCGGTTGCACATCGATGCCGGTGATGTCATGGCCACGGGAGGCCAGGCAGGCGGCGGTGACGCTGCCTACGTAACCGAGGCCGAAGATGCTGATTTTTTGTGAAGTTTGGCTCATGCTGTGACTTTTGTGATCGTAAGCGGCAATGTTGATTGGAAAAGGTCTGTTTGAAAGTAAATTATTCAGGTGATAAGAGGTAGCGTCACACTACATGACATTTTTTAAAATCGAAGAATCAAACCACTGATTTCACTGATAGACCCTGAAAGGGAAGACGAATTGAAGTGAAAAATAATACTTATCAGTGTTTATCAGTGCCGATTTGTCTCCGATTGTCTTGCTGCGCTACGGCTGTGGCAAAATATATTTTTTCGTGTAGTGTGAAAGAATTTATTAGTTCGCCAAGCCAGTTGTTTTCCAACCACCTGAATAGTTACAAAAATGCAGTGGGTATTCTGGGGTAGTTTGGTTTTAGTGGTTTATACCTACATTGGGTATGCGGCGCTGTTATCGTTGTTTTCTTTTTTGAGTAAAAGGCGGCGGCAGGGAGATGCTGAGGGGGAGTCGATACAGTCGTCGTTCCCGTCGTCGTTCCAATTGCCGGTGTCGGTGGTGATGGTGGTGCACAATGAAGCGTCGCGCATTGTGGAGCGGATTGAGAATCTTTTGCAAGCGGATTACGGGGCGTTGCAAGAGGTGCTGGTGATCTGTGATCGTTGTGATGATGATACCGCTCGTTTGGCGAAGGAGATGGGGCAACGCGTCAAGGTGGTGGATATGGAACAAGGAAAGAAGGGCAAGGCGGCGGGGGTGAACCAGGGGGTGGCTATGGCGAGCGGGGAGATTGTGGTTTTGGTCGATGTGCGGCAGCGTTTTGATAAGGACACCATTTCGCGCCTAGTGGCGGCTTTTGCCGATGAAAAGGTGGGTGCGGTGAGCGGCAGTCTGGAGATCGAGTCGTCGGATCAGGTTGCGGGGGAGGGTTTGGATGTTTATTGGGAGTTAGAGAAGTTTATTCGGAAAAAGGAAGCGGAGATTGCTTCGAGTATTGGTTGCACGGGCGCGGTTTATGCCTTGCGGAGGAAGGCTTATCAGCCGATCGTTGAAGATACGATTCTTGATGATGTGGTGATTCCGATGAAAATTGCGCTGGGGGGATACCGGGTTTTGTTCGATGCCGAGGCTAAAGCTTACGACCCACAATCATTGGATCGGGTCTCTGAGCAGCGGCGTAAGGTGCGCACTTTGACGGGGAACTGGCAGATGTTGTTCAGGCATCTGGAGTGGTTGTTGCCGTGGAAAAATCCTTTGCTGTGGCAGTTGGTATCACACAAATATTTGCGCTTGCTGGGACCGGTCTTTTTACTGGTGGCTTTGTTTTGTAACTTGATGTTGTTTGATGATGGGTGGTTTTATTGGCTCACTTTTTTGTGGCAGGTGCTGTGTTATAGTCTGGGCATAGCGGGTATGTTTGAGCTTTCTTTTCTTTGGAAGCCGCTCAAGGTAT
>JAJRVS010000134.1 GCA_024277195.1 Verrucomicrobiota bacterium | reverse complement strand
TTGATGATGAAAGAAGTGACCATCAACAGCACGATGGTTTTCATGATTTTTTCAATCGGGTTGTAGAGGTCGCGGAAGCCGTAGAGTACGACGATGATGAAGGCATTCAGCGCCAGTAACACCCCCACCTTGGAGGCAGCTCCTAGATCGCCGATGATGGTTTCGACGGCGGCGACAATGGCGATGTTGTTACTGACTTGGAATCCAGCCACGATCAGGAACAGGGTGATGCCAATGAACATGCCAACCGGTCGTCCGAGGCGAATAGAGAGCTCTTCGATCAGGGTGTGCTTGTGCACTACGCCGAGACGGGCGGATAGCACCACCATGCACCACATTAATGAAGCGGAAATAGCAAGCACCCAGATCATGCTGTAGCCATAGATGGCACCGGTTTTGGAGCTCATCAGGATGCTGCCGGGGCCGCAGACAACGGCGGCGATGATGATGGCAGGGCCAATGGACTTGAAAAATTCGACGATTTTGTTCATGATGGGGGAATTTGAGATTTGGAATGTAAAATTTGAAATTGGGTAAAGGAAAGGTTTTACGGGGTTTTCAGGGGAAAAACAAGCTTTTCCAGGCTGTTTTTTTATGAAGCAGGGGGAGTGGAGGGTTGGCTGGGCTGCTTACAATCCGATGGCTTGGCGGGGGTTATCATCGATGAGTTGTTTGATTTGCTGCTCATCGAGATTGAGGTGCTGGCGTAAATTTTCACGGATCTGGGGCATGGTGATGGTCGCTCCGGCGAGATTGGGTGAGCCGGGTTTGCGGGCAACGCCTTGTTCATCCACTTCGATTTCCATACCGGAGAGTTGGTAACGACCGGGGCCGAGCTTGGCGGCGGCGATGGCGTCGGTGACCATGATGCAGCGGTCGATGCCGGCGACTTGCAGGTAGTTTTTTAGGGCAAAAAAATCAACATGCGCGCCATCGGGGATGAAGCAGCACCAGAGCTGGCCGGACAGGCTGAGAACCCGTTGGATGATATTGTCGTGGCGGTTCATGGTGACCGGGCAGCCGTTGCCGACGTGGGTGACCATGCTCAGGCCGGCATCGATGCCGGCTTTGAGTTGATCGAGTGACGGGTTGCAGTGACCGGCGGAAACGGTGATGCCTTGTTCGGCGAGGAAGCGGGTGGTCGCCATGTTTTTGTCGAACTCGGGAGCGAGGGTGATCAGTTTGGTCAGTCCGGCGGTGGCGTCGAGCAGCCGTTTGCTGTTTTCGATATTGGCGGGCTTGACGCAGTCTGCAGGATGGGCACCGACATAACCGACTTCAGGATTGATGAAGGGGCCTTCGATGTGAAATCCCGCGATGATTTTTTTCGCCAGATCATCCTGCTCGCGTAGTTTGACCAGATGGGAGAGCTTGTGGCACAGCGCGTCAACGTTGTCGGTGATGACGGTGGCGAGGATGTGCTCAACGCCGTCCTCTTCAAGCGCGATGCAAGTGGTGTGCAGTTCTTCTGCGGTGATTTCCGGGTTGGTGAAATCCCCGCCGAAATAGCCGTTTACTTGGATGTCAAAAGGTTTCATTGGATAAGGAGGGTAGAGGGGGAAACAGGTTGGCAAAATGGGAAGGTTACGCGTTCCGGTGGTGGTGTCGAGTGTTTTTGATGCGGGGAATGAGTGGAGATCTAATAGGTGAAAAAGTTTAACGGCTTGGGGTAGATGGAGATGAACCACGGATTGCACTGATGGGCACTGATAGAATCTGGGCGTCGCCATATTTGTGAGGGGGCGGATGATGGAAGCGGTAGCGGGATCTCAAATGGGTCGGTGCTTGGGGGTGGTGACCTCGCCGAGGGGGTAAGACAGAATATTAAGCTGCTGACCATTATGAGTTTCGCCCTTGCAGGACTGGGAGAATTGGATTTTTTACCCAGCGCTTCGCACTGGGCTATCTCATTGAGCACCGTTGGTGCAAAAGAGATGAAAGCAAACTGTCCTGTAAGGACAAAATGAGATAGCCCGGTGCGAAGCGCTGGGGTTAAAGTGGTTTTATTGCCAGCCCTAAATGGGCGGAATGATGTTGATGGGTGATAAGGTAGCTTTAAATAACAAAGGGTTATTTTTTTATCATACACCACCTCGCTGAACAGGACTGCGAACATTCTTGACTGTTTCTTTGTCCTCATGCAGGCTAGTACGCACAGCGTAAGTGTATGATGTCATCCAACTATTTTTAATCAATAAAAGAGTTATGTCTATGGTTAAGGGTTTTTGGATTTTTGTGATTGGGGTATTAGGAATCGGCTTGATGAGTGCGGAGGAGAAAAAAATGAGTGTTAAAATCATAGCCCATCGCGGAGCGAGTGCGCTGGCTCCGGAAAATACTTTGGTGGCGATCAAGGCGGCGGCGGAAGCGGGGGCGGATTGGGTGGAATGGGATACGCGAGTGACGGCTGACGGGGTGTTGATCTTGCAGCACGATGAGACCTTGGAAAAATATCTAGGTAAAAAGGGCAGGGTCAAGATAGCTAAGATGACTTTTGAAGAGTCTCAGGCTTATGATGTGGGGTGGTGGTTTGCCAAGCGGTTTGAGGGAGAGCTTATGCCGAGTTTGCAGCAGGCCATCGAGGCGAGTTTGCCAAAAATGCTACCGCTGATCGAGCGTAAAACGGGATCGGCGCAACAGCATATCGAGGTGATTCGCAAAATGAAGGTGGAGGATCAGGTGGTGGTGCAGGCTTTTGATTGGAAGTTCCTTAAACAATTACGCCAACTGGCTCCTGAAATCAAAATGGGCGCACTGGGTAGTAAAGCGATCAAAAAAAAGCAGTTCAAACAACTGTTTGAGCTCAAGCCGGAATATGTCGGTTGGGGCAGTGGTGACCTCAAACGCAGTGACATCGAACGTTTTCATGAAAAGGGGATCAAGGTGTTGGTATGGACAGTGGATGCGGAGAAGGAGATCCGGAAGTTTATTGAATGGGGCATTGATGGGATTATTACTAATGACCCGGGGAATACTCGCAAGGTGGTCGAGGCGGAGATGAAGAGAGATGCGTTATGAGTTACAAGATAGCAATTGTGGGGTCGGGGGCGGTGGGCTGTTATTATGGGGCGCATTTGGTGAGGGCGGGGGCGGAGGTGCATTTTTTGATGCGCAGTGATTTGAATCATGTGGCCGAGCATGGGCTGGCGGTCGAAAGTGCTTTGCATGCTGATTTTGAAGTGAAGGAAGTTTTGTGCCATGCGACGACTGAGGAAATTGGGGCGGTGGATTTGGTGATCATTGCGCTCAAATCGACGCAGAATGAGGTGCTTGAAACGTTGATCCCTCCATTACTGGGGGAGCATACGTGTTTACTGACTTTGCAAAATGGATTGGGGAATGGGGAGTTTTTAGCGCAGCACTTTGGGGAGCAACGGGTGATGGGAGGTTTGTGTTTTGTATGTCTCAACCGGACTTCGCCAGGTGTGATCAAGCATTTGGGTTTTGGTCTGATCATGATGGGGGAGCTCCACGCATCGGCGACGGACAGAACGCGTCAGGTGGTTGAGTGGTTTTCCCGCAGTGGGATCAACTGTGAGGTGGTGGGTGATTTGATGTGGGCCTCGTGGCGTAAGTTGGTGTGGAACATTCCGTTTAACGGGCTGGCGATTCTGGGTGGAGGCATCGATGTGGCGGAGATATTGGCGGACGAAGATTTGTTGGTTTTGACTCGTCAGTTGATGCGGGAGGTGATTCGCACGGCGGGGGTTTTGGGCTATGAATTGCCGGACACGTTGGTGGATGAACAAGTGGAGAAGACTTTGAAAATGGGGCCCTACCGGCCATCGAGTATGGTGGATTTTGTCGAAGGGCGCGCGGTGGAGGTCGAGGCAATCTGGGGAGAGCCCTGGCGTCGGGGTGCCGAGGCGGGAGCTGAGGTTGGGAGATTGGAGATGATGTATCGTTTGATCAATGAAAAAACGAGAGCACTGAGGGAGCGATAAAAAACTACAGCCTATAGGCTAAATCGCTACCGCCTAAAAAAGCGCGCAATTGACAATTGAAAAGAGCCTATGACAATGAGGGATGAAATTGAA
The DNA here is from genome assembly GCA_024277195.1 of Verrucomicrobiota bacterium. Taxonomy (GTDB): domain Bacteria; phylum Verrucomicrobiota; class Verrucomicrobiia; order Verrucomicrobiales; family DEV007; genus JAADHD01. The sequence goes on along the minus strand of JAJRVS010000134.1, from coordinate 5,087 downwards.
CTTCCATCGCTACTTGTTGATTGCTGCGCTCGTTTTTTCTTTGCATCAAGTTGCTGAAATGCACGCGGCCGAGGAACAAGATTCGCGGCCAAATATTTTATTCATTCTGTTGGACAATGTGGGCAAGGATTGGTTCCGCAGTTACGGCAGTCAGGAATATCAAACCCCGGCGATGGATGAACTGGCGCGCACCGGGGTTAAGTTTCGCAATTTTTATGTCACCCCGGTCTGCAGCACGACGCGGGTGATGTTGTTGACCGGGCGTTACCCTTTTCGCACGGGTTGGCACACTCATCATGATCCGGCAATTTATGGCGGCGGCTATTTTGATTGGAAGCGGGAGAAAAGCATTGCTCGGATACTAAGGGATTCGGGCTATGATACCTGCATTTCCGGTAAGTGGCAGATCAATGATTTGTTTGACCCTGCGCAGAAGGACGCAATCAAAAAACACGGTTTTGATGGCTACTGTTTGTTCCCCGAAGGCAAAAAAGGGCATCCTGCTCACAAAAAGCGTTATTGGGACCCCTATGTGATCCAGAATGGAAAACTTCTGGAGACGAAGGGGAAATATGGTCCGGATATTTTTACGGATTATTTGATCGATTACATGGCGAAACCTAGGAAGAAGCCGTTTTTTGCTTATTATTCGATGATACTGACTCATATACCAGTGGGTGAGACTCCGGATAATAAGGGTGCGGATTTGACCCCGCGCGAGCAGTTTGCTGATATGTTGTATTATGCTGATCAGTCGATCTTGCGCCTGACCGAGGCTTTGGATCGTTTGGGACTGCGGGATAATACGATTATTTTTATCACTACGGATAACGGTACCGATAACGGGGCTTTTCACGGTTATGAGAATATGGGGGGGCGCTTTCAAGGCAGGGAGGCTTCGGTGGGATCCACCATGCGCCCGGGTGAGGATGGTTATTATCCGATGAAAGAGTGGGGCATCAATACGCCTTTCATCGTGAATTCCCCAGCGCTGATCCAAGGTGGTTGGGAGAGCGATGATCTGATCGACGCGAGCGATGTGCTGCCGACCCTGGCGGATTTGGGCAGGGCTGACTTGCCGCAGGGCGTGACTTATGACGGGCGGTCATTTGCGGCGCAGTTGTATGGGGAAGAGCCGCCAGAACCTTGGCGTCCTTGGTGTTTTACGCAGTATCACAATAAGAGGGTTATTCGTGGGCAGCGTTTCAAGCTCTATTCCGACGGGCCTTTTTATGACTTATCAAGTGATCCGTTGGAGTTGCACGATTTGTCCAAAATGGGGAGTGGAGCTAAGTTCAAAGACGAGAAGGTTCAGGAGGGTTATGAAAAACTGCAAGCGGTGCTCGATGCTCAACCGGAAAATAGCAAGTTGCCGTGGAAGTTCCGCAGCATTTCAGCACGGGCTTTCGAGGCGAGTGAGGAGGGGAAGTGAGGGGTCACTTTTTAATATCGTAAACCACGATGCGTTTGACCAGCGGTTTGATTTCTTCGACAAAACGCAGGTGGTCGGGGTGGGTGAGGTAGTATTGTAGATCCTCAGAGGTTTCGAAAGTGATATCGAGGCCGACATCAAAAGAGTGGTCGACGATGTCGCGGTTGCTGAACAGGGACCGACCGGCGTTCACAGACATAACCCCGGGAATTTTTTCGAGTCGCTGGGATTGTGAGATGATCTGTTGCCGGTAGCTGGGGTTGCCGGATAAATTCAGCCAGACCAAAACGATGTGATGAATACCTGGTTCAGGTGCGGGTGGACCGAATTGAAGCCTGACACATGAGGATGTGCTGAGCAGGGTGGTGGCGAGCAGCGCGAAAACAAAGGCTTTCATGAAAGTTGAGTTGGTTATGAAGTGGATTACAGTGCAGGGGTTGTGAAAGACGAGAATATCAGAGAAGAGCCCAAGGAAGCAACCAGAGAAAAACTCTGGAGGATTATTTTTCTTTCCGATACCCCGGCGGGCAAAAGCTTCGATGTGTGGTTGCTGTGGTTGATCGGCGCCAGTGTGCTGGTGGTGATGTTGGAGACGGTGGAAAGTCTGGAGAGCAAATATAGGGGCTTGTTTGATGTTTTAGAGTGGGGTTTTACCATTCTATTTACGATCGAGTATGGAATGCGTATCTGGATAGTCAGGCGGAAAAGGCGTTATATTTTCAGCTTTTTCGGGATGATAGATTTGCTCTCGATTTTGCCTTCGTACTTGGAGTTGTTGTTGGTCGGCACGCATTATTTCACCGTGATCCGGATTTTGCGATTGTTGAGAATGTTCAGGGTATTAAAAATGGCGCGTCACATGAGCGAGGCCAACATTCTGATGAATGCCTTGGCAGCCAGCCGAGCTAAAATAGCAGTGTTCCTGTTTGGGGTGTTGTCATTGGTGACTTTGGAGGGAACGCTGATGTATTTCCTGGAGAATGAGTTGAACCCTCAATTCTCCAGTATCCCGGAATCGATGTATTGGGGCATTGTCACGGTGACTACAGTTGGTTATGGCAATATCGTGCCGGTCACGGTATTGGGGAAAATAGTGGCCTCGTTTATGATGATGACGGGTTTTGCCATCATCGCGGTGCCGACAGGCATCGTGAGTGCGGAGCTGCATAAGGAACTGTCGAGCATTCGCATGGATACCCGCGCGTGCCAGGAATGCGGTTTGCAGGGACACGACCCCAGCGCGCGTTATTGTAAAAGTTGTGGCACGGAATTGCAAAACGATAGCGGAGCAAGGAGCGATGAACCGATGAACCAGGTGTGAAATTTTGTTCTTCGTTCTTGGGCAGGGGATTCTCTGGAAAGTGGAGTCTTGCTTAAAATCTGATAATCAGATTTTACGATTAATGCATGATCAATCGAGAAATGTCGGTGACAGAAGCTTCTCGTCATTTTGCGGATTTGGTGAATCGTACCTATTACAAAGGGGAATCGACTATTTTGTTTCGTTCGGGAGAGGCGGTTGCTAAAATGGTTTCGCTTGGCGGGGGGAGTGAACTTGGCCGGGATTGGCTGGCGCGGTGGCGTTTGATGCTTCACCTGGAAGTGGCCGATGCGGATGATTTTGCCTGTTCGGTGGAAGAGGCTCGGAAGAAAAGTATCGACCCTATATCACCTTAAGATTGATTCTTTGACCTTTGATTTGATCTACGCTAGAAATCACGCAAAACTGTGGGCGGATCTTGAAATCGAAGGAAGGCGGATAGGAGCTCATGATCTGTTGATTGCAGCAACCTGTCTGGCTTTTGGGCATTGTTTGGCGACTCTCAATGAGGGGGAATTTGAGCGAGTGGAGGGTTTGGAGCTGGCAAATGCTCGTAAGCATTTGGTGGGGTGATGTTACTTAGAATTAATAGCTTGTTATTTGAGGGCTGGGCTTATATATCACAAGGTTTTACGAGTTTGAAAAGTCGAGGTGATCGGATCTCTCGCGAACTTTTAGCTAAGTGATTTTTTGAAGCATGTTCAAGGTAATATTAAAAGCGATTCGGATTGTGGTGGCAATAGCCCTCATCACGGTGTCGCTGTGGGCTTTACTGTTGCCTCCTGCTTTTCCATACAGTGCGCATGCGATTGTGAATGCGAAGGCGGTAGCTATCAAGGCGGGAGACCGGGGGAATATTGTTTATGCTCCAACGACACGAACGATGCTATTGCCTTTGGGTGGGACTATTGCCAGAGTGAGTCGTGACTTGTCTAAGTTGCATCGTGACCTTGAAGAACGAAATTTCACCAAACTGAAGATTGAAGGGCGGATCAAAAATCTGAATGAGGCGAATGACGAGCTTCAGCGGAAGCGTCTATTGGCAAAAAGTGAACTGGATAAAAAACGTATCAGTTCGGGGAAGCTTCTGAGGCGGTCGATAGTCGAAATAGAAGAAAAGGTGAAGCTTTATGCGGCTGATTTGATTGAGAAAAAAGCCGATCAGGAAAGAGTAAAACCCTTGTTTGATGATGGTATTGTAACGGCAGCCCAATGGTCTGAGACCAGACAGTTGAAAATCATGGCGGAAAAATCTTTGAAGGCTGCCGAAGCGGAATTAACGACTATTAAGAATCGTCTGGAATCTTTTGAGCTGGGCGGTGATGTGCAGGGTGGCATGGTAGCAAAAGTGGAGGTGTATGAACAGGAGGCTGGTAATCTTGAGGCTCAGCGGTTGGAGTTGCGAGCTGAACTGGATGAAATAAAAAAACAAATGGACGCCGCCCGTAAATATAACAAAGCAGACAGCAGCTACACCTTGACAACTCCTATCAAAGGGGTGGTTTGGCATCGTTATGCGGTGGACGGAGAGCCTGTGACAGAGGATCAAGTGGTGGCGGAAGTAGCGGATACGGAATCCTTGTTTGTGGAGGCGTATTTTCGAAGGGATTTTTTGAACCAAGTAGCGATAGGGGATCAGGCGACTATTTATTTATTGGGGGATCTTCGTTTTGTTAAAGGACGAGTGGCAGATATCCAGGTGCAGGAGCATAGTGCTCGGGTGGCTAAGGTTATCAATACTGTTGAGTTAGACCGCTCATTGTTGAATGTGAAAATCGAAATTGAGGGTGAGGGGTTTGAGTCTGAAGATATCGGACAACTTGCCAAGGTTCTTGTTTCCAATGGTCAGCCCGGACTAGGTGAGCGTGTGCAAATTTGGTTAAGTTTGCTGCTCCGCAGTCATAAAGACTAATGATTTTTTCTCAATATCCAGAGGTGCTGGCGACGGTTCTGCTTTTTGCAGGTTTGTGGCTGGTATCGCCCATGCTTTCCTGGTCAAAGGTTTCTGTCAGGCTGGTGGTGGTCTCTCTTTTTGTGTTGTTGAATGCGCGATATGTGTGGTGGCGTTTGGGGTCCACCTTGGTGCCGGTTTCAGCTGATCCGGAAGCGTTGTGGACGTGGTTGTTTGTTGTGCTGGAATTGTTGGCCACTGTGGTGTTGACCTGGCATTTCATTGTTTTGATCAGGCCTAGTAATCGATCTCCCGAAGCTGATTTGGCCGAACGTGCGCTGCGCGAACAGGATGAGGTGAAAGGGGTCGATATTTTTATTCCGACTTATAATGAGCCTGAGGATATATTGCGACGTACGATAGAAGCTGCGCGTAAGATTGAT
>JAJRVS010000133.1 GCA_024277195.1 Verrucomicrobiota bacterium | reverse complement strand
TACAAACGGAAGTAGTTCTGGATGGTGATGGTGGCGTAAGTCTGGGTTTCGTCTTCGATTTTGACGCCCTCCTTGGCTTCTACGGCTTGATGCAATCCGTCCGACCAGCGACGACCGGGCATCTTGCGTCCGGTGTTTTCGTCCACAATCATGACTTGATTGTCTTCGACCACATAACTCACGTCGCGTTCGTAGATGCAATAGGCGCGCAGCAGTTGGGAGATATTGTGCATGCGCTGCGCCTGCGTATTCATCGTTTCCTGCAGTTCTTGCTTGGAGCTTTCACGAGCCTCGTCGGTGCGACTAGCATCTCCGTCGATCTCGGCAAAAGCAGTGGCCAGATCGGGCAGCACAAAAGCATCCGGATCGTCGGGATTAAGAAAAGAGCGTCCTTTTTCGGTGAGATCAGCTTCGTGGTTTTTCTGATCGAGGATGAAATACAACTCTTCCTTGAGCTCAAACAGCGCGGTTTTCTGGGCATCCTGATAAAAAGTCAGCTCGGTTTTATCGATCAAACGACGGATGTCAGGATCTTCCATCATGCGGATCAAACCCCGGTTGCGTGGCTGTCCCAGTTTAACGGCAAACAGATCCACCCCGGCTTCATGCTGATTGTCCTTTTCAAGTTTAGCTTTAGCGTCACTGACCAACTGGTTGCACAAAGTGGTCTGGCGACGGGTCAATTGTTCCACCAGTGGTTTGAAGCGGTCATACTGGTGCCCTTGTTGCGAGGTCACCGGACCACTGATGATCAAAGGTGTACGGGCTTCGTCGATCAGCACCGAGTCCACTTCGTCGATCAGGGCGTAATAGTGACTGCGCTGCACCAAACCGAGTTTGTTGGTCGCCATGCCATTGTCGCGCAGGTAGTCGAAGCCAAACTCACTCGAGGTGCCGTAGGTGATGTCGTTTTGGTATTGCTCACGACGGGGATCCCCGTGTTGATCATTCTGGATACAACCAACGCTCAGGCCGAGGTATTCAAAAAGGTGGCCCATCCACTCCGAGTCCCGTCGGGCGAGGTAGTCATTGACGGTGATCACATGCACGCCGAGTCCGGTCAGGGCATTGAGGAATACCGGCAGGGTGGCCACCAGGGTTTTACCTTCACCGGTAGCCATTTCAGCAATGGTTCCACGATGCAGGGCGATGCCTCCGATGAGCTGCACATCAAAGTGAATCATTTCCCAGGTCACCGGGTGGTCACAGACATTCCAAGAGGTTCCGCACAAACGTCGCGCGGCATTTTTCACCACCGCATAAGCTTCGGGTAGGATTTTTTCCAGATACTCCGCGCGGAGCTCCGGGAAGCCGTCGCGCAAATCGACAAAAGTTTCCTGGGATTTGATAATACCCGCAATCAGATCGTCGGTGGAGAGAGTGCTGATCTGCCCTTCGCGCGGCAGTAGATCCTTTAGGCTGTCGAAGTCGCTTTCCAAAGCGCTGTAGCGCGATGACCAGGCGGAAAGAATGGAAACCAGCTCAGCGGATTCCATTGCCTTGAGTTTGCGTTCGCTGAAGAACTCGACGTCTTCATTGTAGCGGTTGAGATAAGCTTTCCACTCGGCGGTTTTCTCCTTGAGAACGGATTCATCCTGAGATTGCAAGCCTTCTTCGATGCGATTGATCTCTCCGACGGTAGGCCAAATTTGCTTCAGCACGCGCTGATTTTTTGACCCGACTATTTTGCGTATGACCCACTGGAACATCGTGAACAGAATTGATTATTTATGAAATGGAAAAGATGGTGAAAACAGCAATACCCAGACATTGCTTTTCCGATCGAAAAGGCAAGCAAGCCCAGGCAAGCGAACTTTGCGCCAAGACGGCGATTTATCAAGGTCTTACTTGACCTATTCAGCCTGCAGCCACGGTGGCGTGGCGTTCGAGGAATTCTTCGGCGAGAGCCTGGTAAGCACAGGCACCTGCGCTGGCAGGTTTGTAATCAATGATGGTGCGGCCGTGACTGGGGGATTCGCCCAGTGCGATGCTGCGTGGAATGATGGTGCGATAGACCGTATCCTTGAAAACCCGCTGCACTTCTTCGATAACTTGCTGGGTCAAATTAGTGCGGGAATCAGCCATGGTCATGACAATGCCCTCGATTTCCACATCCGGGTTGGCTCCTGAAGTGGCGACCATTTCCAGTACTTTGACGATTTCCGACAAACCCACCAGGCCAAAGTATTCACATTGCAGCGGGATCAGCAGCTCATCGGCTGCAGCCAGCGCGGAAGTCATCAGAATACCCAGCGAGGGAGGGCAGTCGATCAGCATGTAATCAGCATCGGATGCGGCTCGAAAGCTGTGCAGGATGCCACGCAGACGGACGAGGTGATCCTCCGCCCGGGCCAACTCGATCTCACAACCCGCCAACTGCAAGTCACAGGGGATGATTGAAAGGTTCTCGTATTTGGTCGGCTGGACCAAGGTGGCCACATCAGCTCCCTCGATGAGACTGTCGTAAACACTGGGAAATTCCCCCGGCACCAAATCCAGTGCGCTGGTGGTATTGGCCTGCGGATCCAGATCGAGAACGATCACCCGGGCACCTTTGGCCGCGAGGCAGGCACCTAGATTGACGGAAGTGGTGGTTTTACCCACGCCGCCTTTTTGATTCGCAATAGCTATGATTTTCATGGAAGGAAATTTTAATGATGTCGGGAGAAGGAAAAGCGAAGATGGATGATCATCTTGCCCGAAAACCCATCGGCTGACCAGTCATTTGTGTCCGCAGCGGCTTTTATTCATCACCGGTCATAGGACATTACAAATAAATAAGCACTGATTTCACTGATGGGCACTGATGGGAAAAAAATATCGTGTAGTTCGAATCTATTTATAAACTTCGTTCGGGTCGTAGGATTTTTCTGAATACCTTTCGTTTAAGCCGATGACTTCATCCTGCGATTGAATTTCATCTTTGAAAGGCACGCTGCGGTAGAAACAAGTCTGGTGACCGACGTGGCAACAGCCCGGTCCTTTTTGGTTCACTTTGAGAATCAGTGCATCCTGGTCACAGTCGATCAGGATCTCGACCACTTCCTGCACATGACCGCTGGTGGCGCCTTTGTGCCACAGCACCTGACGGCTGCGGCTCCAGTAAACCGCCTCGCCTCGTCGCAAGGTGTCACTGAGCGAATCTGCGTTCATGTAAGCGACCATCAGGATCTCGCCGCTTTGGGCGTCCTGGGCAATTGCCGGGATCAGGCCGTTGTCGTCGAACTTGGGAGCGAAGTCCAGTTTGTCCTCGATTGCTTTGTGGTCGGAGCGGTCTCCGAACCAGGCGGTGTTTGCGGTTTCCATGTGAGTAAATTATAAGAGTGTAGAAATAAGGTCGACAACTTTAGTTCGACGATGCATAGATGCAAACAGACGATGAATAAAGCTCCATTTATTAGTTTTGAAGGTTCCGAAGGCTGCGGCAAATCCACTCAGATTGCCCGGCTGGTGGAGATCTTGGAAAAACAGGGCCGCGAGGTTTTATTAACCCGTGAGCCCGGCGGCACGGTGGTGGGGGAACGCATTCGGGATTTGCTCCAGTACACTCCCGAGGCCGTCGGCATGAGCAGCGAAGCCGAGTTGCTGTTATTTGCCGCTAGTCGCGCGCAGCTGGTCCGCGAAGTCATCGAACCGACTTTGCAACAGGGCAAGTGGGTGATCGCCGATCGTTTCATGGATTCGACCACGGTTTATCAAGGTCTGGGTCGAGGGCTCGACGCGCAGGCCGTGCGTAGCATCAATGAATTTGCGGTGGGGGAGGTGAAACCTGATTTGACCTTCTTGCTCGACATGGATGCCAAGCAGGGACACGCCCGCGCCCAGGCGGTCAGTCAGGCCGCAGGTCAATTTGATCGCATGGAGGATCAAGAGTTGGAATTTTTTGAAAGAGTGCGCCAAGGCTACCTGGACTTGGTGAAAGAGGAAAAAGAGCGCATCGTAGTTATCGATGCGGCAAAAAGTATCGAAGAAGTCTCCCACTGTATCCAGGATGTGTTAAAAGATCGTTATCATGAGTTTTCCGCTTGAAGAAGCCTACCAATTACTGAGCAACTCGTATCAAAACGAGCGCCTGGCTCACGCTTATCTGATCACCGGGCCGGAGGGCAGTGGCAAGAAGGAGCTGTGCCGGCAACTGATCTGTTTGGTTAACGGCATCAATGGGCTCGACGAAAACAAACAAACCTTGCAGTCTTTAAAAAGTGGATTGGTCAATGTGATCGGGCCGGAGTCCAAGTCGCGTCGTATCACGGTGGAAGGCATTCGCCTGGCAGAGCGGTCGCTGCGCATGGCGAGCGAGAAAGGTTTGAAAAAAGTCGTCGTCATCAATGATGCCGATCGCATGATGGCGGCGGCCAGCAATGCTTTCCTCAAAACGCTGGAAGAACCACCGGAGAATTCGCTGTTGTTTTTATTGAGTGCTCAACCGGAGCAGTTGTTAACCACTATTTTGTCCCGTTGTATCAGGGTCAGCTTGAGGGGCAGCTCCCAGGCTTGGGAGATCAGTGAGCAGGCGCGTCATTTTCTGGATCAATTGGCTCGCTTTTATACCGAGGGGCGGCAGGGGGTGTCTGCGGCGCTGAGTTTGATGAAGGTTTTTTCCGGGGTTTTATCACAGGAAAAGGCCCGTATTGCCAAGCTGAATGATGACTCGCTGAAACAGGAGATCAAGATGTATAAACAGACCACCGAAGGGGATTGGTTGAAGCGGCGCGAGGATTATTATAAAGCTGTGACTGAATCGGAATATCTGCAGTTCCGTAGCAAACTCATTGAGTATCTGTTGGCTTGGTTTGGCGATTCGATGCGGTTACAGAATAACTACCAGCGATTGGATTTGCCCGACTACGCACAGACGACCGGTCAACTGGCTAGCAGTTTGGACTCCACCAAGCTGGGTAAAAAAATGGACGCGATTGAAAGTCTGAGGAATCACCTCAATACCAACGTGCAGGAAGCTCTGGCGCTGGAATCGGCTTTTATTCAGGCTTTTGCTTGAGGGCAAGGAGTTAGGAGTCAGGATTCGGAATTTAGAATTGATGACTGGGGGAGAAGGCTTCGCCGGACAGGAATGTCCGCCCTCCTGTGGAATAGTCAGAGGGTTAGGCTATGAGCCTGACTATGAACCGCGCCCGTTATTTGTAGCCGAAGAAAAGGAAGGTAAATATGGATCAGGACGTTCTGATTGATTCGAATGTGTATATCGACCTGCTGCGTAGCGGCAGAGACCCTGGTCAGGCGATTGCTGCACGCTATGATGGCCTTAATGTGGTGACTTGTGGGATGGTTCAGTTGGAAGTTCTGCGTGGCGCGCGTGAACAGAATTTGAAAAGTCGCCTGCAAGAGGTGTTCTCTTTGTGGAAAATTGTTGCTGGAATAAGGGGTAGCCTCATTTTGAGAAACGAGGGAGTGATGTTGATGCACACTGTAATGCGCAATGCCTTTGCATTTTGCGGGTGGCTCTCAGAACGGTATCAGAATAAGCTCTCGCCATGTCAGGTGCTTTGAATTTGGGGGAGGCGCTTTATTTTTTATGGAATAAATTTTTACCCTGAAATGAGCTGAAAAATTCGGGTGAAAGACTGAATTACTTTCGCCCAAGGCTCTTATTTGATCTGGCGTCTTTAAACCACGGGTCTGACTGCAGGGTTTGTTGTGCGCGGTTAAGTTTGTCCTGGTTCTTAAAATAAGCTTTATGGGCAGTGGGAAGGTATTTCTGATTGAGTGTGAGCAGGCGTTTTAGCATCGCGGCTTGAGAGCGGTCCAGTTGTGATCTCCAGACATCGAGATCGCTTTTTTGATCGAGCAGATCGGCCATGATGATTTGTAAAACCAGTAGGCTACCCCAGTTGGGCGACATTCTTCTGTAAGGCAGTTGGGGCAATAATTGATTATTCAGAGTGTGAAGTTTTAACAACGATGCCTTGTTGTCAGCGTCACTCTTTTCCAACTCATTGAGGATCAGTTTTTGCAAAGTTCCCACCAGATCATTGATGGCGGCGAACTGGTCACCTTCCGAGAGCAGCTTTTTACTTCGAGCCAGGTAGTCGGGTAAAGCATGTTTGTCATTCGTGTAGCTGGACTTGCCATATACGAGAGCCACCAGCGGAGCTAGGTTTTGGCGAACAGCTGTATAACCTTTGGCCGAGGAAAATGCTTCGTCCATGCGCTCGGGGGTAAAGTAAACATCGAGCAAGTGGATGATTTTTTCTGACTGTTGCCAGTAGCGGCTCAAGGCCAGCATGGCATGGTGTTGTTTGGTTTCGGACTTGAAGGTTGTTGGCGTATAGGAATTTGCGAGTGTTGTCAGGCGTTGTTTTTGACTAGGTAAATGGGAGGGGAGAGTTTCGGAATCAGTTAATCCGGCCAGACAGAGTCGCGCAGTGAAACGATCTTCTTCTGATTTCACTTTGTTTAGGAAATTGGTGCTTTGCTGATGAATTTTGTCATCATAGGAAATCTGAAAAATGTAGGGGGACACAGCGTAGGAGGGTAGGGTAAGATTTTTTCTTGGTAAGGAAAGCCACTGCAGGGCCAAGTCGTGGCGGTCTTCACGAAGTAGCAGAGCAAGGCAGGTAGCCTCACTACTGAGTGTAGCCTGCCAATCCAGGAAGTGTTTCCTGGCCGCCGCGGCATCAGCTGTTTGGTGATACAATTGCAGCATTGTTAGCAGAGTGGGGGAGAAGGGTTGGTAATCCTGCCAGGATGGGTCTTGTTTTTGATTGAGCACTTGCCAACCCGTGATAAATTTTTTAGCCTGATTTTGCCACAGTTCATCCTTTTGTGAAGGGTTAAACAGATTGAGAACATGAGTGAGCATCCAACCGTTCACCGGACCTTTTTGATTCATGATGCTCGCCGTATCATCAAATATTTTCTGTTGCAGCGACCGGGGGCAGGCGGGGAATGTTCGGTTCAATAAATGTTGAATGAAAAAGGCTCGCAAGGCCGGGTGGGTGTCCGGGGTCAATACTTGCAAAGCAGCTTCTGACCAATCGCTTTCTCCTGTGTTCTCTCCAAATTGCCTGGGAGCCTGACCCGCCTTTTGCTGTGCCAGCCACATTTGTGCGCCCAAACGGAACTCTATGAAAAGAGGGGCCAGGTTCTGTTGATTTTGCTGCAGAGTCTCAGCTAAATATTTTGAATCGTTGATGGACTCACAAAGCTCGAAGAATATTGGACGAAAAACCGCAGAGTCTCCCCATTTTTTGTCGTTAGCTGGCAATGCCGCACGCAAGGATGTCAACATTTGTGACAAGGTTTTTGCATCAGGTTTTTTGCTACCTTGACTTACCGCTTGTTGCCACATGCGAGTGACCGTGCGTTTGATCCCTGCGTTATCAGCTAGAGAGAAATTGTCAGGAGTGTCATTCCACAGCACATCTGCCAGCAAGGCGATGGCTCTCCAGTCTGGATCCGGGCGGGAAAAGATAAGACGGTTCAAAGTCTGCCCGGCAGGCCCCCAACCGTTTTGGTAGGTTCGAGGCCATGTTTCGTCGGTTTTTAGGCTAACTTTAACCAAAGCCAAGCTTTTATCGTAGATTTTCCGGCGTTGATCAAGGTCGTATTGATCCTGCATCAAGCGGCTGATTTCAAAAAGGAAACGAGTAGGGGGATAGCCGGTTTGCGCAACGGTGTCAGCGGATAAAAAAGCCTTAACTTTGCTATCGGACGGGGATTCAAAATCGAAGTTTTCACCCAGACCGCGTAAGGTTTCTACCGTTTTTAATGCTGGAGGCGGTAGTTTGAGTGGGTTTCCTCTCTGTTCTGGGTCTGCGTAGAATGTGCGATTAGGGACATGGTAGCGTGGCCAGTATAAGTGCATGAATACCCGAGCTAGAGTTATATTACGGTTAGCTTCTTGGAAAAAGTCGCGGAAATAATCCACGCTTCCTTTGGGCAGATCGACAATAAAGTGACGGGTCTCCGGTAATTTATCCAATACCAGGTGGAGAAATATAAGCCCCGCCAGAAAATCAGAGCTGTTGCCATCCATCATGCCAAAGGCCTTGCGTTTTCCGATTTCGGAATAGAAGGGCAGCATCTTTTGTGCAAATTCTACCGATCTACACTTTTTGATTACCGCGGGACTGGTGACTATGGAAGTGGTCGCGTAAATCCAATTAGGCGGGCTTGGCTGCGGCTCGGGATTCCTTTGAATGTTAGCAGCCTGGCGATTTTCAGTGACACGTAATAGTTCTAATTGGTCGTTCTGTTTTAACAATTGAGTGAGGATTTCTTCCTTGCCGTTGAGAACGTCATATTGCACCCCATAAAGATAAGTTTCTAGCAGCAAGCGTTGTAATTTTTTATCAACTTCCTGATTGATGGCTTGAAAAGAAGTTTTGCGGGAGGCTGCCAGCAAGGGCTCGTGATACATTTTTTTGAGATCGGAAAACTCGAGTAAAGAAAGCAATACCCTCAATCGCGAGATCTCATCAGGGAAACTATCGAGCTGTAAACGCTGCCCTACGTCCTGCAGTCGTTTGCGTGATTCCGGCCAGCCTTTTGCGGGCTCCTGGCCGTTGGGCTCTTCTGTTCTTAATAATATATATTCAGCCAGCCATTTCAACCACTCGGGATCTGCCGCGATGCTTTTTAAAAAAGGCTTTACTTGATCAGCTAGAGTTTGATCAAATGTCACGTGAACTGCTGCGGTGTTGAGCATGGTCACCCATTCGGCTTTCAAAATGGTGGCAGCATCGGGGTAGAAGCCTGCCCGAATCAAATGGCAAAATTTTTGAAACGGGTTCTTAGTGTTGGCTAATTGCTGTGCGAACATTTTTTTGGCTGATGTTTTCCTCCCGTTTTGAGTAAAGATGCGTTGCATATCCTCTTTGACGAAGGGAGATTCATCTTCCAAAACAAAACGTTTGGCCTTGCGGTCCGGGATGAGAACGTATTTCTCGTAGGCTGCCGCCATGTCTTTTTCAGCTTTGCCCCATTCCTTTTTATATACCTCGGGAGACAGCAGGTTGCGTTTGCTTTCCAGATGGCGCAATGTTCCAGAGGTGATGGTTTCTTTGACATCTGACCCATATTTTTTCCACAAAAACGCTAGCTGTTGAAGGTTGAATTTCAGTAATTGTCCGGATTCCCTTGCATCTATATAACTCACCATTCCTATGAACATGGATTTGGTCGAATCTGTGTGATCATCAGCTTGCAGCAGTTGTGCAAGATCTTTCAATCCGTCTGCAGTGGGGCCATTGCGTTTGGAACTCAGCAGTTCTGTGGCGAGTTTGATTGATGGGGCTAGCTTGGGATATGACTTTACCGTTGCCTCTTTGTCCACCCAATCAACGATGTAAGGGGGCGGCCTGACGTCAAAATCAATGATAGCTAAGAGATGGTAAAAAAAAGGCAAGGTTAGCGTCATGTCAGATGACTGATCGATTTCTCCGTGAGCCAGTCGGACAAAGGTCGTGAAACGCTCTAGTTTTGCCTCTTGTCCTTCCGCTTTATGAGACAAGTGCATAATGGGAGCGTGGAAGCGGGATTTGTAGCTGAACAGGGTGGGAAGGGATTCTGATTGCAAGGCTTTCACCATGAACGCAAAAGCATCCACTGGCCGAGCTGCGTAAAGTGTCTCTGCTAACAATTGTGAGGTGAAGGTTTGCTCACGAATTTCGATCTCTCCGCTGGCAACGGCAGCCTCTCCGAGTTGCGCAATGTTTTCAAAAGCGGCGTAAGCCACCCGCCAGTCGAAACCCAGGGCACGCTTCAAATCTTCTCCGACGAGATGCAGCGCTTCCTCAGCTTGCATGTCGAGTTCGGCGAAGGACCGTGCGGTGCGGTATTTTTGCAAACGGGCAAATTCTCCCGTTTTGGCCGTTTTCATAATCCAGCGCAGGGTAGCCCGCCTTTTTTCATTACTTAATGGGGTCAAACATGCCGGGCAGATCAGATCTTTTGCCAAAACGGCCAGCTCAATTTTTTTCTGCTCGGGTAGTTTTTCCAGCTCTTCAATGTGCTGCCCAAAAAAGTCCAAAACGGCATCGTGAGCTTGTTCTTCAAATACGGCGACCAGGAGTTTGCCACCAAAGGTGTCAATCTTACTGAAGGTGTCGCGCAATTTTTTCCGCGAGGGGATGTTGTTCTCTCCGCATAGCAGTTTGAGCAATCGATGAAGCTTGAAACCCGCAACAGAGTCGTAGCGCCGCCCTAGTTGAAGTCGTGGAAATTCTGCTGCCGGGAAAGTAGATATATTTTCCGCAGAGTTATACAGAGGGGATCGGTAGAGGCTCAAAGCAATGTCATAATAGCGAGCGGGCCCATCCTTGTGTGGATTTAAATCGATCTGAATGAAAGGCGCCTGGCCGTGTTTTTTTGCGAATTTGAGCACGCTGTATAAACAACCTGGAGAACTTGCTACCTGATTTAAAAAGGCTACCAGTTCAGGCGCTTCGCTGCCTTCTTGTTTGATTTTATTAAGATCAATTGGCATAGCCTGTGCGATTTTTGTTAAAAAATCATAGATCTCGACAGGGCCTTTTTTCATCGAAATGAGACGGATCTGATCAAAAGCGAATTGCAAGGTGATCAGATCGGTGCCCTTTTTCAAGCGAGGAGCAATGAAGTCTGCGGGCTCGAACGCCTGATTCATATCGGGACGCAAAGAGAGGGCGCGCCGTATCATGATCCATTGGGTTTGTGGATTCCAAAAGGATTCGCCCGGTTTGGAGGGATGGCTGTATTGTTCGACTTTATCGATGCTGGCGGCGAGGTTTTCTGCTGGGCAGAAATAGTATTCACTTAGCATGGCAATGGCTTTGCCTAATTTTTTGTCAGCGGGTATGAGAGCCATTTTCTTGATCAGGCTTTTGTTCTGACTGAGGAAGGCGTATTCGATGATCCACGGGATGGGGCCGCTGCCATTGTGTGCGGTTGCCTTTGTTTTCCACTGCAACTCGTTGTTGCCAAGCTGTATTTCGGGCACTTCCAACCTGCCGAAATAAGTGTGCAGGTTTTTACGTGTTAGATTTTTTAAAGAGCTTTCGCAGAGCGGCAGCAAATGCTCATCACTGATTTTCCAATAGTGTGAGAGTTCCACAAGTTTGGCAAAAAAACCGGCGGAAAGAGAGGGGATAGAAATCGCCTTTTCGCATAATTGGCGGTAAAGCAAACGGCGCTTATTGAAAGCCTGCAGGACCTTTTTTTCGTTTTTTGCGTCTTGCGGTAGTTCCTGGTCAAGGGCTATGAGCGCACCGTAACTCAGGTCGCCGTCATAAAAATCCGAACTGATGGCGTAGGCCAGGATTGGAATCCATGCGAAGTGCTCCGGATTGGGATTTGCAATTTTTTTCCACTCGTCCAGATGTGCCAGCATGGAGCTAGCAAGATCTAGGCGTTGCGACATCGTCGGGTAATCCAGCCGTGCGAGTTGTGACAAGGCTTCAGCGACAAAGGGGATTTGTTGTTTATCCTTTGCCAAAGTTTGCAGTTCGGCGATAACTTTGTCAGGATCTTTCCCGCCTTGTAGCAGTATCTGCTGCAAACGCGGGTTCTGGGCGAAGGCTCTTGTATTTGCCTGACCCTGCGCATGGGCAAGCAGAGGGGATAAAATGAGGAATAGCCAGATTAAGATTCGCAGCATGGGATGGATCGTTTTTTTGCTTTTCTTATTTAACCGATTAACTGACTGCCGCCAAGATGAAAATTAATAATTTAGGAGCTCGACAAAGTGAAGTGTGAAGAAGTCTGGCTGTAGATATTCTCGAATAGGTGATTAAATTGTCTTTTTTTAGATGGCTGACATTTTTTTTACATTTGTTTTACGCCCGCCTGACAAGTGCAGTGCACTTGTGTGAGAGGCTCGGGTCATGAAAGTAAAATTCATGATAAATAAAACAATGATGGTGGCAGCGTTTTCAATCGCTGCTGTGATGTTCGGTGGGGCAGTGGATTCGAGTCAGGCAAAAAAGATGCTGGCGCAACCGGTGAGGGTTTCGACCAAAGTGGATCGACCGCTGTTGATCGAAAATGGAGGGCAGCAGGAGGTGGTGATTCAGGTGACCATTGATGGTTTGGTTCGCAAGCGAGTGCGACGCAGCCCCTTGAATCTGGCGGTGGTGCTGGATCGCAGTGGATCGATGGGGGGTGCAAAATTGGAGCAGGCCAAACAAGCTGCTTTGATGTTGGTGGAGCAGCTCGACGAGGACGATGTGTTTTCGTTGGTGGTGTATGACACCGAGGTGGATGTATTGGTGCCGGCTGGTAGAATCGGCAATAAACGCAAAAACCTGCGCCGGATGATCGAGCGCATACAAACCGGAGGCAGCACAGCTTTGTATGCGGGAGTGAAAACGGGCGGGCAGCAGTTGATGGAGTTCATCAGTCGCAAACGCATCAACCGGGTGCTTTTGCTCTCGGATGGCCTGGCTAATGTCGGACCCAAAAGCAATCGGGAGATTACTTCACTCGGTCAGCGATTGGCGAGGCAGGATGTCTCGGTGACGACCATTGGATTGGGCGATAGTTATAATGAAGATCTGATGACCGCATTGGCTGAAGCGAGTGATGCCAATTATTATTATGTCGATGATGTGGAAATGCTGGCGGATGTTTTTCGTCAGGAATTGGGTGAATTGCAGAAAATAGTGGCACGGGATCTTATCATCGAAATCAAATTTCCCAAGGGAGTCATTCCAATTGAGGTGATGGGGCGTGAGCAGGCGGTTTCGGGACAGCGGGCAGTGATCAAGTTTGCCCAAATTTCAGCGCAACAAAAACGCCAATTGCTGGTGCGTTGTCGGGTCAATCCTGAACAGTATGAAAAACAACAAGCTGTTGCTGATGTGATTATAAATTATCAGGACACTCAATTGGGCGACGGTTTGGCTCGTGAAATCCGCGCCGATGTGCGGGTGGGGTGGACCGAGGAAAAGAGTCTGGCGCTCGCGGCGATTGATCGTGAGGTGGAGGTGGAGGCGGCGCTTTGTCAGAATGCGATTGAAAGTGAAAAGACGATTGCTTGGTCTGATAAAGGGGATACTGAGAAAGCTTGTGCAAACATCAGCGCTCAAATTATAAAAATGAGTGCATTTTCAGCAGTAGCCATTCCGTCGCTACAAAAGGAGATTAAAGCGGAAATTGAAACTCTGAAAGCTAATCAAAAGGATCTGCAAAGCGGTCAATTGAATAAAGCGGGGCGCAAACAAATGCAATTGAACGTCTATAAAAAATCCAATTCGAAGTGAAACAATGCTTGTCGCAATTGTGGCTGGTGAAAAGGCGATTTCAGCCGACACTGTTTGAAATTTGCAGATTCCGTTGAAATTGAAGTGAAAAAACTAACGACATTATTTATCGTCGCCGTGCTGGGGCCAAGTTTGGTTCTGGCATGGTTGGCAGTACGCTCGTTGGCGGATCAAGAGATGGTGATGAGGGATCAAGTGGAGCGCCGGGCTCAGGGCATGACGACCACCGTGGCTCAGGATGTGAACGTGTTCATGGATGATGTGCGATTGTTTTATCGTCAACAAGTGGATGACCTGGTACGTCAGAATGACAATCGCCTCGATGCCACTTGGCTACAGGGCTTTGATCAGAGCATCCGTTCCCGCTGGGGGCAAGTCAAAGTGGGCTGTGTGATCACAGAGGGTGGTAAGCTTTATTCGCCTGAGTCAAAATCACAGGATTTGAGGGTAGAAAATTTCCTCAAGGCCAATAATAATTTTTTTAATAATCGAGCAGTGTGGGAAGTTTACCGAGCCCCGGCGAGACAGAGCAATGATCTGCTGGCGGTGCAAGCTGAAAGCTCGCATAAGCAGGTGAGCAGCTCTTCATCGTGGAAATTTATAGCATCCGCTGCGAGCTCTCCTGTGGCGATTCCTTCAATGGAAAAAAAGGAAGCGTCCGCTGTGTCACCTAGTTCTCAGGTTCCGTCACTAACTAAGGCTAAATTACAAAAGGCTGGTAAGAAGGCTCCAGCAGCAAAAATTCAAAACGATGTATCGTCTATGCAGGTGAGAGTTACGCCGCAGAACTCCAAATTGAATGTCGCACCGCAAGTTTCCAAACTGCGATCACAAGCACCTGCTCTCAATCAATCGGGGGTGACTTTGCAGCAGCAACAGAAAGCTATGGCGGTAAATAAAGAGATTGCGAAGGATTCGATTGCGCTTACCTCAGCTACGCAGGTTGAGCTTGTTCAGCAAGATAAAAAGTTAGATGCGGGAAAAAGAAATGACCTGCTTTCAGTCGAAGGCTTGGCAAAAAAAACGGCGCTGAATCAGTTAAAAATATCCGGACAGTTTGC
Organism: Verrucomicrobiota bacterium; assembly: GCA_024277195.1. GTDB lineage: Bacteria > Verrucomicrobiota > Verrucomicrobiia > Verrucomicrobiales > DEV007 > JAADHD01. Next base: position 3,220 of record JAJRVS010000133.1, on the reverse strand, counting down.
CAATCTTGAAACTGATTCAGGAGTGATGCAGGAAGTGATTGGCAAGGAGAGGGAAGGGGCGTTAGGACGTTTTCTGGAAGATGGTTTGCACTTGTATCTTTGGTATCGCCCCCAGGTTTTGGATTCCAAGATTTTCTGGGTGGAGTTGGATTTGAAAGAAATTCGGCAAGGTGTGCAGGGGATTATCAAGGGCGCGACTTTTGCTGATAGTGAGGGTTTTTGTTTGGCTTTGCTGGATGATGAAGGTGGCTTGATCGGAAAAAATCGGGAAAGTTATGAGGGCGACTGGTCGAAGAGTTTGGTGAGTACCGAGGTGGGTTCAATTTTGCCGCGCTGGCAGGTCGCGGCTTATTTGATCAATCCCAAGGAGCTGATGTTAAGCGCGCGCAACCTGCGTTTGACGATGTTGTTATTGGTGGCTGTATTGATCATCGCTATTGGCATCGGGGGTTGGTTGATCATTAAAGTGACGAGCAGGGAGATGCATTTGGCTCGACAGAAAACGGATTTTGTCAGCAATGTGAGCCATGAATTGAGAACCCCATTGACATCGATTCGCATGTTCTCCGAATTATTGGGGCGGGTTGGCGAGGTGGACGATGCCAAGCGGGTGGAATACGCGGGTATCATTGATAGTGAAACCGGCAGGTTGACTCGCTTGATCAATCAGTTGTTGGATTTTTCTAAAATGGAGCGAGGTGGCAAACGTTTTAAATTTGAGTCCTTGTCGGTGGAAAGTCTGGTAAGCGAAACGGTGGAGAACTATCGCCATAGCTTGGAAGCGGACGGGGGGACGTTGATTTTTCATCAAGGGACGGGGACGGAAAATTTGCAGGTCAAAGGGGATAAGGATGCGCTTTCCCAGATCATTTTGAATCTGCTGTCGAATGCTGAAAAATACGGAGGAACATCTCCGGAGGTCGAGGTGGAGGTCGAAGAAGTGAGTGCAGAGGCTTCGATTGAAATCCGAGTGAAAGATCGGGGGGCTGGCATTGACCGTCGGGAGGTGGCTAAAATTTTTGAGAAGTTCTACCGGGTGGATGATTCCTTGGCCAGTGGCATCGAAGGTTCGGGTTTGGGATTGTCGTTAGCGCGGCAATTAGCGCGGGCGCATGACGGTGAGTTGTCGTATCGCCGTCGTCCGGGTGGGGGCAGTTGTTTTGTTTTGAGTTTGCTGGTTTTGGAGAGCGTTGAGCAGTGTTGAGTTATGAAGAATGGGATTAAAATAGTCATGGTTGAAGATGATCCGAGCATTCAATTTGGTTTGAAAGAGGTGTTCGCCGGGGAAGGTTATGAGACGGCTGTTTGCGGGCGTGGTGATGAGGCGGAGCAGCTGATTGGAGTGGAGTTGCCTGATTTGATTATTCTCGACGTGATGTTGCCGGGCAAAAATGGCTACGAGATTTGTAAAAACCTGCGTGAGCGCAAGTGCCGTATTCCGATCCTGATGCTGACTGCCAAAGGTCAGGAGATCGACAAGGTGGTGGGGCTTGATTGCGGGGCGGATGATTATGTCACCAAACCTTTCGGGGTGCAGGAGTTGGTGGCAAGAGTGAGGGCTTTGTTGCGTCGTTGTGAGCGAAACCTGGATGAGGATGGTGGGGGGAAGCAACCGGCACGGACTTTTAGAGTGGGGCTGGCGGATATTGATGAAAAGAAATATGAGATTTATCGGGACGGAGAGAGTGCACGCTTAACACCGAAGGAAATGGAACTGCTGAAGTTTTTTCATCAGCATCGAGGAGAAGTGATGAGCCGTGATAAAATCCTCGATGCGGTGTGGGGGATTCAATATTACGGCACGACGAGGACCTTGGACCAGTGCGTGGCGCAGTTGCGACGTAAGATAGGTGACGCGGGCAGCTCACCGCAGTATTTGAAGACGGTGCATGGGGTGGGCTATTGTTTGGAAGAGGGAGAGGGTTGACCGCAGATGACGCGGAACCTCCTACGCTGAGGCTTCGGCGGTCAAGTGGGGGAGGATTGATGAATCGAAATGTAATGAAGATTGAAGGGGAAGAGAAGGTAATCGCACGCGGAGGCGCAGAGGGGAGATAGGATTGGATGTGGAACGCAATGGCATTGCGTGTTTTTGTGGTGGGATGAGATGTGTGCTCTTTCGGGCAGTTAATGGTTTTTCTAAAGTCGTTGAGATGTCGACTTTTGCGTGATAGTCTGGTATTTTTTATCAATGAGTATTGAGCACACCACATCGCTTTTAGAAGAGTGTCTTGAGATTTATAGCGGAAGTAGGCATGTTTAAGGAAGGAGTTGTTGCAGTGGGTTCAATCGTCACCGTATTGGTGGTGATAGGGGCGATGACTTTTTTTAAAGGTAATGAGCATTTGGTTGCTGGAGGCTTATGCTGCGTTTTTTCGGTTCTATGTGGCATCGGACTAATAAAGGAACCCCTTCGATCAATGTTACTTAATGAGGGCTCTTCTGCAGATCAAACAAAACAACTCGTTGCTTCGATGATTGTATCCGAGGTGATGGGCATCACTGGGCTTGCTGCTCATTTTACTGGAATCGGCTATGGAGTGGGACCACCACCGACCAGTCCTGAATTTAACATGAGCCTGCAAGCCAAGTAGTTGTGGGTGGTTTGTTAGAGCTGTGTGGACAGATTTGGAAATCTATCCTACGGGGAGAGAGGGAGCGACGAAAGGAGGTCGGCCCTCCTGTGAGATGACCGGAGGGTTAGGCGATGAGTTCGTTGATTGGGAGGCCGCCGAATTGGGAGAGTTGTTTGTAACGGCCGCCGTGGTAGAAGGTGAGTTTGTTGTCGTCGAGTCCCATCAGTTTTAGCAGGGTCACGTGCAGGTCGCGCACGTGATGCACGGTGTCGACGGCTTCGCTGCCGGTTTCATCGGTGGCACCGATGGTGTGTCCGGCTTTGACTCCACCGCCGGCCATCCAGACGGTCATCGCTTTGGGGTTGTGGTCGCGGCCGTAGGAGGTGCCGCCGCCGCGCAGGCCGTTGTCGGGGGTGCGGCCGAACTCGCCGCACCAGACGATGAGGGTTTCGTCGAGCATGCCACGGTTTTTGAGATCTTTGATCAGCGCGGCGATCGGTTGATCGACGGAGCGGATCAGTTTGCCGTGGGATTTTTTGATGAAGTTATGGGAGTCCCAGTTGCCGGCATAGAGCTGGACAAAACGCACACCTCTTTCAACCAGGCGACGGGCGAGCAGGCATTTGCGTCCGACTTCGTCGCTG
>JAJRVS010000132.1 GCA_024277195.1 Verrucomicrobiota bacterium | reverse complement strand
TCATGGTCCTCATCAGGTAGCTAAAAAATGGGCAGATAAGTATAAGGGGAAATTTGATCAGGGCTGGGAAGAGCTTCGCAAAGAAATTTTCAAGAAGCAAAAAGAAATGGGCATTGTGCCTGAAAACGCTGTGCTGACAGACATCAATCCTTCGATGCAGAAGTGGGCGGACATTCCCAAAAGTGAGCGTGAATTCCAATCAAGATTGATGGAGGTTTTTGCAGGTTTCTTAGAGCATACCGACGCGCAATACGGAAGAATTGTTGATGAGTTGGAAAATCTGAAAATTAAAGACAATACTTTGATCATCTATATCAATGGAGATAATGGATCTTCTGCTGAGGGGATCAAAGGTTCCATTTCGGAGTTGCTGGCGCAGAACAATATGCCGAGCACTACGGATCAACAATTGGCTGTATTGAAAAAAGACTACGGTGGCATGGAAGCCTTGGGTGGCCCTCTTTTGGAAAGCATGTATCACCACGGTTGGGCGTGGGCTGGATCTACGCCTTTTAGAAGCACGAAGTTAGTGGCTGCGCATTTTGGTGGCACTCGCAATCCAATGGTGATCTCTTGGCCAGCAAAAATCAAACATGATGCTAAGGTTCGACGTCAATTGACGCATGTGAATGATATCGCACCGACTATTTACGATTTGTTGGATATCACCCCTCCGGATTTTTACAATGGAGTCGCACAAGATACGATGGATGGGATTTCGTTCGCAAATACTTTTGAGAGTGCGGACGTGAAAGGTAAAAAGACGACCCAGTATTTTGAGGTCATGGGCAGTCGAGGGATTTACAAAGACGGCTGGTTTGCAGGGACTTTTGGACCAAGGATTCCTTGGGATCCAACGGCTTCCAAGCTAAAAGGTTGGGATCCTGAGAAGGATGTGTGGGAGCTGTATCACGTTGAAAAAGATTTCTCTCAAGCCAACGATCTGGCTAAAGAGAATCCAGAAAAATTGCAGCTAATGAAAGATGCCTTCCTCATCGAAGCGACAAAAAATAAAGTATTTCCTATCGGCGGTTCACTTTATATCGTTGCTTATCATCCTGAAGAAATGAAGGCAAGTACGCTGACTGAGTGGAACATGTATGAAGGCATGACGAGAATTCCAGAGGCTCAAGCGCCGAAGTTCATGAGCGGTTTTTCTACCCACGCCACGATCGAGGCGAATGTGCCTAAAGATGCCAATGGGGTATTGTTTGCGGTAGGTGGTATTTCTGCTGGTTTCACGGTATTCATGCAGGACGGCGTTTTGAAAGCCGAATACAATGCGATGACCTTGAATCGCTATAAGGTGAATTCGGGTGGAAAGATCCCAACAGGAGATGTCAAAATCGAAGTGCTGGTGAAAGCGCAAGATAAAAAGCCCTTGGCTCCATCTGAGATCACTTTGTTAGTGAATGGGAAGGTGCTTGGTAAGGTGATGGCGGAAACTACTGTGCCTGCCATATTCACTGCGTCTGAATCGTTTGATGTAGGGATGGACTTGGGTTCCGCAGTTGCCTTGGATTACCATGAAGAAATCCCATTCAAATTCACTGGCAAGATCAAGAAGATCAATATCAAGTATCTGAAGTGATCATTTACTGTCACCCTGCAGAGGAGTGACTGCCATTCTAACCGAGTTCCAAAAGGGACTCGGTTTTTTTGGCAGAAATGCGTTAAGTGCGATTGGGGTTTAGGGGGAAGTGGTTACTTGTGGGTGGCTCGCTTAAGAGTCGAGCTAGGGCTTTCGCCAAAATGCTTTTTGTAGCGACCTGCAAAGCGACCGAGGTGGGGAAATTTTCTTTGCTGAGCTACTTCGATCACTTTGTTAGCACCTGTGAGCAGGTCGGCGTGTGCTAGATTGAGGCGTCGTATGCGGAAATATTCGGTGGGGCCTAAGCCGTAGATTTCGTGAAAGTATTTTTGCACGGTGCGCGGTTTCATGTTGGCAGCGGCACAAATCTCAGAGAGAGAACAGACGGTGATTGATTCTTTTTTGAGTTTGTGGATGACATGGATGATGTGCATGCGGAACTGATCGCCTTCGGTAAATGCAGGCTCGCTTGGTTGACAGGTGAGTGCATCAAGTCGCTTGCGTAGAACCTGGTTGATGCTGTCTAGCAGCTGCGATTCGGTGGGGCGTTGTTCTGGAAAAGCGAGAGTATCGCTGATCCATTGAATCAGTGGTGCCAGCGTTTCGCGATCACCTTGCAAAAATAACTGTGAATGACCGGCTATTTCTTTCATGATCTCAGGGGGCATGACCTGGGAAGCGGCTTGTTTGGGAATGGCGATATCGACCCATGTCAGGTCAGGCGGAAAAACTTCATGCATGGCAATGGAGTTTTGGTGGAGGGTCAAGGTCCCATTGTCGTATCGGCGTGCTTGCACAACGGCTGTGTGCCCGAGGCTGAGAATAAAGCCAAGGTGTATGGAGTCGCGATTGTAGTGGCCCTCGCATAGCGTGGATTGATTGAAGTTGCCCGCCGTGATGCGGCAGTGTTGCCCTTGCGAGAAGAAGATCCACCCGCGAAATGTGCCGGGGCTGAGCTGGAATAAATCCATTTCAGGAAATGCCCGATGTAAAATACGCGGATCAAAGGTATCGAATTTTTGAAACTCGGAAATGGCGGCAGCTGATTCACTCATCGTGCATTTAAACTAGCACGGTATGCGCAAAGTGGATAGACAAAGTGAGGGCAATATGGTGTATTCTTAGGAACAATTCTAAAACGGAAGTATGTAAGGATGGATTCCCGTAAAAACCTTGATAAAAGATTATGAAAAGAAAAACAATGATATTTCGCACACTCTTAGCTGGAGCTGTATTTATGGGAGCGCTGCCTTTTTCCTCATTCGCAGCTGATGCGAGTCCTGCAAAAAATGGGGTTGAGATCACCAATGATAATTTTATCCATGCCGATTCCATCAGAGCCTACTTAAAGGAGCTGGATAAAACGGGCAAAGTGAATGTTATCAGGCCGGAACGCGCATTGATCACGACGGATACTCAGGATGTCATCCGAATGAACCGTGACACTCTTTACACTCGTATTATCCTCGATGT
>JAJRVS010000131.1 GCA_024277195.1 Verrucomicrobiota bacterium | reverse complement strand
GCGGCGGGTGCGGCGGCGGTGGGTTTGCTGGCCAAGCCGAATTTGGTGTTGGGGCAAGTGAAGGGAGCTAATGAGCGGGTGCGGGTTGGGGTAGCGGGGCTCAGTCGTGGGCGGGGGCATATCAAGGGCTACTTGGATGTGCCTAATACGGAGGTGGCTTATGTCTGTGATGTGGATAGCAAGCGGCTAGCGAGCGGGTTCAAAACGATGGAGGGCAAGCAGCCGCATCCAGCAAAAAAAATCACTGATTACCGGGTGATGCTCGATGACAAGGACTTGGATGCGATTTCCATCGCCACGCCGAACTTCTGGCATGCTCCGATGACGATCCAAGCCTGTCAGGCAGGGAAACATGTGTATGTGGAAAAGCCGGGTTCTTACAATCCTTACGAGGCCTATAAAATGGTGGAGGTGGCCAAGGCGACGGATCGTAAGGTTCAATTGGGTACCCAGCGACGCAGTTATCCGGGAAATATCGAAGGTATCCAAAAATTGCGTGAAGGTATTATCGGTAAAACGTTGTATGCGAGGTGTTGGTATTCCAATAAACGTGGATCGATTGGCAAAGGAAAGTTGGTGGATCCGCCTGCGGATTTGGACTGGGCTTTGTGGCAGGGGCCTTTGGTAGAGAAGCCTTACAAGGATAATCTGGTGCATTACAACTGGCACTGGCATTGGTATTATGGTGGCGGGGAGCTGGCCAATAATGGCCCGCACTTTCTGGATATCGCACGTTGGGCGATGGATGTGGATTATCCCGAACGGGTGACTTGCGAAGGCGGGCGTTATCATTTTGATGATGATCAGGAGACGCCGGATACTTTTAATGTGTCCTATGACTTCGGGGCTAAAGGAGGAATCACGATGGCGGTGAGTTCCTGCCATCAGCGTAAGCCGGACAAGCTGACTTTTTTGTCAGTCTATGGTGAAGGCGGTAAGATGGATTTTACCGGTGCGAACTACAATGTGTATGATTTGGGTGGTAAGTTGATTGGTCAGAATAAGGACAAAGCGGGCGATGTGCCTCATTTCACGAATTTTGTCAATGCGATCCGCAATGACGAAGCGCTGAATCAGGAGATTGGCAATGGCCAGATCAGCACGATGCTGTGTCACTATGGAAATATCGCCTACCGTACGACTGGAGCGTTGCAGGTGGACTCTAAATCGGGCCATTTGCAGGCAGGGCAGGAGGCGGCGCAGAAACTGTGGCAGCGTGAATCCTATCGTAAGGGCTGGGAAATATAAGAGAAAATAGATGATGAAATTTGGTGATCTCAGGGGGATTTTGCAATATGTGCCGCAGTTTCGCGGGCGCACTTTTGTGATCGCTCTGGATGGAGCGGTGGTGGCAGGGGAGAATTTTTCCAATATCCTGCTGAATCTAGCGGTGTTGCGATCTTTGAATGTGAAGATTGTATTGATCTATGGAGCGGCTTATCAAATTGCCAGCTTGGCGGACAAGCGAGGGGTGGAATTGTCGAATCCTGATGCCACCGGGCCGACGGATGCGGCAACCTTGGAATTGGCTCTGGATGCAATCACTCGATTGGGCAGTGATGTGACACGGGATCTCACTGCGCTAAAGATCCGCACGGTGACGGCCAACGCGCTCAGTGCTCACCCTGCAGGTATCGTGCGGGGGGTGGATCAAGGGCACACGGGTAAAATGGTGCGGGTGGATCACGAAATGCTGCGGGGTTTTCTCGAACAGGAGCTGTTACCTTTGGTGCCGCCTTTGGGATACGATGGCAGTGGTCACAGTCTGCGAATGAATTCCGATCAGGTGTCGGTGTCGGTGGGAGTGGCTTTGAAGGCGGACAAGATTATTTTTGTTACCGAAGAGGAACCGGATTTCGGTTTGGATCTGCAGAGTGCTCGGCAGATTTCTGCAGACCAGGGGGATGTGCTGTTGAAAAAGGCTGAGAATGACCAGGTTTCTCCGGGTTTGCATTCAAAGCTGAAACAGGCGATCCGAGCTTGCCGTGAAGGGGTCAGCCGGGTGCATTTGGTTAATGGTAATCGTGATGATGCTCTGTTGGCAGAGCTTTTTAGCAATGAAGGTATCGGCACGATGGTCTTCGCTGATGATTATCGTCAAATCCGTCCCGCCACTCCGTCGGATGTGGATGAGATGCTGTTGATGATGAGGCGGGCGGTAGAGGATGAGCAGTTGGTGGAGCGGGATAAGGGAGAGATTCTAGAGCGCTTGCAGGATTACCAGGTGATGGAAATCGATGGTAATGTGGTGGGCGTGGGGGCTATGCACCCTTATCCTGAGGAGAATGCGGCAGAGTTGGCGTGCATCTACGTGAAGGGGGATCACGAGGGGCAGGGTTATGGACGTGAGCTGATTGAGAATTTAGAAGAAAGGGCCAAGTCTTTGGGGGTAAGCTCGCTGTTCATGCTTTCTACGCAAACTGCGGAATATTTCACAGCGAAGTTCTCATATCTGGAATGCAGTGATTTGGGACAGATGCCAGAACGGCGGCGCAAAAAGTGGGAGCAGAATGGCCGCAACGCCCGTTTCTTGGTGAAGAGAGTTTGAAAAGGAGGGGGACAAAACGGCAAAGCCGGAGAGAGTTACTTGTCGTTCGCCGGTACGAGCAGGGTTATTTGAAGTATTTCTTTTTGTAATAGTCCTCTAACTCGGCTCTTTCGGAGGTGTGCAAGGCGCGGTCGTAAACCACTAGCTCGAGGATTTTCCCGGTGGCGAAACTGTGTTTGTTGTCGTGGGCGTCACCGATGGTGATGGATTTTATGTCCATGGTTTCTTTTGGAGCCACGCCTTCAGGGGAGTCGTAACGCCGGTCTTTTTTGTCGACGACAAAAAGTTGATGGGTTTCCTTGGGGCCGTTCCATATAAAAGTAAGCACCACAAAGCGGTCAATAGGGGCGATGGTGGAAATTTTTGCCCGATCCCGTCCAATCGACATTTCATTGTAAAACCCTTCGTCGATGCGGGTGAGAATTTTCCCCCAGCCGTTTTTTGTATCGATGCGAAAAATGTCTGAATAGCGGTCTTCCGCTTTGATCACAGCGACAAAGCTCAGCTGGTCTGAACTAAAAAAAAACTATTTTCGTCCTCTGCTCGGAACTCAATGGCCGCTCCTTTGCCGAATGAGATTGAAGGCTGTGGGCGGGGGAGTTCGGGATGTTCGGCTTTTATGGCCTCGGCAAGCAATACCTGGCTGTCATCGTTTTCAGACAAGATCCTAAAGGTGTGTAGAGCCTCGTTCGGACTGACAATCAGTAACTGTTTGCTGCCTTCTATCGCCACATCACTATGGGTATCGAGCACATACTTGGCAGCCGCCAACTGGAGTTGCAATCCCTCGGAGATAGGAGGGGATGCGATGATGGGCCCGGAGATTTCTGAAGAAGCATCTGAGGACTTGCCATTGCTCTGGCTGTCTTTGCTCTTGCTGGTTATCAGGAAGACTACCAGAATAACTACCACCACAACCAGTCCCACGATGACCCATAACAAGGGGGATTGTTGTTTGAGTTTTTCCATGGAGCTATCGGAAGCACTGTCGCCATTTTTTTTCCGAGCTCTGCTGGCGGTGGGGGTTTTGGCAATTTTACCGGTTTTGGTGCTCGGAGGCATTTTGACGGTCTGTGGGCCACTGATGGTGGGCACGGGCCCAGTGACCAGTTTTACGCCGGCCGCGGCATTCGGGGTAGGCGTTTGTGGGCCGGTAATCATTTTTCTCGCTGCTGTGCCACCTGGCGCATCGACAGGGATAGCACGAGCCACAACCGGGCCGGATACCGTTGGAGGGGGAACAATTGGGCCTGATACTGAGGGAGGTGGAGCAACCGGGCCGGAAATTTCTGGAACAGCAGTGTAAACAGGACCGGAATGGCTTGGAGGAGGAGGTGTGACAGGAGCCGAATCGGTAGCGACTGCGGCGGCGACTACGGGAACTACAGGGGAGCTGGGGCTGATGGATACGGCTTCACCTCCTTGAGCAGCTTTGAACATCGTGAAGGCTTCCCTGGCATCGATAGGGCGGTCATCCGGGTATCGGGAGATCAGCAGCATCAACCAGTCAGCAACGGTTTTGGGAATGTCATCGCGGACTTCTGAAATATGAGTGACGACGTGATTGAGATGATTGGTCGTGGTGAGGGCAGGGTTGGTGCCTTCGAAGGGAGATCTTTGTGCTAGGCAATAATAGAGCACGCAACCCAGAGAGTAGAGATCGGTGCGCTGGTCGAGAGGTTTGAGCTCAAGTTGCTCCGGAGCAAGGTATTCAATCGAACCGAGGAATGAACCTGTCTGGTCGAGGGTTTGCAAGGAGGGTGCTTGACTGAATTTAGCCAGACCAAAATCGAGAACTTTGACTTGGAAACGGCCGGAAGAGAGCCACTGCAACATGATGTTGGCAGGTTTGATGTCACGATGCAGCAGGCCGAGTTCACGGGCAGTGATCAAAGGGTCTAGGCACTGGTGGGCGACAATTTGGAAATCTTCGTAGCTCAACGCTCCGTTATCGATGGTATCTTTGAGCGTATCTCCTTCGATGTATTCCATCACCACGAAAGGACCTTCTTCGTCTTCTTCAAAGGCGAAGAGAGTGATCACGTTGGGGTGCTGTAGGCGCGAGAGCGCCTCGGCTTCCCTGGTCAGGGTGTTCTCTGCCGACTCATTCAGGTTGGTCTCTTCCAACGGTAAAAGCCGCTTGATAGCGACATCCCGTTTGAGTATGGTGTCATACGCACGGTAAATGGCGCCAATTCCCCCGCGCCCGATTCTGCCTTTGATTTGGTAACGATCTGCCATTGCTTTACTAAAGAAGGTTCCTAATTAACAGGAGAGTGGAAATGACGCAATACTAATGTGGAGGAATTTATAGATAAAGGGATGGTCATGGATTTTTGAATGAGTTATGCGCCTGTTTAGGTGGTTTTATTTTGTCTGAGAGTGGGATACTCGGTTAAATGAGTGTGGAATGTAGCGGAGGATATATCGGGTACAGGGAATTTGCAATCCGTGGATGACCTTATGATGTTGAAATAAGTTTCGGTTATTAATTATTTTGTCAATTTTTGGTAGGTCACGCCCCAATAACCCTGGGTTGGCCATATTTATATAAAGGGGGCGTTGGGTTGAATCTGCCAATTTGAGGGCGGCAATAAACTCTTCGAAAGAGCGGATACGCAAATGAGCAGGATCGTAGAGACGGGTGGCATGGACGATGTCGAGAGTGATCACCTCATCGATATCGGCGGCAAAAGGATTGATGACCTTTCTTGTCATTCGAACGGATTCAGCAAGGGCTTCAACTGGATGGGTGCGGTATATTTGCCGCTGGGTTTGAGTCAATTGGGCAAAGAGCAGAATAAAGGCAGCTGCGATGAAGATGAAAGCTGGGCGCTTGGGGCTGAAGCGAGCAAGGCTGTCGAGTCCGATGCTCACAACGACAATGCTCAAAGGCAAAAATCCAACCATATACCAAGGGTAAAGCAAATTGCCGCCGAGCTTGGCGTGCAAGACGGTCAGTAGACCGGGGGTTAGCAGGGGTAGCAATAAATAGCGTTGCGTCGGATTTTTTAACAGAGCAAGGAAGCCTGTGAGCAAAGCTATCAATATAAATAACAAGGCGGGAGCTGTCAGTAGTGGGTGGTCGGATAAAAAATCTGGCAGGGTGATACAGTATGGGTTGTTTGCATCCCAAGCCGACCATGGCATGCCCGAGGCAAAATAGCTGATCCAATTTTCCACCCAGGGCCAGGTGATGTCCCCCTCGGTACGGCTTTTTCCGAGCCAGAGGTTCATGGGTTTAAGGATGGGGGTGAGTATTTGGATGGTGAGCGCGGCACCGAATAGATTGGCGGCAGTGCACTGCCAGAACAGGGGGTGAGCTAAGGGGTTGTAATTACGGGTTGAAATGAAGGAGTGTCTCCAGACTAGAATGAAAGCGGCGACATTCAGCGGGAGTAAAAAATACACCGAGCCCAAGTGGGCGTAGATCATCAGGAATTCGGTGAGGCCGTAGGCAAGCCACCAGAGCCAAGTTTTTTTGTCTGAGTCTGCGCGAATGGCTTTGAGGAGAAAGACTAGTAGCAAAGGAGCAAACATGAGCAGCAGGGAGTATCCTCTGGCTTCCGTGCCCCAACGCACAAACCAAGGGTGCAACGCCAGGGTGATCGCCGCCACAGGAGCAGCTCTAGGGAAGCCCATCATCACCATCAACCAGGCAATGGCGGCAACGGCTCCCAGCCCTGCCAGGTAGGAGGGTAGGCGTATCCAGAACTCGCTGAAATAATAATTGTCGGGTCCCGTAGAGGGGCGGGCAAAGCTATGGGACAAACGTCCCAAGACGCTGTAGAGAATATGATTGTTAGGCCCATTTTCAAAGCTCCATAGGGTTTTTTCCCAGCGGGGGGTATGCAGTCGCAAGCTGCCGTCATCCTGGCGATTGACATGGCCGACGATGAAGCGGCGTGCTGTAGCTTCTTCATCGCCCCATAGACTGTGATGAAGAAGGGGGGCTCTCAGGCCAGCGGATAAAGCTATCGCTAACAGGGATAATATGAGGATGATTTTACGTTGTCTGATCGGCAGTGATTCCCATTCGTGGAGAGGGGAGGCGTCGTGGGCCGGGGTTTTGTTAGAGGGGGGTGAGTGTGGATAAAAACGTGAAGCCAGAAGGCAGAAAGCTACAATGAACCAATTGATCAAGGCTCCCCACCAAAGACCGTCAACCACATAAGCATGAATCCTAAGTGTGGACTTTGCGGAAGCGCTGAAATCGAGCGCAGGGTCCCAGGGTTTATCGGCGAATATCAGGTAGGCGGACAGCAGCAGCCATAAACTGCCCATGGTCACCAAAAACCCATTTTGTCGACGAAGAAAAACAAAGGCCCGATTGAATGAAAGCTGGTGGTCGGGTGGGGGCATGGAAGAACAAGGGGATCGCGTTAGGTTTGCGAGCTAGTTCTTTTTGAAAGTGAAAGCTTTTTTCAAGTTCGTCCAGAATTTTTTGATGGGGTTAGAGGATTTTTGCTGGGCTCCGTGTTTGTCGATCACGTTCCTGACAGGGGCGGGGACGTTAGGGCGTACCGTTCCTCTATTTCGAATATTGGGAACCGTCACCGGAGCATTGGTGAAGGTGGAGCCGGATCCCTGTCCTTGAAAAGTATTGACGGGTATCCGGTATTGGCGCAGTTCCTGGCGCAAGCGCCGGTTAGCGGTGATGAAATGGGTGGGGCTGTGGTAGTTTGAGTAGTCGCGTTTGTACTTGGATCGCTGCATGCCGAGGTTGATGTTTTTACGGATTTCGAAATGCAGATGGGCATAGTACATGTTGCGGGGGCCTCTGCCGATCGTGCCTATTTTAGCTCCACGTTTCACTTTCTGTCCTTTGCGCACCAGGCGGCGATCAAGGTGCCCGTACTGGGAGTCAATGAAATAGACCCGGCCATTTTTTTCCCGGTAAGCATGCCGGATAATAACGACATTGCCCCATCCGGCACGGAAATCCGCGGAGTAAACCACCACGCCGTGAGCGATCGCGTAAACCGGGTCGCCTTGATCACTGTTGCCCCCTCCGCGACCGTTCCAGTCTTCGCCCAGATGGCCGTTGGGCCAGAAGCCCCGGGCTTTATAATAGCCAGCGGAATCAGGCTTGCCTACCGGGTAGTCAAAACCATCCGCCAAATAGTAGGTCACCGTGCTCGCCGCCCGGATCTGGGTGGGTTGGAGAATCCCTTGATTGCCTGAAAGCAGAACCAATAAGGCTACGAATAAGGTCGTGTAGCGTTGATGGCGTGAGGAAAAAAGCATTGTGTTGAGTTGGGAAGGGTTCGCTTTGATGCGAGTTCAGTCCTAGTTGAATTGTAAGTATATAAAGGAAATCAGGCCAACGGCAATGCAATAGTAAGCAAAGTATTCAAATTTGCCTTTGCGGATACTGGATAAAACTGCATAAACGGCAATCAAACCTGAAATGAAGGACACTAGGCCGCCGGCCAGAAAGGGGACGGCAAGGCTGGAATCAATGTTCTCCAGGTCGCGCAGTGCGAGCACGGCTGCTCCGCCAATGGCAGGAACAGCGAGCAGGAAAGAGAATTCGGCGGCTTTTGCTGGGTTTACTTTGCTGAGCATGCCGCTGACAATGGTCGAGCCCGAGCGTGAAATGCCCGGTAATATGGCAAAAGCCTGACTGAATCCCATGATCAGAGCTGTGCGCAGAGTCATCGATTGATCACCATGCTTTTTTGGGAAGAAGCGGGGCAGCAGAAGCACTGCGCCGGTGACGCAGAGCAGCAAGGCGACAATGCGGGGTTGGTCGCTGAGGGATTCAAATTGGTGTTTGAATGATAGGCCGATGATGGCCGCAGGTAGGGTGCCGATGAATAAATAGCCGATCATGCGTCGTTCCTCGACCATCTCTTTTTTGAACAGGGAAAGAAACATGGCCCAGAGGGATCGCCAGAAATAGCACAATACGGATAACAAGGTGCCGAAGTGGAGGATGATTTCGAAAGTCAGTCCGGGATTTTGCACTTCGAGGAAGTGACTAGCCAAGGCCAGGTGCCCGGATGAAGAAACCGGTAAAAATTCGGTGAGCCCTTGAATCAGACCAAGGAGCATAGCTTGAAATATAGTCATAAAAGAGGCTAAAAATACGTTCGGATATTGAATGCGCAAGCCGATTGCTGTAATTTGCTGAAAATCAGGAAATCTGAATAAAAACCTTTAAATCCACGCTTTGTCTGTGCTAAATTTTTATCGCTATGCTGAAAAACCCTTCTCGACTGTATTGGAATGACAAGAATGCGACACCGGAGTCGCACTATCTTAACCGCCGCCGTTTTATCAAGCAGCTGACGGCGGGCAGCGGGGCGCTCATTGCCGGGGGGCTTGGCGCGGATCAAGTGACGGCGGCTCTGAGTGATCGGGACAAGATGTACCATATCCCGGAGCATCCGCTGAGTGATAAGTTGTATCCAGCAAAGAAAAATACGGCTTATAAGGTGGACCGGGCCTTGACTCCAAAAGACGAGGTTTTCACCTATAATAATTTTTACGAGTTCAGTTTGGACAAAAAACCTCACCGTTACGTGGAACCCTTTCAGCCTTTTCCCTGGCAGATAGAGGTCACGGGTTTGTGTGCCAAACCAAAAAAGTGGGACATTGATGAATTGTTAAAAGCTTTTCCGTTGGAGGAGAGGACTTACCGCTTCCGCTGTGTCGAAGCCTGGGCGATGACGGTGCCATGGTCGGGTTTTCCGCTGAGGCGGTTGATCGAAAAATGCCAACCGGATGCCAAGGCCAAGTATGTGCGTTTTGTGAGCTTTCACCGACCGGAGCAAGCGGTGGGGCAGCGTGAGAACAAGGATTATTCGTGGCCTTATTATGAGGGTGTGAACCTGGAAGAGGCGATGCACCCTTTGGCTTTTGTGGCCACGGGTCTTTACGGCAAACAGTTGCCTAAGCAGTCAGGGGCTCCGCTGCGTTTGGTATTTCCTTGGAAATACGGCTACAAGGGGCCTAAGTCGATTGTGAAGATTGAATTGACCGATCAAAAACCCAATACCTTTTGGAACGATGCGATGTCGCGGGAATACGGGTATTTCTCCAATGTGGATCCGGGCAAACCTCACCCGAGATGGAGTCAAAGCACTGAGCGCTTGTTGGTAACAGGTCAGCGCGTGCGCACGCGTTTGTATAATGGTTATGATAAGGAGTTAGAGGGCTTGCACAAGAGCTTGTATAAACAAGGTCAGGTGTTTTGAGGAGAGAGCTGCTAATAGAGGGTAGTTATAGTTTTTCTTCGAGTCGTTGCAGCAATTGGTTGAAATCGGTTGCTACGTGGAGTTGGTCGGCGTGGGTTTGGGAGAGGAAACCTTCGGTGACGATTTGTTCGAGCAGGGCGATGAGTTGGTTGAAGTAGCCGTTGATGTTAAGCAGTCCTGAAGGTTTGTTATGAATGTCGAGTTGGGTCCAGGTGAGCATCTCGAAAAGCTCGTCGAGGGTGCCGACACTGCCGGGCAGGGAAATAAAGGCGTCTGAGCGTTCGGCCATCAGGGTTTTACGCTGCATCATGGTATCGACTATGCAGAGCTCACTGAGGTCGGGATGCCCTACTTCGAGATCCATCAGTTTGCGGGTGATAACTCCGGTGGCTTCGCCTCCGGCGGCGAGGCATGAATCCGCTAATATGCCCATCAGGCCAACGCTGCCGCCGCCATAGATCAGGCGGATTTTTCGTTGAGCCAGTTCGCGGCCAATAGCCGCCGCTGTTTCAGCATAGACCGGATGGTGGCCGCTTTTTGATCCACAAAAAATGCACAGGGATTGGATTTTCATATTTTTTGCTTAAAGCGCAGGTTTGCTCAGGGAATTCTGAGTGGCTTGTTTGAGACGGAGAGTGGGCGGTGGCAGGGGGGCGTTTTTCTCCAGCTCATCGGGGAACAGGACAATGATTTCGGTGAAGCGTTCATTGTCCCAGTGTTCGTGATTGAGCAGCCAGCTTTTGACAAAACGGGCAATCGAGAGCCGGGCTTCGTCGCGCACCAGATCGATGTTTTCTGGCAGGACGGCATGCTCGGCTAACTTTTTAGTCAGACTTTGTTCCAATTTTTTGAGATTTTCGTGTTTGTCCCATCTGGCCCAACCGTTGGCGGTTTTGCTTTTCATCTCTCCGGTATCAAAGGCTACGGGCAGACTGGGGAGAAGCTCGGGTGCGATCACCACACATTTGTTTTGCTGCGCGCTGATCTGCCAGGATGACTTGAGATCGATGTGGTAACGATAAGTTGCGGGAACCTGGATTTCAGAAACGGTGGCACCGAGCGGCAAGGTGTGATCAAAGAGTGAAAATTCGGATTTTCTTTTGAAAGTTTCGGTGGTGGTGGCGGTGGCCACTTCGAGGATTCCTCCCTGATTGCCTTTGCTCTTAAAGGCGGTGCTTTGGAAGGTTTCCTGGATGTTTGATTCAAGGAAAGGTTCTTGAAAACCTGAAACGATTTTTTCGACGGTGTCCAGGGTTTTGAAGACGGTGAAGGCAATCACTGCCGCCACGGCAATGAGGGCTACGACGGCTGCGATCAGGCAGGAATTCCGTTTGGACAGTAGCTTGGGTGAGCTGTTTGTTTTGCTCTCTTTTTCCGAATCATTCATGGCTGATGGGCTTGTTTAGCCTCGGGCAGAGTGCTCCAGTTTTTGTAGAGCCAGTTTCATATCCCGCCAGACTTCACCTTTTTCTTTTTTGTATTTATCAGCTGAGATGGACTCGCAATGGATCAAATAGGAGGGGTGGTAGCTGACGATGACGGGAATGCCCTTCAGGTGATGTTCTTGTTGGCGCAAATCTTTCAAGGGGGCATTGGTCTCCAATAAGCTGTGGGCAGCCGTTCCTCCCAGGGCGATGATGACGGCAGGTTTAACCACATCAATTTCAGCTAGGATATATTTTATGCCGGCATTGATTTCATCCTTGCTGGGGCGCCGGTTGCTTGCAGCTGCGTCTTGCTGGTTGGATGGCAATGGACGGAATTTAAGCACGTTGCTGATGTAAATTTCTTCCCGGGTCAGTTTCATCGCCTTGAGGATATTATCCAGCAACTGGCCGGCGGCTCCGCGAAAGGGTTTTTTATCTTGTTCTTCTTCTGGTCCTGGGGCCTCACCGATCAACATCAGGCGTGCATCGGGGTTGCCCGAGGCAAACACCATGGTCGTGCCGAGGGTTCCCAGGCAGCGATAAGCTTCATCTGCTTTTACTTCTCTGGCCAGCGCATTGAGTTGGTCTCGTTTGTTGGGAGACGTTGTTTCGGTAGCAGTCGGAGGCGGGGTGTTAGGGTGGCTTTCAGTGGTGGCAGGGCCCTGACTTTGACTTGGTGCATTGACGACAGGCGGTGAGGCGGCGGCGATGGCTGGGCGCGCGGCAAATTGCTGGCGGAACTGTTGTGGCAGGTTACGCAAGGTTGCCAAATCATTTTCCTGCAGCAGGATTTTATCATCACCCAAATCCTTCTGGTGTTGAAGGATCTTTGTCAGGGTGTGAATCGCTTCACTCATTTGGGCGGCGTTGGGCATGGCTTATCTTTTCTGAAGCAGCAGTCAGGTGCAAGAGCTTTTTTTGTCGAGAAGTTGATTTGGCAAGCGCTTGCGCTACAGGACTAATAAAATACTCAAATATGAGAAAATCGCTTGATTTCCATATCTGGCGAGTTATATAGAGCTATCTAGATTTTTGTGAGAGAGGGGAAGAATATCTTCTGGACATTGGTTGATACTTAACCATATTTAAATACTAGAACAAGATGAGCTTACGATCATTTTATCACACGGCGAGCGCCGTGATTTTAGCCATGGTTTTCTCCAGCTGTGGTACACAGAGCCATCTGTCGGGGATTTCCGGCAGTGTGCTTAAGCCTACCCCTGCAGGAGACAATAGCGAGGCCAAAGCCCAGGCTATACGTGATAGTGCGCCCCGTTTGTTGGTGGTGCGGACCACGGCTTATTCCCATCAGGAGAGTGATAGCTGGAAATATGGCAAAAAAAATGCCGCAGGCGGTGATCTCAAACATGGCAGGAAAGAGCGCAGCGCGGCTGCGGATTGGTCACGTTTCCCACTTGGCACACGCTTTAAAATCAAGGGTTTGTCGCAGGAGTATGTGGTGGATGACTATGGCAAGGCTTTGGTGGGATCGGATACCATCGATATTTACAAACCCACTTTGTCTTCGATGAAACAATGGGGGACGCGGCATGTGGGGATTGAGGTTTTGGAATGGGGGAGTTTCACCGAGAGTGAGAGAATTCTGCAATCCCGTGCGTCCAAAGCGGCTCATGTGCGCACGATGCTGAAGGCGATCCAGAAAAAAATCTCTCATATCCCGCATGAGTTGAGAAATGGATTCAGGGTGTCTTGATTAAGCTTGGATGATAAAAGCTGACAGAGCTGCCTTGATTTTAAAACGACTGGATGAGCTCTATCCAGAAACGCCCATTCCTTTGGATCATCATGATCCCTATACCCTGTTAGTGGCGGTATTGTTATCGGCTCAATGTACGGATGTGCGGGTCAATCAGGTGACTCCGGCTTTGTTTGATTTGGCTGATCGCCCTGAGACGATGGCACAAGTGGAGGTGGATGATATCCGGGCAATTATTCGCCCTTGTGGTTTGTCGCCGAGGAAAAGCGCGGCTATTTCTGAGTTGTCAAGAATCATCAGGGATCAACATGGGGGGCAGGTGCCACAAACTTTTGAGGAATTGGAGGCTTTGCCAGGGGTGGGGCATAAAACGGCTTCGGTTGTGATGTCCCAGGCTTTTGGGGTGCCTGCATTTCCGGTGGATACCCACATTCATCGTCTGGCACAACGTTGGAAGCTGAGCAAGGGGCGGAATGTGAAACAAACGGAGAAAGACTTAAAAAGTTTGTTCCCCCGGCAGAGTTGGAACCGTCTGCATTTGCAGATTATTTTCTATGGCCGGGAGTATTGTTCGGCCAGAGGTTGTGACGGCACGGTGTGCGGCCTTTGTCGGGAAATGTTTCCTCAGAGGAAACGGGGGATTGTGGTGAATAAGGCTTAGTTTTTATCCCTGCCCGTTTCGATGATCACGTGGTCGTCTTCCAGATAAGCTCGGCGCAGTTGCAGTAGGATGGGTTTGAGCTGTTCATTTTTGGCGTCCAGTTTGAAAAAATCCTGTTTGGAGTAACCTTCAATGAATCCTTGCGGGACTTCCTTGCCGGGGACCCGCACATCATGGATCTCGAAAACCAGACTGTCTCTTAATACCACGGGAACAAACGCGATGGTGGCATTGAGAAAGCGATCGGGGCGTAGGGGAAGGCTGCGCAGTTGTTGCGTGACTTTGGTTTGGATGCCTTGGGAATCGATTTTTTTGACAAAGGCTTTGCCGCGCAAGTCGGTGAGCAAGGCTTCGCTGGCGATCAGGGCATTGATGTCCTCTGCGGTGAAGGCGATGCGCACCATTGCCTGGGTTTCACTGGCTTGTTTGATTTGCTCGAGCTTGTGGTAAGCCGTGTCGATTTGTTGTTGGCTGGGTTTGGCGACGTTGATTTCGACAGGAACGGGGGCGGTGATGGCATCGAGTTGGCTGTTCATCCAGTAACCAACTCCGATATAGAGAACGGCGAGGCCGCCAAAGACGAGCATCGTCACGATGACAATAATGCAGCCAGGTAGGGGTGAGGCGCCTTTTTGCTCGTTCAACGAAGTGTCGGTGCTTGTTTTTTCTGATTCGCTCATCGTAATATAATAACGGACTATGGCTTTGTGCTTGAAAATTTCAAGTTTGCCTTCAGGTAGTATCTTCGGGCTGGCTACGCTCCGGCTCAAATTCTAGATTTCAAATTATAAGTAGGCTATGGCAAAAATATTGGTAGCGATGTCCGGAGGAGTGGACAGCAGTGTGGCAGCAGCCTTGTTACAGGAGCAGGGGCACGAGGTGGTGGGTGCCTACATGAAAAACTGGATCAATGAAGAGGGTTTGCCCGGTGATTGCCCCTGGCAGCAGGATATTCGTGATGCCAGGGCGGTGGCGGATCATTTGGGCATCGAACTGCGTATCTTGAGCTTGATGGGCGCTTACCGTGAGCGGGTGGTGGACTATATGCTGAAGGGCTACCGCGAGGGAGTGACTCCCAATCCGGATGTGATGTGCAATCGTGAGATGAAGTTCGGCGTATTTCGTGACTTTGCTTTGGCGCAAGGTTTTGACTCGATTGCCACAGGGCATTACGCGCGCATTCGAGAGCATGAGGGATCGCGGGAGGTGGATGTTTTACGGGGCATGGATGACAATAAGGATCAGACCTATTTTCTTGCCTTGTTGCAGCAAGAGCAGATCCAGAATGTGTTGTTCCCGGTTGGGGAATTGCCCAAAAGCGAGGTGCGCAGCGAGGCATTGCGCTTTGACGTGCCGGTGGCTAAAAAAAAGGACAGCCAGGGTATTTGTTTCATGGGCAATGTGAAGATGGCGGATTTTTTACAACATTACATTGCGGATCAACCGGGGGACATTGTGACCACCGAGGGTAAGGTGGTGGGCCAGCATCGAGGGCTTCATTTGTATACTTTCGGGCAGCGCAAGGGGCTGCGGGTTTCTTCGCCGGTGTATGGCAAGGCTTATGTGCTAGTGGAGAAACGTCCGGAAAGCAACGAGCTGGTGGTCGCCTTTGATGACCCGGATACACCTAAGCTGTATGCCTCGCGTTGTCGGGTGGGTTCCATCAGTCTGACTCACCGGGCTTTGATCGAAGCCGCTGAATTGAGCGCCCAGCCTCGTTATCGGTGCCCTTCTTGTCCGCTTGAAATTTTGCAGCAGAGTGAGGACAGTAGGGAAATGTTGATCGAATTTTCAGAGCCTCAACGAGCTCTCACTCCGGGGCAGATCTGCGCTTTTTATGATGGTGAGGTCTTAATGGGAGGTGGGATTTTTCAGCAGATTGATTACGCAAAATAGCGTGAATTCATTCGAGTATTTTTTTTCTAACCTTGAGCGTTATAGGTAGCAAGACGGCTTTGATTTCACCATTAGCATGTTGAACACCGCTGGTGACGCTGCCTTTTAAATCCAAGCCGAGATCCAGGCCCGTCTGAATCGAGAATACAGCGGTGCCGGTCAGATGGATAGAAGCTTTGGAGAGGGTTCCTTTCTCGCTGTGCTCGCCGCTGCCGTGTATGTTTACCGAAACAACGGCATTGTCATCTTCGATGGAGAGTAAGGTCAATGTGCCGCCGGTATTGGTTTTGACCAGATCGCTTTGGATGAAGTGTTTTATGAACCCTGGTTGGCAGGGCCAGCTGTCACCTATTTTCACCGGATGTCCCGGCAACCATTGGCGGTTGGCGTAGGCTTCGAAAACTTTGATTTCGGCGATTTGTTCAGGACTGGCATTGCCCTCGGCAAGCGCCATTTTCCAGCCATCGTCAGCACGTGTAGACAGAACCGGACGTCCGGTCAGAGCGGTGTGGGTTTCCGAGGGCGTTTCCTGTCCTTTCCATTCAAAGCTGGCGATGGAGTCGTTTTTCTGGATGTTGTAGCGAAAGCCGTCCTCGGTGCGTGTTTTCTCAAAAATACGCACTCGTTGCACAAACATTTTTCCACTGCCGTTTTCTTTGCCACCGACTATTTTTATAGTGCCTTCTTCGGTCACGGTTTCCATGATGGTGCGCACGGTTTGACCTTTTTTCAGTTTCAGCTCTGGCAATTCGATGGCGTCATTGGGATCGCGGTTTTTTTTGCATGAGCAAGCGAGCGCGAGGGTGGCGAGGGCTAGGCTGGTAAAGAGTGGGGATAGGACGAATTTCATGCACTGAGCATATCACGATTGATGCTAAATTCATGCAAATATACAGCGAATGTGTGAGCGGATTCTTGGCGTATCGATGACAACGGTGTAGGGTGGAGCTATGAATGAAAAAGAAGTTTTTGCCCATATGGGAGAAGAAGGCATCGGTCGTATGGTGCATGCTTTTTACCAGCGGGTGAAAGAGGATGACTTGATTGGCCCGATGTATCCCGAGGGGCAATGGGAACAGTCGGAGTGGAGGTTGCGGGAGTTTTTGAATTTCCGCATTGGAGGCGTGCCTAGGTATATAGAAAAACGCGGCCATCCGCGGTTGAAGATGCGTCATGTTCCTTTTTCGATCGGTTTTGCCGAGCGCGATCGTTGGGTCAAGCTGATGGGGGAAGCGATGGATGAAATCGAGCTTGAAGAAAGTGTGAAAGGCCAATTGTTGCCTTTTTTAGCTACAATCGCAGATAATATGCGTAACTGTGATGAGAGTGGCAGCGGAAGTGGCGGGGCGTTGAACTTTCTGAAGTGAAGTTGGTTTTGGCTTTATTGCAAGGTGCCCACTCGCAGGTTCCGAGTGGGCACAAAAAAACCCTGTCTGAAGACAGGGTTGAGTTGGTTTGTAGAAGCAATGAGCAATCTACTCGCTGGGAGCGATGAAAAGGTGGTTCTCAATTAGAAGTGCATTCAAGGTCTCTACATCTTCCATTTGCACGGCACGTCTGAGTTTGAATACGGTGTCCGGGCTTGGGATGCGTCCTGGGAAAGCAACCGCTCCGCTGAGGCTGACCGTCATTGGCGCAGGTTTAATCGGCGCTGGGCTATATGAACCCATTTTGCCAACCACACTCATCGAGATCATCGTGGTGATTGCTATTAGGATGAAAAATAATTTGAACATGTAGGGAGAATGTTAGTGGTTATAAATGACTTATGGAGTAATCCTGTTGACCCATTAAAGCAATTACGAAAGGGAAAGCAATTGAAAAATAATATTTTTTAATGAAAATAGGAAAATAAGCTGTTTTTGAGCCATTTATTTGGATTCTGCTGCTGTTTTCGGCTGATTTTCGATCAAAATCAGTTTTTTGAGGTAAATATCCTTGTTGCTGGCCTGGAATTCAGGTTTGAGGCGGATTTTGAGTCCTGAAAGGTCAACCAGCCGCCATTTGGTGAATTTCCAGGCTCCGCTGTGGGAATCATGTTCGATCCCTAATAATAAGTGGTGGGCGTCATCGAGGATTTTGCCGCTTTCTTTTTTGGGAGTGTAATAGAAAGTGCGCAGGGAACTGTGGATGGATCCTGCCGCGATCAGTTTGGGGTCCAGGTAGGAAACTCTACCGGTTTCCTGATGCACGATCCGCAAGTCAGGATAACCGGAGCGTTGAGTCTTACCAGCAGCGGTTCGAGGAGCTGCGCATAAAAAGCCGTCGGTAGCGTTGATTTCGATTTGTAGAGCCTTTTCAAAGTGCTTGCTGACTTCATTGATGCGTTTTTCTGCCGAAGTCGGGCTGTCGGGGCGGTTGAAACGTTTTATTACCCGGGTGATAGCATCGCTAAGAGTGTTTATTAGTTCGGCATCTTCGTTTTGATTGAGATCCATGGCAATGACTTCCGTTCCGCTACTGGTGCGGATAACGTCGGCAAAGCTGATATTTCGTAAAGATTCCGGGGAGTTCAGAGCCGTGGTTATGATGGCTTCGATAGGAGATCCAGAGGTAGCACTCGGTAGGGCAGTTTGTGATGGTGGGGGAGTGGGGGCCGCGCGTCGTTCACAAGATAGCAGGGTGAAGATCGAAACAAGGACGAAGAGGTTAGATCTGAATGGCGACGATTTTGGAGCGTGGTGCATTTAGGAGTGCTGCGAAGCTATCAGCTTAGCCTATCCAGGTAAAGCAAAGCTGGTATTTTAGATGTTATAGTTACGAAAAGGGAATCGACAAACGGGGGGAGCCGTGCAGATTGCCCCTGATCATGTCGAAACCCATATTGGCCAGTTATTGCACGACTTTTTTGAAACCGGAAATGTTACACATTTACCGGCAGGTATCGGGTTTGCGGGAATTCGATACCTTCGTCATAACCAAGGAACGTCGAAGTGAAGAGCGTTTTCCTTTTGAGCCGGTGGAGATCCACGGCAAGGTGCGCAGTAATTTTATCCGTCGGTTCTGGCTGAAGTATATCAAAAAAGAGCCGGCGATTGTTTATCGAGGGGAATACCGGGTGTTGGAGCAGGCTTTGCAAAAACACCAAGCGGATTTGATGCATGTGTATTTTGGTCATACCGGAGTGCATTTGCTGCCTTTCATCAAGCGATGGGATCGACCGGTGGTGGTTTCTTTCCATGGAATGGATGTGCAGCCGAGGGAAGACCAGCCAGGTTATGTTGACCGCTTGCGAGATTTGTTGCAGACTTTACCGATGGTGATGGCGAGGTCGGAGAGTCTGAAGCAGCGCTTGATTGATCTCGGTTGTGACGAGAGCAAGATCCGTTTGAATCGCACGGGCATTCCGATGGAGGGTTTTCCAGTGGTTGAGCGTCCTGCTCCCGAGGGGGGGGAGTGGCGATTGATGCAGGCTTGCCGCATGGTGGAGAAAAAGGGGCTCGACGATACTCTGCAGGTGTTTGCTGATTTGGTGAAAGATTATCCCAAAGCTCGGCTGGTGCTGGCTGGTGATGGCCCTTTGATGGAGCAGACGCAAAGTTTGGCGAAAGAGTTGGGAATCGGCGGGCAGGTGGATTTTCCGGGTTTTCTAAGTTCAGAGCAGTTGCGTGACTTATATCATCAGGCACACATTTTTATTCACCCGAGCAGGATCACGGAGGATCATAACCAGGAGGGCATACCCAATGCGATGTTGGAGGCGATGGCGACCGGTTTGCCGGTGGTGGCGACTTTGCATGGGGGAATCCCGGAGGCAGTGAAGCAGGGGCAGACGGGTTTGCTGGTGGAGGAGAGGGATCGTGAGGGTTTGTTGCAGCAGGTGAAGCGTTTGATCGAGGATGACGAGATGCGTCAGCAAATGGGAAAAGCGGCAGCGGCCAGCATGCGGGAGGATTTTGAGCAATCGGCGCAGGTCGCTCGTTTGGAGGGTTATTACCAGGAGTTATTGGATACAGGGAAAGGGGCGCAGGGCGGTGGGCAGTGATGGACAGCGGTCGAAGGCGGACGGACGTCCGCTGGTGGTGAGTCTGTGCGGGACTTACTTAAAACCTGAGATGCAAAGCCTTTATAGGCAGATCACAGGATTGAAGCAATTTCGCAATGTGGTGTTTGCGGAAGTGACGGCTCATTTGGAAAAGTTTCCTTTTGATCCGGTGGTGGCGATGAAAAAAAGGGAGCGTCCGCGTTTTCGAGGGAATTTTTTACTGCGTTTTTGGTATAAACATGTGATCAAACAATGGCCGCCGCCACGCCCGGTGGGTTATGTCGGGCATGAGGGGGAATATTATCATCCCTATGATTTGGTGGATTTGTTGGAACAGTGGAAACCTGATTTGGTGCACGTTTATTATGGGCACAAGGCGGTCAAGTATCGCCGTATGCTGGAAGCGAGTGGGGTGCCGTGGTTGGTGTCTTTTCACGGAGTCGATGTGGTGAAATTCATCGATGACCCAGAGTATGTGAAAGGTTTGCAGTTGGTTTTCCAACAGGCGAAGGTGGTGCTGGCACGCAGTGAGTCATTGTTGGAGCGTTTGTCTGAATTGGGTTGCCCAGCTGATAAGTTACGCTTGAACCGCACTCCGGTGCCTTTGCATGCGATTGAGTTCAAACAGAGATCCGCACCTGCGGATGGCAAGTGGCGTTTGTTGCAAGCTTGTCGTTTGATTCCAAAAAAGGGGTTGTTTACGGTATTAAAAGCCTTGCCCAAGGTGATCGAGAGATGGCCGGATTTGAAATACATTTTGTGTGGCAGTGGTCCCGATGAGCAGCGCTTTCGCGATGAGGTGAAACGGGCCGGTTTGGAGGATAATGTGGAGGTTCTCGGTTGGATGAGTCAGGATGAATTAAAACAAGAGTTCGCTAAGGCGCATTTGTTTTTGCATCCCAGTGAACTGACTGAGACCGAGGATCAGGAGGGAGTGCCCAACGCGATGTTGGAAGCGATGGCTGCGGGGCTGCCGGTGGTGGCGACCCGGCATGGGGGGATTCCAGAGGCGGTGAGCAGTGGTAAGGATGGCTTGTTGGTGGCAGAGAAAGATTTTGAGGCTTTGGCTCAGGCTATTTTGAAACTTACAGGGGATGAGGAGCTGTTGGCTGAATATTCTAGTCAGGCCAAAATTTCGGTGGAGCAGCGTTTTGGCTTTGATCAGCAGATTGCCGCGATGGAGGCTTGTTATCAGGAGACGATGTAGCCTAGGCTTCCCGTCAATGGGTATCGCTACAAAGTCTGCGTATTACCACCACTCGCGCAGATATGGAAATCTACGCTACGGTCATGCTGAGAGCTTGAGCCTACAAATGGCTTTCGCAGATATGGAAATCTGCGCTACGATTAAGAAATCTTGGCTCCGGAATCCTGGAACTCCTTGGCTTTTTCCTGCATGCCTTCTTCGATGGCTTTGGCGTCGGTGAGGCCGTGTTCCTTGGCGTATTGGCGGACTTCTTCCGAGATTTTCATGCTGCAGAAAGTGGGGCCGCACATCGAGCAAAAGTGGGCTGACTTGGCTCCTTCTTGCGGAAGGGTCTCGTCGTGGTAACTGCGGGCGCGACTGGGGTCGAGACCGAGGTTGAACTGGTCGTCCCAGCGGAATTCGAAGCGGGCTTTGCTGAGCGCGTTGTCGCGGTGCTGGGCGCCAGGGTGGCCTTTGGCCAAATCAGCGGCGTGGGCGGCGAGTTTGTAGGTGACCACGCCTGTGCGGACATCGTCACGGTTAGGTAGCCCAAGGTGTTCCTTGGGGGTGACATAACAAAGCATGGCGCAGCCATACCAGCCGATCATCGCAGCGCCGATGCCGGAGGTGATGTGATCGTAACCGGGGGCGATGTCTGTGGTTAGTGGTCCAAGAGTGTAGAAGGGGGCTTCGTGGCACCATTCGATTTGTTTCTCCATGTTCTCTTTGATCATGTGCATCGGCACGTGACCGGGGCCTTCGTTCATCACTTGCACGCTTTTCTCCCAAGCGCGGGTGGTGAGTTCTCCCTGGGTTTTCAGTTCGGCGAACTGGGCAGCGTCATTGGCGTCGGCGATTGATCCAGGACGCAGGCCGTCTCCGATGGAGAAGCTGATGTCGTAGGCAGCCATGATGTCGCAGATATCATCCCAGTGTTCGTAGAGGAAACTTTCGCGGTGATGAAAGAGGCACCACTTGGCCATGATCGATCCGCCACGACTGACGATGCCGGTGGCACGGGTGGCGGTCATCGGCACGTAGCGCAACAGCACAGCGGCATGGATGGTGAAATAGTCGACTCCTTGCTCAGCTTGTTCGATCAGGGTGTCGCGGAAGACTTCCCAGCTGAGGTCTTCGACCCGGCCGTTGACTTTTTCCAGCGCTTGATAGATCGGCACGGTGCCGATGGGCACAGGGGAGTTGCGGATGATCCATTCGCGGGTGGCGTGGATGTTTTTGCCGGTGGACAGATCCATCACGTTGTCGGTGCCCCAGCGGGTCGCCCAGCGCATTTTTTCCACTTCTTCGCCGATCGTCGAAGCCACTGCAGAGTTGCCGATGTTGGCGTTGATTTTGACCAGAAAGTTACGCCCGATGATCATCGGTTCGGCTTCGGGGTGATTGATGTTGGAGGGGATGATGGCGCGTCCACGGGCGACTTCATCACGGACGAACTCTGGGGTGATGTGTTCGGGAATGGCGGCGCCAAAATTTTCGCCCGGGTGCTGGAAATTGAGATCGTTGCGAGCAGCCTCGGATTTCTGGGATGCTTGGTAAGTGGCCTGTCTGCCGAGGTTTTCGCGGATGGCGATGTATTCC
The DNA here is from genome assembly GCA_024277195.1 of Verrucomicrobiota bacterium. Classification (GTDB taxonomy): domain Bacteria; phylum Verrucomicrobiota; class Verrucomicrobiia; order Verrucomicrobiales; family DEV007; genus JAADHD01. Next base: position 3,760 of record JAJRVS010000131.1, on the reverse strand, counting down.
ATCTCCGGAGTGATGATGCCTTGGCGGGCGTACCACATCTGGGTGACCGGGTGGCCTGCCGAGGCGCGCAGCGGTTGGCGGCGCAGACCGGGGTACTCAATCAACTGGTTTTCTGGTGCTTTGTTTTGATTGTGGCGGTCGGCGTGTTCGTCGGAGAGATAGCCATTGTCGATGGGTTTGATATCACGTCCTTGATAGGATTCGATATCATTACGAGCCTCGATCCAATCTCTCCTGAGTGGCGGCAGGCCTTCTTCGACCTTGCCTTTAAAGTCGGGATCGCCCCACGGCCCGCTGGCATCATAGATGGAGATGGGTTCGTTGTTTTCGATCCGGCCATCGGCGTGGTGGGTTGGGGCTAGATCCACTTCGCGCATGGCAACGCGTAGATCCTTGTGGATCGTTCCTGCGACATATACCCGGCGACTGTTGGGGAAATCAACATTTTCGGAAGTTTCGTCAGTGTTGGAATCGGAGTTAGCGGTGGATTCGTTTGGTGAAATCATGGTATCAGCTGAATGGTATGAATGGGACGATGACCTCATGGGTATCGTCGAATGGCTTCTTTGCCAGCAGTGTAGATTCTTCGTTCGACAAGTCAACGTTGTGGCGCTGATAGTTTGAAAAATTGCGCTATTTTTTTGGATTAGGTATTGCGTGAAAGCTGGGCGCGGCTTTATTCCGAATTATCAGAATGAATATTATCGATCGCTACATTGGGAAGCAGGTGCTGCTCGCCACGTTTTTTGCAGTGATGGTATTGAGCGTGGTTTTGGTGCTGGGTAATATATTCAAGGAATTGTTATCCCAGCTGGTGGAGCGGCCGGATATCAGTCTGGGGTTTGTGATTCGGTTCATGCTCTATATTTTGCCTTTTTCTTTGAGCTTGACGATTCCCTGGGGCTTTCTGACTGCGATCCTGTTGATCTTCGGGCGCTTGTCCGCGGATAATGAACTGGTATCCCTGCGCATGGCAGGTTTGAGCATGGCGCGGATTTGTGCGTCGATCGGTGTGGTGACTTTGGGTCTGACAGGGCTTTGTTTTTGGCTGAACATGAGTGTGGCTCCGGCGATGAAACAAAAACTGACAGTGATGCTGCCAAATATGATTTTTAATCTGGCCAAGAATAATCCGGACGGGCTGTTCAAAGACCAGCAAGTGATGACAGATATCCCCGGACACATGGTTTATGCGGAAAAGACGGAGGACGGGTTGGTGAATTTCCAAATGATCAAGTTGGATGAGCGCCAGCGCCCCGAGGTTTTTGTGATTGCCAAAAAAGTGAAGCTGCTGAGTGAAATGAACGAGGGGATTCCTGCTTTGGTACTGGAAATGCAGGACGCGTATTTTGAGCTGAAATCGGATCCGGATCCTCGGAATTTTACTGAAGCGCAGCCTTATTTTGCCGAGTTTGCTCCTATGTCGATCAGTTTGGACCGCTTGAAAAAGAAGGATGGCAAAGTGAAGCCGGAGACCTTGGGTTTTTCCTCTTTGATGAAGGAGTTGGATAAAGATGATCTGGAGCGAGGGCAACGCTCTTCGTTGAGAACGGAAGTCAGTCTGAGGTTTTCATTCTCGCTGGCTTGTGCGACTTTGGCTTTGATCGGGGTTCCGTTGGGGATCACTGCCCAGCGTAGGGAAACGTCGATTGGTTTTGCGATGAGTCTACTGGTGGGGATCGTCTATTTTTTATTGATGACGATTGCCGAGATGATGCGCGATAAGGAGCATCTCTATCCGCATATTCTGGTGTGGCTGCCGAATTTGATTTTTCTGGGGCTGGGTTTTTTCCTGTTTCGACGCATGAGCGCGAAGTGAGTTTTTTTGCTTAGGCAATGAAGGTTTTGCGCCGCAGGCGCACGGCTTCGGCGAGTTGGTCCAGAATCTCGACGGTGGTGCCCCATGAGACACAGGCGTCAGTGACGCTTTTGCCGTATTCGAGTTTTTCCAGGTCGTCCATCGACTGGTTGCCTTGCTGCAGATTGCTTTCAATCATGACGGAGGCGATGGAACTTTCGCCGTCGGCCATTTGATTGGCGACGTCGGCGGCGACCGCAGCTTGTTTGGTGTAATCTTTACGGCTATTGCCGTGGCTGCAATCGATCATCAGGCTGGCGGCGAGTCCTTTTTCTTTTAGTCGGGTGCGCACGTCAGCTACGGTTTCACGGTCGTAGTTAGGGCCTGCGCTTGAGCCTCGCAGGATCAAGTGGCAGCCTGGGTTGCCTTTGGTGCTGACCACTGCGGCGGTGCCATTTTTGGTGACGGAGAGGAAGTGGTGAGGCTGTTGAGATGCTTGAATCGCGTCGAGGGCGATTTGGATGCTGCCGCCAGTGCCGTTTTTGAATCCGACCGGCATGCTGAGGCCGGAGGCCAGCTCGCGGTGGATCTGGCTCTCGGTGGTGCGTGCGCCGATGGCTCCCCATGAAATAAGGTCGGCGTAAAATTGGGGACTGATGGTATCGAGGAACTCGGTGCCTGCAGGCATGCCGAGCTTGAGTAGGTCACGCAACAAGGTGCGCGCGGTGCGCAGTCCTAAATTGATATCGTAACTGCCATCCATCCGCGGGTCATTGATCAAGCCTTTACAGCCTACCGTGGTACGTGGTTTTTCGAAATAAACCCGCATCATCACCTGCAGGTCATCCTTAACCGTGTCGGCGTAATCTTTGAGCAGTTGAGCGTATTCGAGGGCGGCTTTGGTATCATGGATGGAGCAGGGGCCGACTACGACTAACAGCCGGTCGTCTTTTCCAAGCATGATATTTTCGGCCAAGGCTCTGGACTCGCGAACGAGTCGAGCTTCGGTTTCGTCGATGGGAACTTCCTCCATCAGCACCACGGGGGCGATGAGTTGATGCAGGTCGGCAATACGGACGTCGTCGGTTGTGATTGGCATGGGGCGCAAATAAGCGGTGAATTCGAAAATCGCCAAAGAAAATCTTCTTACTTTTGAAAAAACTGTTTATCCTATGTATTCAAGATCTATCGCAATTATGAGCAAATCGACTTCTTCACAGAATATAAAAGACTTCACCGGCGGGGGGATTTTATCCCTGTCATCAAAACGTGGCAGCACTGGTGATTCCGGTTTTGACAAGCGGGTCGAGCAATTGGTGGCGGATTGGGGTTGTGGGGAAGATCACGAGCTGATCGAAGAGTTGATCATCACCGCGCTGAGGATAGCGAGTGACGAGGTGGGCGAGGCTGATCTGAAGTTGTTCAACCGAACGCTGAAGGAAATGCAGGCCACTTCGCACGTTTTTGCCCCGTACTGCCGCGAGCATAAGGTGGCGGTGTATGGCTCGGCCAGGACGCAGCCAGGTCAACCGGAATACGAAGCGGCTAAAGATTTTTCCGATAAAATGAGGGAGCATGGCTTCATGACTATCACCGGCGCGGGTGAGGGCATCATGGGGGCGGCTCAGGAGGGAGCCGGACGGGAGAGCAGTTTCGGGCTCAACATACGCTTGCCTTTTGAGCAGTCGGCCAATGATACCATCATTGGAGATCACAAGTTGCTGACTTTTAATTATTTCTTCACCCGCAAGTTGGCTTTTGTGAAAGAATCGGATGCGGCGGTATTGTTTCCCGGAGGATTTGGCACCATGGATGAGGGCTTTGAAGTATTGACCTTGATGCAAACCGGAAAGGCTGCGGTTTTTCCGATTGTGATGGTGGATGCACCGGGGGGAAGTTATTGGAAGACTTTTGAGCAATTCATTCGTGAACATTTGCTCCGGCTGGGCTTGATCTCGGAAG
>JAJRVS010000130.1 GCA_024277195.1 Verrucomicrobiota bacterium | reverse complement strand
GCTTTCTCAGGTTCAGCGCGAAACTCTTTCAACTGCTGACGAAAAATTGAATCCAATACCACCACTTCGGAAGACCGCACCTCACGCCCCAACAACAATCGATAACCCAAGTCCAAACGCCCACGGAAATCTTTACCTCCTTCACTCATCATGCGCTCTGCAAGCGCCCGCCCCGCTTCGACAAACTGAGGATCATTCAAGGTCACCAAAGCCTGCATGGGGGTATTGGTTTGTTGACGCTGAATCACACACTTCTCACGAGTCGGCGCATCAAAAGCCATCATCGCCGGTTGCGGTGCGCTGCGCTTCCAATAGGTGTACATACTACGACGATAGATTTTATCCCCTTGATCCTGGACAAATTTAACGTTGGCCGACAAAGCCACTTCATTCCACAAACCGGGTGGTTGATAGGGTTTCACACTGGGTCCGCCGACGTGTTTCACCAACAGCCCACTGACTGCCAACGCATTATCACGAATGAACTCACCCTGCAGCCGAAAACGCGGCCCGCGCGCCAACAGACGGTTCTGCGGATCACCTTTAATCGCTTCCGGCGTCACTTGTGAGCTCTGACGGTAGGTGTTCGACGTAACTATTTGTTTGATCGTGCGTTTCACATTCCACCCATTAGCGGTGAAATCGGTTGCCAGCCAGTCGAGTAATTCCGGATGGCTCGGCAATTCACCCTGAGACCCAAAATCGGACACCGACTTCACCAAGCCGGTGCCAAAAAACATCATCCAGTAACGGTTCACCGCCACTCTTGCGGTCAAAGGATGGTCAGGTTGCATCAACCACTGAGCCAATCCCAAACGGTTCGCCGGTGCATCGGCAGACAAAGGCGGCAACACCGCTGGCACACCGGGCTCAACCGGCTGTTTTTTATCAGGGGAAGCATAGGCTCCACGGGTAAGCACATAGGTTTGACGCTTTTTCTTCGCTCCATTGTCCGCCATGATCATTGATGACAACTTGGCATCTTCGATTTTTTTCAAAGCGGCAACCACTTTGTTTTTTTCTGTCATCAGGCTCTTATAAGCCGCGTCATTGTTGACCAGAAAATATTGTTCCAGTTTTTTCTGCTGCTCCGGCTTACGCTTATCCGGAGCCAAAGCCAGAATCGCGTCCACTGGATTTTTTCCCAGACTCTGAACCTCAGCTTCCGTCAGAACCTGTTGGTAAATGCGCAAGTCATCAATCTCACAAGTAGTCGCGTTACTATTGGATCGTCCGCCTATTTTCAAAGGAACGGTCGAAGTGATACTCGCCGTCAGTCCATCACTCTCGGTTTTGGTCTTCACCGCTTTGCCGTCCACCCAGATTTTCATCCCTTTGGCTTTCCCCGAACCGTCATAAGTGATGCAAACGTGATGCCATTCGTCCGCCTTCAATGGATCACTCGATACAACCTTCACTGCATTTTTCGGCCATTCATGGATCAAATGCGATCCGATCCGATTGCCCTGCAACCACATATCATAACCCCGATGTTTATTCCCCACATTCATGCGAGCAAAAATCGCTCCGCTAGCCGCTTTTTTTGGCACTTTCACCCAGGCGGCAAAACTCAACCCCTGGTTAAATTTCAGATCATCAGGTTTTTCAAACACTGCGCTGTTCTTCGCATCAAGTTTCAAACCTGCATCATCGTCACCTCGCTTGGCAGATGCCAGCTTGCCGTTGAATGTTGCTTTGCGTCCACTGACACTTTCAATGATTTGCTTCCCATTGGTTTCATCGAGAGGAAAATGCATCACCAGATTTTTCGGCCCCACCGTGCTCGTCGCTCCGCCACTACTGCGCGCTTTATCATGCCAGAGTGCAAAACCTTTGATCGCCTCTACCCTACGAGCACTCAGTTTGTCATTTGCGGCTACCATATCTTTTTCGACCTTGGCCTTCTCCACCTTCTGATCAGGAGAAAAGAACGCCGCCACCGGCGCCTGGTTTCCTCTCCGCGATTGCATACCAGGATCAGCGTTATTATTAAAATAAGCAAATAGTTGATAATATTCCCGTTGCGTGATCGGATCAAATTTATGGTCGTGACACTGCCCACATTCCATCGTCAGCCCCATCCACACATTGGAAGTCGTCTGCACCCGGTCGACGATATACTCAACCCGCAATTCCTCGGAAATCGCCCCACCTTCATCCGAGGTCGCATGATTACGGTTAAATCCAGTGGCGATCTTCTGATCCAAAGTGGCATCTTGCAACAGATCCCCGGCCAACTGCTCGATGGTGAACTGGTCAAAGGGCTGATTGCCATTGTAAGCATTAATCACCCAATCACGCCACGGCCACATCGAACGCGGCCCGTCGGCATGCATCACCGAACTGTCACCGTAACGCGCCATGTCCATCCAGGCGAGAGTCATACGCTCACCGTAAGCTTTGCTAGCAAGCAGTCGATCCACCACCTTGGCATACGCATCGGGGGTTTTATCCGCCACAAAAGCTTTCACTTCCGCCAAAGTCGGCGGCAGTCCGGTCAGGTCAAAAGTCACTCGGCGGAGCAAAGTCTCAGGATCTGCTTGTGCAGCCGGTTTCAACTTAGCGACCCGCAAGCGTTGCTGCACAAACGCATCAATACTGTGTTTCCCCCCACTGACTTTGGCCGGAACAAAAGCCCAGTGTTCTGCCCATTTGGCTCCGCCCTCAATCCATTGTTTGAGCAAGGTTTTATCCTCCGCCGTCAGACGTTTGTGAGATTTCAACGGCGGCATGAGATCGTCACGATCTTCCGTTTCAATCCGCGCCAACAAACTGGAGGCCGACGGATTTTTGACATCAACCGCACGAACTCCCTCGTGATCCTCCGTTGCCCCCTCAAACGTATCGAGCCGCAGATCCGCCTCGCGGTGATTCGCATCCGGGCCATGACAAGCAAAACAATTTTCTGAAAGAATAGGTCGAATCTGGCGATTAAAATCAATCTCTTCAGCCGCCAGCGACAGCGGAAAACAGCCCGCCATAAAAGCACCACTAACAACGATTGAAATCCTTTGAGTATAACGCCTATTCATCTTCATCATTCGAAACCGTTTCACCTTATATCGTTCAAAAATCGCATCTCCCCCCTCTCCACTCCATAAAAAGGCGTAATCTTACGGAAAAATGCTCCACAACCGTCCAATTCAATGGATAGCAGCTCTTTATTAGGGAAACCCAATCCTGATATTTATCCATAAACCCGCCCCCATCCATGAAAGCCACCCTTTATCTACTGCTAGCCACTTGTTGTGTATTTTCGGCCACAGGGGCTCGCTGTGAAAACCGACCAGTCAACATCCTGTGGATCATAGCCGATGACCTTGGTGTAGAACTTTCCTGTTACGGCGAACAGGCGGCCTCTACTCCGAATCTCGATCGACTGGCCGCCGAAGGAGTCCGATACACCCGCGCCTTTGCCACCGCTCCAGTCTGCTCTAGTTCGCGGACCGCTTTTATCACCGGAATGTATCAGACCAAGCTCGGAGGGCATCACCACCGGACGCGAAATTTAAAACCTCTACCTGCAATAATAAAACCTCTGGGCGAGTATTTCAAAAAAGCCGGCTATCATGTGAGCAATGCTGGAACAAAATCAAGAAGTCGAGGCAAGACCGATTACAATTTCACTCCGGAGGGACAACTCTACCAAGTCGCGGACTGGAGCAAACAAACTCCTGAGTCACCATTTTTTGCGCAGGTTCAAATTCACGAACCCCACCGCCCCTTTCTAAAAAACACCGATCCCAGCCGAATCGCAAAAATCTCCCTGCCGCCCTACTACCCCGATCACCCCGTCATTCTCGCCGACTGGGCCAACTATCTCGAATCGGTTGAAGAGATGGATCGCAAAGTTGGAGAAATACTCGATCGTTTAAAAAAAACAGGTCTCGCGCAAAATACCATCGTTTTCTTTTTTGGAGATCATGGTCGCCCCCACTTTCGTGACAAACAATGGCTCTATGATGGCGGGCTGCACATCCCGCTCATCATCCGCTGGCCGGGGAAACTGAAAGCTGGAGGAGTCGACTCGCGCATGCTTAGCATGATTGATTTTGCACCGTCCAGCCTCGCCGCCGCCGGACTAGACATTCCTGAAGCCATGCAAGGCAGCAACATCTTCGCCGCCGACTTCAAAGGCCACACCGCCATCTATGCTGCTCGAGATCGTTGCGGAGATGCCGTTGACCGAATCCGCTGCGTACGCACCGAACGCTACAAATACATACGCAACTTCATGCCGGAAATTCCCTACACCACTTTCAGCGGATACAAAAAACTCCAATATCCAGCGAGCACGCTGATGACTCTCATGCACAAGCAAAACCAGCTCACCCCCGAACAAGCCCTTTTCATGGCCCCCTCCCGTCCCAAAGAAGAACTCTACGACCTCGAAAACGATCCCTACGAACTCAACAACCTAGCCAGCGATGCCCTCCAGTCAGAAACCTTAATCAAGCTTCGCCACAAACTAGACCAATGGATAGAAAAAACGAACGATCAAGGCCGCGTGCAAGAAGGTGACGCAGAATATATGAGCGCACTGATGAAAGGAAAAAAAGCCTACTTCGAAAAAACAATGGAAAAGCGCGGCCTGAATCCCAACATCCCGGATCAAGATTATCTAGACTGGTGGGAAAAAGAACTCAATCTAAAATAAAACAAGTCCCCCTTCCCCTCTCTTATTAGCATTTATTCGCGTCCATTCTTGACCGCCGAAGCCTCAGCGAAGGATGTTCGCGGTTCTCCCCCCTCACTTCGATTGAAAAATATCACTGCCAACCACCAGCATCAACGTATCACGAAAGCGGTAACCCTTCTTCTTCACCTCAGCCACCAAACGATCTATCTCCGGCCGGTCGGTCGCCTCAATCTTTCGTCCCGTTCCATACACCAACAACTTCTCGATCAAAGTGCGGGCAAAACGATCCTTGCGCTGCAACAAGACTTTTTTCATTCCAACAATATCATCAAAAGCCTGCCCATCGGAAAACACCCCGGTGGCATCCACCTTCCGGTTCCTGCCGTAAGTCGTCCGCCATTTCCCAATCGGCCCAAAATTCTCCAAGGCAAAACCCGGCGGGTCGATCTTCTGATGACACTCATTGCAAACCGGCACGTTACGATGTTTGGCCAACTGTTCGCGCACCGTTTTGGCTCCGCGAATATCCGGGTCAAGTGCTTCCACATCATCTGGCGGAGGCGACGGCGGTGTGCCGAATATATTGTCCAACACCCAAATACCACGTGTAACCGGGGACGTCTCGATACCATTAGCTGTCACTGTCAACACACTGGCCTGACCCAACAATCCACCACGGTGTTTATCCGTCAGCGATACTTTTTGAAACTCGTATCCCTGCATCTTCGGCAAGCCGTAAAACTTCGCCAGGGTTTTATTAGCAAAGGTAAAATCCGAATCGAGAAAGTTGACCAGACTCAAATTTTCTTCCATCAAATAACGCACAAACAACCGCGTTTCCTCCAGCATCAAAGGCTTGAGATTTTTCTCATAATACACCGCAAAACTACGCCGATCCGGCGGCATACCTCCCAGATCACGCAAGGCCAGCCAGCTATCGGGAAAGCCCTCGTAGAAACCCTGCGCGCGTTCATCTTTCAGCATCCTCAACACCTGCGCCTGCAAGACCTCTTTTTTATCAATGCTGTGATCATCGGCAAGCGCGAGCAATTTCTCGTCCGGCATCGATGACCATAAAAAGTAAGCTAAACGAGTGACCAAAGCCCGCTCACTGAGTTTCATCGTATCCGCTTTTTCCGCTTGTTCGTTTAAATAAAGAAAACCCGGCGCGCACAGCACCGCCTTGAGACTATCCTTCAACGACTCGTACGGACTGCGTCCACTGGCGCGGCTGCGTTGCTCCACTTTCAGCAGCCCTTGTATTTCTGCTGCACTGACTTTGCGCCGATACGCTTTCTCAGCAAAATTCGTCACGATTTCTTTGATTCTATCAGCTGAAAAACCTTTATCTCCCAAAACCGCCTGACGGCTTTCACTCGGCCACTGCTGATAAAAAGGACCGCGGATTTCGATTTCGTGGATGCGAATGTGAGGCAGCTTCCCATCGGTCATCGCTTTGACATAATGGTTGCCAAATTTTTTATTATCCTTGCCCTCCTTCTTCAACAACCGCAAGCCCAAACTGCTCTGCAAACTCCGCGCCCGTGCCGGGCCGTTGATGTAGATGAAACGCGGAGCGAATCCCTTGTCCAACCACACCGTGGAAGAGTGCCACTCGGCTTTGCCATCCGGGATTTTGACCTCAGCCAATACTTTTTCAAAAGGCTGCGGATGATGCAATTCCCCAAACTTGCGATTGCCCGGCACGATACCCAGCAGCATCGGCTCGTCCTTATCGATGGAAATCTGCGCTTCCTCCCACGGATGGTGTTTATTCTTCGCTTCCAGCAACAAATTGACCTCGTAATAACCACTGTCCGGCACCCCTTCCAAGAACTTCAGAATCGGCGCATACTCGCCCCAGTGTTTGTCCGAATTGATTGTTTCATGAATGGCAAGAAATTTGGAGCCGTAGGCTTTGGCATGAGAAAACTTTAACTCCTGTTGCTGCTCGAAGGGAGCGGTGAACGTCCAACTTTTCACCTCGGGTTTTTTCTCCGGCGCAAGCGCGCGCTCAATCACCTGGTCCGCCGCGTCCAAATATTGCTCAAGCAGATAACCTGATGTCACCAAGGTACTGCCGACGTTGTCAAAATGCTCAGTGGTGAGATCGCGGGGAAAACGCTGGGTCGGATCAAACATGTCCATATTGAGCTGCAGCAAATCGCGCACGGTGTTGCGGTATTCCCGCCGATTCAAACGGCGCAAAACCGTTTCTCCCCCTGAGCGCTGATAACTTTTGTAAAACAAACGGGTTTCACCGCGCAGATAATTAACCAAAGCCAGCCTCTCGCTGCCCTCCGGATGAAGCTTCGCTTTTTTCGGCGGCATCTCCTTCAGCTCCAACTGATCAATCATCCCCTGAGCCACCTCCAACATCGCCGCACCTTTGATCGGAAACTGAAGCTGATCAAAACGTTGATCCCCCTTCTGTTTCTCCTCCCCATGACAAGACACACAATAAGTCTGCAAAGTCTGCTCAACGTCATAAGCACTATCCGCCGCCGAGCAAACACCCAAAGCCAACACCGAAACAACAAGCGATAAAAAATACCTATAAAACATCACCACAAAAATTCTACCTTCTACCTTCTACCTTCTAACTCCCCACCACTTCCAGCCCCTCCAACGTCCCCGTGCTATGGCTGAAAAAATCCGTCTCCACGCCAAACCTTTGCAACATCGACAAATACAAATTTGATAGCGGAACCCGTCGCCGTTTCGAATACACCTTGTGCTCCCCATGTTTGAAACCCGCCCCTGCCAGCAGAATCGGTAGATCGCTATTCTTATGTGCATTGCCATTGCCCATGCCGCTGCCGAACATCACCATGGTGTGATCAAACAACGAGCCTTCTTCATCGTGCGCCGAGACCACCTTCAACTTATCCATGAAACGCGACAACTGTTTCATCTGGTATTGCTCGAGAATCATCAAATCCCGGATCCTCTCCGGTTTTTTACCGTGATGTGACAAGCCGTGATAACCCATATTCACTCCTAAAAATGTCGTATCAAAATCCTTGCTCGCCACTTCAACGGTCGCAATGCGAGTTGAATTGGTCTGCAGCGCCAGCACCGTCAGATCATACAGAGCCGGCAAATCCTGGACGATGCGTTGGTAGCCCGGCTCCTTGTAATCCACCTTGGGTTTGGATACGCTCAACCAATTTTCATCCTGCTGCAGCTTCTTCTCCACGTCCCGCACTGAGGTGAAATACTCGTCGAGCTTCTCCTTGTCACGCCCATCAAGATGTTTCTGCAGCGATTTTGCCTCCCCATACACCGCATCGAGAATCGAAGCCTTCAACTTTACTTGCTCCGCCTCTTTCGCCCGCGCCTTAGGGCTGCCATCAATAAAAAGTTTGCGGAACAATTCTTTCGGACTGGTGATCGGCGGAATCCGCGCCCCGGATCGAGTCCAACTCATCCGACAACCCCCATGCAAACCCGTGTCTGAACCAATCGTCAGCGAAGGAAAACGCGAACTGGAACCCACATGCTCCGCCGCCCGTTGATCGATAGTGATATTGCCCTCCGGCATCGACTTCGCCTGTTCCGTCTTCACCCCGCTGAGAAACGAATGCACCGCAAAATGCCCGCCCTTGATGCCATGGTCCAAATGGGAGAACACGGTGAAATCATCCTTGTGCTGCTTGAGCGGTTGCAGCAAATGCGGTAGTTCAAAATCCCGCCCCTCCTTTTTGGGAAAAAACTCACCGGGATACATGCCAAAGGAATTGCCCACACAGACCATCTTCATCCCCGCATCCACCTTAGGCGCTGCTTTCAACTCCGCTGCTCCGAGGTAATGATCCAGTGAAAGCATCGGCGGCAAAGCCAGGCTGATCCCCGCCGCCTTGAGGAATTTCCGCCTGTCTACTGATCTGATTGCCGCATCACTCATGGATGAATCCTCGCCTACCGCCACCAGCGATCAAGCCCTTTCCCCTCACATGATCACGTGACCCGACTCTGGAGTCTCCCCCCGTCCATCCGCAATTCTAACAATTTTAAATGCATAATTCATGGTTCCAAAAACAAAACTCAAGCCCCCCAACATGCACTTTAAATGTCCGGTCGGACATTTAAAGTGCATGTTGGGCGATGGGCCTCAACACAAAAGTCGAAACAAAAAGCGTCTCCTTATTCTCCTTCAACACTTCAAAGCCCGCTGAATCAAATACATCCAACCACTCCGTTTTTGGATAAAAATGCAATGCGCCCAGATTATAAACCATGAAATTTGGCAAATCGCGCAAATGCTCCGTCACACAAAGCCTGCCCTCGTCCCGCAAAATACGATGCAGCTCGGCAAAAAATACCACCCGTTGATCATAATCACGAATCTCATGCGCCGCCATGTGCAGACAAATCAAATCAGCCTGAGCATCCTCCATCGGCAATGCATCCGTCTCAACCCCCTGCGTCAATTCATGCGCAGGGTAAGCCGCCCTCGCCCGCTTGATCGAAATTTCCGTATGCTGTTGCGGATCATAAAAATCCCAAACCTGAACTTGAGCTTCAGGCAATTTTGCCTTCAGAATATCCGATATCTCATCAAATCCCGCCGATACATTCACCACCACCGCCTTGCTCCCAATCTCCAATTCTTCCAACCACCGCAACTGATAAAGCGCCGAACCATCATAGACATAATACGTCACCGCCAACGACAATCCTATTGCCAGTAAAATGCCAAAAACCACCAAGCCTATAATACATTTCACTACCGGCTCCATCAGCGGTAGCACCGCCAAGAACAATATCACGGCCAAGCCCGCCGCCGCATAAAAATGCCAGTTAAAGCGAATGACATTCCACAGCCCCTGAAACGGCGTCCTCACGGCATCCATGGCTCTACCCTCCCCTTTTCCCACTCATAAGGCACGTCCTCTACCAAAAAAGCATTGGCCAATTGGATCTGATCAAGTTCCTGTTTTTTCAAAAATGGAATCTTCCATGTTTCGACCGACATCGGCTGCGGCTGCCACGCAGATCGCCTCCCTTCCACGATCAATACCTGCTGCTTTTTATCATCATACGAAAAAGTGAAAGGCATCGGCCCCGCAAATCGCCTGGCTTGTTTCCAGTTAGCAAAAGGTGAGCCGGCCGGCAATGCAGCTTCCGAATCCACCTTTGATGCCCGCGCCTCAAGCCCTTCGGACGACACCACCCGCTCACTTCCATCAGCACCCGATTTCCAAGCAATGTCCAGAATCGAGTATCGATATTGGGTGAACAGACTGCCCAATCCCTGCATCATTTTGCTATCCGTCTCGGATCCCAAAATGTAAAGCCCGCGCAACAGACGCCCGTCAGCACTGCGGTATCGCACAAAAATCCGATAACCGATCAGAGTAAAATTCCTGCCAAAAAAACGCGGCAAGCCTCTCGGCCGCAAGCCCTTTGTCTTGACCATGGCCACCGCCACAAAAGCCCATTGATCCTCAAACAAATCCAGTTGTAGACACTTTGGAATACGCTCCAATAACTCGGCTTTAGGCAGAGCAAAGCCCAAAACCAGAGACTTCTCAAAATGAGCCTCAACCGCAAAAGGGTGTCGATTAAGTAAACCCATCTTATTCAACATCCAAAGCCCCAGACCCGAATTTGGCTCCCTTTTTTCTCTGCTTCAATCCCCACTCCATCACCGCCACCACAGCGATGAACAAGGTCGCATGCAAAGCATTATAATGCCCCCACAGCAGCAAATCCGGTGACAAAATAAACTCCAAGACATTCATCGTCGCCACCAAAGTAATTTGCAGCACCGCGCTGCAACGCGAATAAATTCCACTCCACACCCAAAGCGCTAGAAACACCTCGCCCAAACCAATCACCACCGTGATCTGCCCCGCATAGCTCTCCCCCAGAATCTCCCCCACAATCTGCTCATGCCTCGGCACCCAGCCCAACACCTTGCAAAACAAACCATTCACCAACCACACCAAGCCAATCAAAAAAACAAAAATAAAATAAAAAATCCTCCGGCTCACCACCAGAACTTATCCAACCCAATCCAAATAACAAGACCACAATTCATTCATTCATCACCCATAATTCTCATTCTATCTTTTTCGCGTTCATTGGCCGTCCATCTTGACCGCCGAAGCCTTGGCGCAGGAGGTTAGTGGTTCTCCGAATCT
>JAJRVS010000129.1 GCA_024277195.1 Verrucomicrobiota bacterium | reverse complement strand
GCTGCTGGCGTCACGAACCCTCGGTAGGAAAAATCGAAAAGCACAACGACCTCTGCCAACGCTGCGCCGACGTCGTCTGACCAGCCGTATGAAAAAATACATCCTCTACCTCACGCTCCCGCTCTACCTGCTCGACCAACTCACCAAATGGATGGTGGTGCGCCACTTCCCGCACGAAACCTACAGGGGAGAGGAAATCATCGTTATCCCCGAATTTTTCAATATCGTCCGGGTTCACAATACCGGCATGGCTTTTGGCGCCTTCAACAACTCCCCCTACGCCAACCTCGCTTTCGGAGCCGTCGCCACTTCCGCCCTGATCGCCATCACGATTTTATGGAAACGCCAGGCCTTCCCCACTATTCCCTCCAAACTCGCCGCCAGCCTGTTGATCTCCGGCATCCTCGGCAATCTCACCGACCGCCTGATGCCCGGCCGCGGTTACGTCGTTGATTTCCTCGACTTCACCTTGCCTTACTACGACAAACTTTTCCCCACCAGCGGTGGCCACTTCCCTTCCTTCAACGTCGCAGACTCCTGCATCTCCATCGCCGCCGTCCTCCTCATCATCACCGCCTTCCGCGGCGAACCTAAACCTCATGTCTCGTAAATCACTCACCTGGATCATCTGCATCCTCGCGGTTTCCGCTATTCTGCTCAAGCTCGAGCACTGCTCCTACGCTCAGCTCAGCGAAACCCTGACCATGGAAAGCATCACTAAAAAAATCACTTCCAAGTTCAACCAGGTTCAACACATCACCACCAGCGACTTGGCAAAAACACTCAGCCAGACTGACAAAAAATCCACCACCCTGCTGATCGACAGCCGCGCAGCCGAAGAATTTGCGGTCAGCCACCTGCCCGGCGCACAGAACCTGCAAAGCCCGGCAGAAGTCAAAACCTACCTCGCCAGCCTGCCGCAAGCCCCCGAACGCATCGTCATCTACTGCTCGGTCGGCTACCGCTCCGCTGATCTCGCCACTCAGTTACAAAACAAACAAAGCACCACCATCCCTATTCAGAACTTACTCGGCTCGATCTTCTCCTGGGCCAACGAAGACCGCCCACTGGTCAAAGGCAAGAACACCCCAACTGTCAAAGTCCACCCCTTTAATAAAAAATGGGGAAGCCTGCTCAAAGCCGAGCATCACTCTGAATAACGAGAGTCGCCCTCATCTCACAGCTACAGTTTATCCAAGTACTCCAGAATAATTCCCACGGTCAGATTCTGCGGCAAAATAATCGCCTTCTTCTCCGGATCCGCGGGAAAAAGCGGATAAAAAGGCACACTCGCCCGACCATACTCAGCTAGAATTTTAGTGATATTCGGATCCGAGTTGGTCCAATCCGCAATCACAAAAGCCACGTTTTTATCCCGAAAAGCCTGCTGCACCTCTTCCGAATGCATCGCCGGTTTGTTCGCCTGACACACCAGACACCACTTCGCAGTAAAATCGACAAATACCGCCCGCCCCGCCTTGCGATGGGCAGCGATCACCTCCGCTATCGGCTCGCCGGACGTGACCTCCGGCCTTGCCCCGGCCGCTTTCACCGACAGAGCGGTCGCAGCAACCACCAATCCCGCAACCACCACCCATATCAGTTTATTCTTCCCCCCCGACGTTCCCACCACCAAATACTTGCCATACAACCACACCGCCGCCGCCAGCACCGTCAAAGCCCCCAAAAACAAAGCAATGCCATCAATACCAATTTGCGCGCCCAGCACCCACAACAACCACACCACCACGATCAGCATAGGAAAGCCCATCAGGTTGCGAAAAGTCTCCATCCATGCTCCCGGGCGTGGCACGTAGTCGAGCAGTTTGGGAATCGCCGACAGTAAAATATAAGGTGAAGCCATGCCCAGACCGATCACCGTGAAAACCAACAAGGACATCAAAGGGGGTTGGGAAACGGCGTAACCCAAAGCCGGCCCGAGAAAAGGCCCGGTGCAAGGTGTAGCCAACAAAACCGCCAAGGCTCCACTCCAGAAACTGCCACTGTAACCCTTGCCAGTGGAAAGCTTGCCCCCCACTCCCGTCATGCCCGCTCCAAATTCAAACACCCCGAACAAACTGAGGGACAAAACAAACATCACCACAATCATGCCAATCACAAAAACCGGTGACTGAAGCTGAAAGCCCCAGCCCAGCTGCTGCCCGCCCGCCCGCAGAATCAACAAAGCGCCAACCAAGGCCCAGAAAAAAACCAAAATCCCCAAAGTAAACACCAATCCATGCGCCAGCACACGCTGACGGCTCTCTCCCGCCTGCCCTACAAAGCTCATTATTTTCAACGAAATAACCGGAAAAACACAAGGCATCACGTTAAGGATCAACCCGCCAAAAAAAGCCGCCAGCAACAATGTAAGCAAACCTGTCGGCTTGGCTTCATCCGCCGCAGCGGATACCTCTGCAGTCTCATCCGAAACAGCAAGCTCAGTCGGGGTAACCGACGGCTCAGTCACTGCGCCAAATTTCGGCACCAATCCCTGCTCTGCCACAATCAATACCGACGAGTGCTCGCCGATGCCCTGCTCCGAATGCAATACAGCACGGAACACCGTAGGCAAAGGATCTGCCTTTGCGGGGTCAGCAGATAAAGTCATCGTCAATAAACCATCCTTCAGCTCAAAAGCAGGTTTCTCCCCCAATTTGATCACTTTTTTAGTCTCTGGATAAATAGCTAGGTCATCCGGAAATGAAGTAAAAACCCCTCCTACAGCCATAGTGATCACTATCTTGCCGTCTTTCTCCTGAAATCCGGATTGCCAACCCTCTGGCACTTTCGGTATCGCCTTCCCCGCCGCCACGAGCTCTGCCGCCTGAGGCGTTTCCGCACCAGGTTCAGCCGCTACCTTCACCGTGATAGCCAAATCCGCGCTGTCCGGCATGCAGGTTTGCGGATCGCACATCAACCACCTCACCTTGGTTTTCAGAGTCACCGACTGACCGGGCTTCACATCATCCGCGACCTTGATAGCTACCAAGTGAATCACTTGGTTTTCATAACCAAAACCCAACAATCCCGCTGTTTCAAACTGATGCGGATACGGAAACTGCAATTCCCCCGCTGCAAAACCCTGCGGCAAATCCCATTTTGCACTGGTCGGCAAACCCGGGCCACCAGGGTTGATCCAGTACGTATGCCAGTTTGGATCAATCGTCAGCTTCACCCCCACCACAAATTCCTGCCCGGGCACCACCGCTTGATGAGCGACTATCAACTCAGCTTTGACATGCTTAGCCCCAAACTGAGCCATTCCACTATCAGCCCCCGCCAAAGTGAAGGCCCAAATAGCAATTAACAGAAAACGAATATGAAAAGCAGGCAACGACATAAGAAACTATAGACCCATTCAACAGGTCTGACGTCGATAAAAGCGTCAACTTACAGCAAGTCTAGTCTAAAAACGATTTGATCCCATCCCTGCAAAGGGCGAAACTCATAGCGGTCAACAGCTTAACTATTTTGTCTTACCCCCAGAAGAGGCTTCCTCACTCCCCCCACTCACCCGGCGGTGACTCCCTTACCAAAACCTCGGCAGGAATGCCCAGATGCTGATGCAATTGACGTATCATGCTGAGGCTGAGTGGACATTTATGATTCAATACCTCCGACACCTTGCTTTTATTACCCGATCACTCCCCCAACAATTTGCCCACAGCCAAATAATTCTGCACATAATCCGCCACCGCATCTTTGAGCGCCAACACCTCATCGCCATAACCCGCCGCACGCAACTTGCCGATATCCGCCTTGGTGAAATACTGATACTTCTCCTTCAGCGTCTCTGGCATATCAATAAACTCAATCTTCACCTCTTGATCCAAGGCCGCGTAAATCGCCTCGACCAAATCCACCCAGGTATGAGCCACACCTGATCCGACATTAAACAAACCGTTCGCTTCTTTCTGATCCGCCAGAAAAAGCGTCATCTTGATCGCATCTTTCACATAGTGAAAATCGCGCATCTGCTTGCCGTCCTCGTAATCATCCCGATAGCTCTTGAACAGCTTCACTCCACCGGTTTCCTGAATCTGACCAAAGGCCTTGTCCACCACCGAACGCATGTCTCCCTTGTGCCCCTCGTTCGGCCCATACACATTAAAATATTTCAAACCCACGATCTGATCCAGAATCCCCGCTCGTTTGGCATAAAGATCAAACAAGTGCTTGGAATAACCATACATATTAAGCGGACGTAAACGATCAATATCCTCATCCACATCGTCCATACCCTGCTCACCGTCACCATAAGTCGCCGCCGATGAAGCATAAACAAAACGTGCCCCCTTATCCAAAGACCAATGAGCGAGCCGCTTGGTGTATTCAAAATTATTGCGCATCAAATACGCCGCATCCGTCTCCGTCGTCGCCGAACAAGCACCCAGGTGAAACACCTTCGTCACCCCCCCCAAATCATCCCCCATATCCACCGCGTCCAACAAATCATCCGCATCGATATAATCCGCATACCTCAACGGTACCAGATTTTTCCATTTCTCATCACAGCCCAGTGAATCACAGAGCAAAATATTCTCCTGCCCCTGTTGATTCAAAGCCCACACCAAAGCACTGCCAATAAAACCAGCCCCCCCCGTCACCAAAATCCTATCTCCCACTTCTTCTCCTTGTTTCTTATCCGTGTTCATCCGTGTCATCCGTGGTTAAATTCTCTTACTCCTATTGCTGTTCCTTTCATCGCACTACACATCCAAACCAAAAAAACGCTCCGCATTGCCAAAACAAATCCGTTTCACCATCCCCCCAATCAAATCCATATCCCTCGGCAAATCCCCACTCTCCATTCCTGTTCCCAACTGATTGCACAATATCCGGCGAAAATACTCATGCCGCGTAAACGACAAAAAGCTCCGCGAATCCGTCAGCATACCGACAAAATGCGAAAACAAACTGGTATTGGCAAAAACCTTCATCTGTTCCTCCATCCCGTCCTTGCAATCCATGAACCACCAACTGGTTCCCAACTGCAAACGGCACGGCGGCTCGCCTTCATTTCCATCCCCTCCCTGAAAATTACCCAACATCGTCGCCAGCGAATAATTATTCACCGGATTGAGCGGATAAATAATCATCTTCGGCAGCGCATCCCGCTGCTGCAAAGCATCCAAATAATGACGCAGTGCCTGGGCATGATCCGCATCCGCCATCGAGTCGCAACCCACGTCGCGTCCCAGCTTTTCAAACATCTTAGTGCTGTTATTACGCTCACAACCAATATGCAACTGCTTGGTCCAGCCCGCCGCCGCGTCCAGCTCACCAAAAAACAGCATCAGATAATTGCCAAATTTCTCCGTCTCAGCCACCCCTGCAGATTTCCCGCCACGAGTGTTTGCAAAAATCTTATCCGCATCAGCCTCCGAACATTCTGCATCAAAAATACGATACAAGCCATGATCCGAAATCCGTCCGCCCATCTCATGAAAAAAATCATGCTGCTTACGAATCGCCGCTTTGAACCCCCTCAAACTCGAGCAATCCACCCCACTCACCTGCGACAGCTTATCCGCCCAGCTGTTGAAAATTTCAGCATCATCCACCCGCAGTGCCACATCCGGCCGAAAGGTCGGATAGACCTTCACCTCACAGCTCGCATCATCACGAATCGCCGCATGATACTCCAGCGAATCCACCGGATCGTCCGTCGTACACAGCGCGCGCACCTTCATCTTTTTCAACAGTCCGCGCGTCGAAAACTCCGGCTGCGCCAGCTTCGCATTACCCACTTCCCAAACCTTGTCCGCCGTCTGCGGAGAGAACAATTCATCAATGCCAAAATAACGGCTCAACTCCAAATGCGTCCAATGATAAAGAGGATTTCCCATCGCATGCGGCACCGTCGCTGCCCAAGCATCAAACTTCTCCCTCGGCGACGCATCACCGGTGCAAAAACGCTCCGCCGTGCCATTCGCCCGCATCGCCCTCCACTTATAGTGATCCCCCGCCAACCACACTTCCTGCATATCTGCAAAGCTGCGGTCACTGGCAATCTCATCCGGCGGCAGATGATTATGAAAATCCAAAATAGGTTCACCCTCGGCAAAGCCATGATACAGCTCCCGAGCCGCAGCACTCTGCAAAATAAAATCTTCGTTAATCAACACACTCATTTCCTAATTCCTTTGTTCAGTTTAGCTCCGGCTGTTTTGGCTTCGCCTCGACCTAAATTTTTCTTCTCCATTCCTTCTTATCCGTGACATCCGTGGTTAAAATTCTTTTCTAAATCTATCTCTTCCCCCTCACGCTCCCTGCACGCGATCAAACCACAAATACACCGTATAGCCCAAATAAATAGCCAGCAGCAAAGCCCCCTCCGGGCGAGCCAGACGTCGCCGTGTCCACATCAGCGGAACCACTAACACCACCATGCCCATCATCACCGCCAGGTCAACTGGTTCGATCGCAGTGATCACCATTCTTTTCACCATTGCCGTCGCTCCCAGCACCAGTAACAAATTAAAAATACACGAACCAATCGCATTGCCAGAAATGATATCTCCCTGACGGCGAATCACCGCCACAATCGAAGTCGCCAACTCAGGCAACGAGGTACCAAAAGCGATCACCGTCAGCGAAATGAAGGCCGAGGGAACATTCATCCTCTCCGCTACCCCCACCGCACCCTCCACCAGCCACTCTGCTCCAAAATACAAACCCACCAAACCTATCAGGATCAATCCCGCCATGCCCATCATCCCGTCATTTTTTTTGCCTGCGGCCTGGCCATACTCATCCTCAAACTCCTCCAGCACCTCAGGATTATCTTCCTTCTTCGACGCTCGAAAACTATACACCGTATATACGATCACTCCCAAAACCAGGATACCGCCCTCCCACACCTCGATCACTCCGTCCCACAGCATAAAGATCACCCCTGCCGACACCAAAACAAAATCGGCAAATCACGCACCAGTAACTGCGCTTTGATATCGAGCGGCCGGATCAAAGCGCTGATACCTAGGATCAACCCAATATTGCAGATGTTCGACCCCACCAGATTGCCCAACGCCGCATTAGCGTCACCTGCCAGATTGAACTTCAAACAAACAAACAACTCCGGACTGCTGGTACCAAAAGCCACAATCGTCAAGCCCACCACCAACGGGGAAATCCCCAAGCGAACCGCTAACTTAGCACTGCCGCGCACCAACCATTCCGCCCCGACCACCAGAGCGACCAGTCCCGCGACCATCAAAAATATATCCCACCAAATACCACTCATCATTATTGTTTTTTGTCGTCGTCGGAATCGCCACTACCCAAATGCGGCAGAATCAAAGACCCCAGCCAGGACAGGCTGGTGAAAAAACCTTCAATGTAGGCAGCCGGAGCCACTCGCATCATTTTTTCCACTCCCACGCGTTCGTCATAATTCGCAAAAGGTTTGATCCGGCGCAACACCTTTTTCGAACGTTCACTGGCGTCGAGCTCAATCGGCATCGTGCCCAGATTATAAGCCGACAACACCGTCCACGATACAACTAGAAAAAACACCCCCGACTTGCCCATCGCCGGCATCACCACCATCAGCGTACCCGCCAATACCAATGGCAAAGTCAAAAACATCGAGGCCTTCACCGCCGATATCCTCCAACGCAGCGGATGATAGCCCTGCTGCTGCTGAATCGCGTGACCGGCTTCATGCGCAGCTATACCCAGTGCGGAATAAGTCGTTGCCGAAAAATGCTGCGGAGCCAAAGACAGGCGTTTGCGCTCAGGATCATAAAAATCAGCAAACAGTCCGCCAAAAAGCCCACTGCTCTTCACCACCTCAACATCGTTGATCCCCGAAGCCTGCAAAATCTGCCGCGCCAGCTTTTCCCCAGTCAGTCCCGATGGTGACAGATTTTTGATCTCCTCGTCGTAAATCGTCCGGTACTTGCCGCGACCGTATAAGGTCAACGCCAGTGTCAGGCCAAACAACAATAAAAAAATCAGCATAAGCTCAACTATTTCACTTCAACCTTAATGCTTACTTGCGGGTGTTTTGCCGGCGCGGTGATCGCATTCCACACCTTGAACTTCAAATCAAAAGCCGGCAGGGTTTTCAGAGTCATCACCCTGATCTCCGTCGTGCTGTGAGCCGCCAACTGAATCAAATCCGCGTTGCCATGCAACGCATACCCACTCTGGTTTTCCATCACAAAAGTGGCATCACTGTTATTATCAATTTCAACTGAAACCACCATACTGCCTTTGACATAAGCCGCTTTTTTCACCGTCAAACAAGCTTGAATCAGAGGATTCAAATACTCCGCACGACCGATCAGTTCATTCTTGAACCACACCACCGTGCGTCGCTTCATCAAAGAATCCTTCAAAGCCGCTTCGGTTTTTTCCTTGGCAAAAACCAAGGTCACCGGACGATGCCCGCCCTCCGGCACATTATACTGCCAGTCGATCAAACCATGGATATCCGAGGTTCCCATCATAGTAAGATTATTATCCAAAGCAATCTGGATCGCGTCGTCCGAATAAGTCGAATCATTCACCACCTCGATGCCGTGAAGCAAGCCGTCAGCAATCAGCTTTTTGTGCATCTCAGACAACTTCGCCTCCCCCGTTTTAGACTGGCGAATCCAGTTAGGATGGTTCCAAAAAATAAACGCCCCCTGCTTGCCCGCTTCTATATAAGAATTGAGAGGATCATCCTGCACTAATTTGGTGGAATCTTTGAGGAAAATGGCATTGGCGTGTCCCGGCGGCATGTCGCGTGTGATTTCCGAACCATTAACCACGATCACTCCGTTTTTTTTGCCAATCGGCGCGGCAATTTGAAAGGCCCGGTTGCGATCCGGGTGCGGAATGTCTTTTTTATGCGGTTGATACTCCAAATGCTCGGTCAAAGATATCGCATCCAAACCATCCCGCGCCGCTTCCTCCACCCGGATCGGCGGCCATACATTGCCGTCCGACAAAGCGGTGTGCTGATGAAAGTCGGTTTTCAGAGTCTTATAGCCAGGGATGTCGGGAAACTCAATCTTGCGCTCTCCCCCATGGGAGTGTGGCGGGTGCGCTGCGACGGGGCTTGCAAAAAAACAAGCTCCCAAGCAAGCCCCTGCTCCTAACATTAATAATTGCTTATTTTTCATATCATTTATCAAAAGAGCTTCACAATGCCATAAATCCCGACGGCCACAATCGCCGCCGCACTCAGGAACAAGGTAATATCGTAAAAAAGCGACGGTTTCAAATCCTCTTCCAAACGGCGAAAGCGAAAATGAAAGGCGGCAAAAACCACTAACAACAAAATAACCGAAGTCGCCAGACCTCCGATGATCACCATGGACGCGGGAGATTTAAACCACAGAAAAAGAGCCAACCACAAAAAAGGAATCACCCACGAAAGAGTCGCAATCAAGCGTGACCGAGTTCGGGTATCGGTAAAAGTAGCGCTAGAAACTTGTGTGTAAGCGTCAGCAAACAAACGAGTCCAGCCAGCCAGAGCTGACAATAAAGTGGAAAACAGAACCACAAAAGCTCCCACCAAAAAAACATTTTTCGCCCCCATGCCCAAAGTGTCGGTGTACATTCTCGACAACGTTTCAATGATCTCCGAACTCTCCGGCACCAAACCTTGCCCATGCAGAATCGCCGCGCCCAGCAGGTAAAAAGCAATCGTCACGATGGTGTAAGCCACCATCGCCAACAGCGCATCTGCATACATGATGCGAATCCAGCCCTTCGCCCGTTTCACCCAAGCCTCTGATCCATCACGAGGCCCCGTCTTGGAAGCATAACCTTTTTCCAGTAACCAGTAATTATACATCATGATCTCGTCGCCTCCTACCCCGGTCAGTCCAAAAGCAGCAATCGCCACCACCACTGCCGATGAAGGTAATTTGAACTGCAAACCACTCGATATGGCCTCCCAAGTCAGCGCAAAGTCGGTTTTTTGCAACATCATCAGTGAAATCAAAGTCAACACGGTGAACAGACCAATCATCACAATCGACAATTTCTCAATCAGCCCATACTTGCCACGAAAAACCAACAGCGCCACTACCACCACTGAAATCCCCGCCCACAAGGGAACCGAAAGCGCGGGAAACCCCATATGCAAAATGATCGCCACCCCACCGACAATGCCCCCCACTTGAAAAAACTTGAATACCATTAAAGCCAACCACAACCACACCGACCAATTCGCTCGTCCCATGCGCAATCCCGGCAGTTTATTAAAAGCCGCCAAGGAAGTCTCTCCGGTATTGATCGCATGTTTGCCAAACTCCAACTGCACCGCCACCTTCACCAGACAACTAACCAGAACCACCCACAAAGTCACAAAACCCGCTTTTGCCCCGAGCTGGGTTGTCATGATCAGTTCCCCCGATCCCACGATCGATGCCGATAAAATAAAACCCGGCCCAAGGAACTTCAGTTTGCCGAAAAAACTCTTCGGCGGCTCTTCAACCGTCGCTTCTGTCAACACATAGGGGTTTTCCGTATCCATAAGCTGCCAACATGACCACGCTCAGCCCCTCTGACAAGCATCAATACGCTTCAATCTCGATCAACCGGGTGTAAGACAAAATAGTTAAGCTGCTGACCGCTATGCGTTTCGCCCTTTGTAGGGCTGGAAGAATTGGACTTTAACCCCAGCGCTTCGCACTGGGCTGTATCATTGAGCACCGTTGGTGCAAAAAAGATGAAAGCAAACTGTCCTGTAAGGACAAAATGTAATAGCCCAGTGCGAAGCGCTGGGGTTAAATCGGTTTTATTGCCAGCCCTGAAAGGGCGAAATGATATCGATGTGTGATAAAGTAGCTTTCAACAGCCAATGGCTATTTTTTTGTCCTGCACCCTTTCCTCCTATTTTGAAACCCATCGCCCGACATTTTTCCAAACAAGGAACACCCCTTCAATGAACTGATAGATATCACTTTCCACTTCTAGCGCTCTTCTCTATCAGTGTTCATCAGTGAAATCAGTGCTTATATTTTTTTCATCATGTAGTGTGATTTTAAAAATATCCACTGGACAAATCTAGCTGAGCCCCCTTTTGTCAGGCTTTCCACCGCCTAGTCAAATGAGCCATTCCAAAGTTCCAACATCCAGTCCAATGTTGGAAAACCAGCCATGAACGAAGATCCTATAATAAAGGAACGCTCATCGGGCACGGCCATTGCTACCACCAGACCCTGGTTAGGGCTGTTTGCGGTATTGGTATTAATTTACTTCGGCAGCTCTTGGATGCGCCCCTTGGGCACTCCCGATGAACCCCGTTATACGGAAATCCCTAGGGAAATGATCAGCTCCGGCGATTGGCTGGCTCCGCGATTAAACGGTGTGCTGTATTTTTACAAACCTCCTCTATTCTACTGGTTGGAGGCCTTCTCATACAAAGTAGGAGGACTGAACCGACTGGTGCTACGTTTCTGGCCGGCCTTTTTTGCCCTCGCCTCCTGCGGCATTTGTTACTGGGCAGGCAAACGTTTATTCAATCGTGAGAGCGGATGGTGGGCGGCTCTGGTTCTGGGAACCGCTTTGATTCACTTCAGCCTGAGCCAAATGATCATCCTGGATATGGCAGTTTCATTTTTTATGAGCGCCGCGCTGCTATGTTATTTGGTGGCCATCCGGCAGCCAAGAGGCCCTGATCGCCGCTGGTGCTTCTGGAGTTTTTACGCCTTGATTGCCCTGGCGGTGATGACCAAAGGGCTGATGGCGATCGCCTTACCGGGAGCGATCATCTTCTTGTGGTTTTTACTGCTCAACCAGTGGAAGCAATTGCGTCACTTGTATTTATTCTCCGGCGGGCTCATTTTCCTGCTGATCGCCCTGCCCTGGCATGTGTTGGTAGCCCGCGAGCACAGTGAGTGGTTTGATTTCTACATCATCCACGAACACTTCGAACGCTACCTCAGCAACGTCAGTCATCGAGGGCAACCGTTTTGGTTCTTTTTTGTCATTCTGCCAGTCGGTATGATTCCTTGGATCTTTTTCCTGCCTGCGGCGCTGAAAGAAACGCTCAAAGGCGGGTGGAAACGTCGCAAGGAAAATCAGGAAGCCTGGTTTTTAGTGATTTGGTCGGTATTCATTCTGCTCTTCTTTTCAATCTCCAAATCAAAATTGGTTCCCTATATTTTGCCCGCCCTTCCCCCTTTGGCGATATTGATCGGCACCTATCTGGCCAGCTTGAAAAATGCGGGTGAGTCCGGACTAAAATCTCTCAAGAGAGGCGCGCGCTCGACCAGCCTCTTTTTATTCATAGGCGCTGCAGCGATCCCCACTGC
This sequence comes from Verrucomicrobiota bacterium, assembly GCA_024277195.1. GTDB lineage: Bacteria > Verrucomicrobiota > Verrucomicrobiia > Verrucomicrobiales > DEV007 > JAADHD01. The sequence goes on along the minus strand of JAJRVS010000129.1, from coordinate 2,492 downwards.
CGCTTATCTATTAAATCAAACAGGTGATCTCAATGCCGGATCCCCACTGCTCTTTGCATTCAGTTCCCTGGCCTGCCTGATCGCCGGCGGCTGGCTATGGCGCTCATCCACTCAAAACGAGGGCAAAATAGCCGAGCGCATTGCCATTGCCATGATGGTGGTGCTTTTCATCTTCAACCCACTCGCCGCTCGCTTCCAACCTCCAGCACTGGAACCCATACTGCGACAACTAAAAACCAGCGCCCAAGCGGACGACCAGATATTCTCGTTTAAAGAATATTTTCACGAAATGCCGCTCTACCTTGATCAGTTGGTAGGTGTGGTCGACCACATCCCCACCGAACAATCCTTTGGCTTGGAGTGGGAAGACTTGTCAGACCGCTACATGAAACTGCAGTATTTGCGTCGCCGCTGGAGAGAGCTTGATCGGCGCATTTACATTGTCATGAAAACAGGAGGAGATGAAGAAAAATTCACCTCACGAATCAGAGAACCCTTTTATGAATGGAAAAGAGATGATTTTGTCGTGATTTACACCAACATTCCCCTTAAAAAAGAAAGTGAGACAATTGATCCATAAACAGTCTGCCCCACAGATCATTCCATCGCTTCCATGCACCGCACTCAAAGCGATGAAAGGGCTGATAAAAATAACGATTTCATGAAAAACACAGGAGCCGATCAAGACGAACAGGAAAACGCCGGGTTTTACGCCAGTGTCGTTATTCCCGTCTACAATGAATCCGAAAATTTAAAACCACTCTACGAACGCCTGATGAAAGTGATGGGAGATCACGGCAAACCTTTCGAAATCATCTTTGTCAATGATGGCAGTCAGGATGACTCACTTGAATTACTAAGCTCCTTTCACCAAACCAGTCCCCGTGAGATCGTAGTGGTCGATCTGAATGGCAACCATGGCCAGAACATGGCGGTGGTAGCGGGTTTCGGTCATGTGAGGGGCGAAGTCATCATCACCCTGGATGCCGACTTGCAGAACCCTCCAGAGGAGATTCCCAAATTGTTAGAAAAATATGAACAGGGATACGATGCGGTGGGAAGTCGACGCAAAGACCGTCAGGATACTTTTCTGCGGCGTAAGGCCTCAGCCATGGCCAACCGTTTCCGGGAGATGATGACCGACGTGCGCATGAATGATCAGGGCTGCATGTTGAGAGCCTACAGCCGGGCGATCGTCGATGCCATTGGCGAGGGCAATGAGCGCTCCACCTTTGTTCCCGCGTTAGCATACAAATTAGCCGCCAATCCTACCGAGATCGAAGTCGAACACAGTGAGCGCAACGCGGGAGACTCCAAATACAATTATTACCGACTGATCCGCTTGAACTTCGACATGATCACCGGCATCACTCTGCTGCCCTTGCAGATCTTTACTTTGCTCGGCTTTTTGGCCTCGGGAGGAAGCCTGTTTTTGGTTTTTGTCCTGCTGTTCCGGCGATTCATCAGTCCCGGCGCATCAGAAGCCGAAGGAGTTTTTACACTTTTTGCCATTCTCTTCCTACTGGTCAGCGTCCTGATCGTGCAAGTGGGACTGGTCGGAGAATACGTCGGCCGGACTTATCAATCCGTGCAAGGACAACGCCGTTACCGCGTACGCAAACTCTACCGCCAGAGTTCGGATAAATAGTCTTTCCCTTATCAGAGTTAATTCAAGTTTACCCTGATTTTTTGATCATTTGCATCATAGGAAATCCGCTGCACGCAGCTAAAAATCCACCCAGTCAAAAACTGATTCCAGATCAATATCCGGCCAGTCGAGCCAGGACAAATCTATATCCAGATCGAGAAAAGAACCCCCGGGAACCAAGGCGCTCAACACTTCGCGTTTCATACTGACATAATCACAAGCCTCACCAAGAGCTTCATGAATAAGTCTGAAATCCTCTGGTGAAGTGAATATGCAATAGGCCCAACAGGCATAGTCAATCTGATAACCCAGATCCAGCGTGGCTTTTTTGACCTCTGCCGGTTGATAATACTTTTTTTTGCCGTGATCAGCGACCAGTTTTTCACCGACTTCCCTGACCAGCTTTTTTTTATCTTTTAATTCTAAATAACATTCGGACATAGCATGACTTTGATCTACCATCGCAAACCTAGCGATTACAAAAGCTCCGCTTTTTTATAACTCACCTTCTCTGTTTCAAGCCTCGCTCGATAGCCGAAAAAATAAGCTGCAAGTATTGAACATCCCCTTTGTCCAAGGTGTCTCTATTTCAACGCCCGACGCCATGCTTTACCCTCGTCTGATAGCCTGTATTGCCCTGTGTTTTATGAGCGCTGCCCTACAGCAGCCGCTTCGCGCCGCTGCCCCCGCAGCCAAGCCTTCTCCAAAGGCAGCAAAAGCACCCCCAAAGATAGCTGGCAAACCACTCGCAAAACCTACAGCCCCCCCAAAACCAGCAAAAACAGAACGGCAACTTTCCTTCCGCAACGATATTTTGCCCATTCTCAGCCGCTCCGGCTGTAAT
>JAJRVS010000002.1 GCA_024277195.1 Verrucomicrobiota bacterium | reverse complement strand
CCGAGTCGGTACGGGACTTCTCACCAGACTCCAGTTTTCACCACCGTCGCTTGTGGTGAGGATACTCTCATCGTGGCCAACGGCAAAACCGTGTTTTTCATCGAGGAAGGTGAGCCCATACAGCCAACTGGCGGTATGGGTGTTACGGCACTGTTGCCAGTGCTGCCCGCCGTCTTCGGTTTTTAAAATGACTCCATATTCTCCCACTGCCCAGCCCAGGCGGGAGTTGATGAAAAATACATCTTTGAGCCAAGTGGCTTCTTCAGCGATTTGCGGGATCCAGGTTTTGCCACCATCGCTGGTTGCCAGAATAACTCCCATACCACCGTAAAGGGAGGTGTTGGCATCCCGTGGCCAGCCACCGACGATCCAGCCTTGCTGGCGGTTAATGAAAAAGACTTTTTCGAGGATGAAAGGGCTGGGTGAAGTCTGGTTCTGCCAGGATTGGCCACCATCGGAGCTATGGATAATGGTGCCTAGTCCGCCGACTGCCCAACCGTGTTGATTATCGACAAAATAGACACTGTTGAGGCGGTCGCTGTGGCGCTGACGCGTGAGTGGAGGGAGGTCTTTGGATTGCGGAGAGCGAGCGATCGCCGGAACCAGGGGAGCTGTGTTTTTTGGCAAGGTCATCGATTTTGGATCGATATGCAGAAGGCCAAAGTCCTGCGGATCACGCAGGTAGCGCAACGAGCTCTTCCAGCCGGGCATCGTGGCCGGGGGTGAGATCGGCGACCAGGAAAAATGGGCTTCATCCGCGCCGGTGATGGATGGTGACATGCAGCGTTGCAGATTGAGACCCCAGCTGGCTGAGACCTTTTGTTTTCCGCACAGAGAGGCAAGGGGGATCGAGAGATTGACTGTCCAAGTATTATCCGAGTAGGTGACCTGGGTTTTTACTCCGCTGGAGCGAAGCGAGTGGGGTGGCACATTAAACATGCCGAATGAGTCGGAATAACGCTCAATCAAAGCTCCTTTTGAATTTACCAAAAAAGTGTGTAAACCTCCGTGAAAGCGATCAGTATTATCTATATTTGGTGCTAAGTTGATTTCGACGTAGTCGCCCCAATCGAGTCCGAACTGTTCGCGCCGGTCGAGGTAGTTGAGGCGACGGCTTTTGGCTCCGTATTCGGCGATTTCAGTTTCTTTGTCGATCACTTTCAACTTGGACAGGTCTTTTTCCTCGCAGTCGAAACGGATAAAGAGGTTTTGCTGGTCGTGGCTGATGCGGGCTTTGATCTGATTGGTTTTTTGCTGGCTCAGATCATTACTGAACTGCGAGAGAGCGGGGATGTTTTGCCATTGTTCGCTGGTGGGAAAGCTTGCTGGATCGACGGGGGAGTTTAATGGGTGCAAGCTTGTTTCGGCCGGGCTAAGGGCTGGACGGGCGGGTTCGGCGGGTGGCGCTAGGTCGTAATGGATCAAGGTGGGCTCCGGGCTGCGTAGGGTGATACTTTTATTAGTAAGCGAACGTCTGTGGTAAGCTAGATCGACGGCCCAGATGGAGTTTTCGTTCACATTAGGCTTGAGGGCTTTCCAAGGGATGAAGATTTCGGGCTGCCAGCGGGTGGGCTGTTTGGTGGGGGAGGAGATTTGAATCGATCCCGGCCAGGCGGGGCAGATGGTGCCGCCGTCCCAGGGGTCGTAGAACAGCTTGAGCATGTCGCCTTTTGAATTAACGGCAATTGCGTAAAATATACCTTCAAGTTCAATTTGCTGAGAGGGTGGGGATTTTGTTTGTTGCGACCATTTAGCTCCGTCCGGGACAAAGCGTTGGGGAAAACGCCAGGAGCGATCTTTACCTATATCAACCGGGGTGATGAGCACGATGGCACAGTCATCTAGCAGAGGGCTGCGGATGGGTGGGGGGCGTGGTAGGCTCCATTTTTTGATCAGCTTTTTGTTCTGCCGAATGGCATTTTTCAGCGGCACAAAATCGCCGTTCCAAAACCATTGTTCGTTTTGGCTGATTTGAGGGAGGAGTTCCGAGGTGGTGCGTGCAGCTACTTTAGGCAGTGAAAAAGAGATGCGGATGCCTTTGTCATCACTGTGAATGTTAGCGCTCTGTTGGGCAGGGCTTACAGTGAGTTGGCCCAGGCGGTTGACGAAGAGGATGGCTTGTTTTGATTCAGCCTTGGAGGCTTGCAAGCTTGTTTGCTGTGATAAATCCTTGTTTTGCAGGTGCAGGGAGCGGGGCCATGGTTGATCCCATTGATGAGTTTTGAGCCAGAGTTCGAGTTCTTTTTGCGGGATGTTGAGCTCGCGGGCGAAACGAGAAGTGGTTCCGTAAATGCTCCACAGGTGCAGGCGCACGGCGTCGAGAGCGGGCATTTGGTAGTGGTTTTCGATGCTTCGGGTGACGTCGATGGACCTTGATTGTGATTTCGCGCGCTGTGAGCCTGCGGGAATCAGGTGGAAGGCGATTATCAGCAGAGCTAGACGAGTGAGGCGAGGCATCGAAGAGGGGGTAGGAGTTAAAGTAGGCGTGGATTTTATACGGTCAACGTCCATTCGTTCATCGTTCTGCAAGCGAAGACGCGCGGTGTAAGCCCTTCCAATGGGCGTTCGTTGGGGATAGCTACATTTTATTTAGAATAATTCTTGATCTCAATTAGAAGGAGGGTGAAGTTACGGATATAGAGATGGTATCGAAACTTCGACAGGATATTGCGGCAAAGAGCGAGTCAGATGGTGGCACGCTGGGTGGCTTGCGTATGACCAAGCAGCGTAAACTGGTTTACGATGTGCTGATGGACGAGCGGGATCATCCGACTGCCACCGAGGTTTACATTCGCTCGAAGCAGCGCATGTCGAGTATTTCCCTGGCTACGGTTTATAATTGTCTGGAGACCTTGAGTGCGGCGGGCTTGGTCAAGCAAGTGAATGTGGGGAGGGACGCTTCGCGTTATTGCCCGAATTTGGCGGAACACGCCCATTTTATTTGTGCGAAATGTGAGCAAGTTTTTGATATAGGTTTGAAGAGTGACAAAAAGGTGGAATCGGTATGGGCTTTGCCGATAGGGGCGCGCATCGATCACTTGGAAGTGGCAATGAAGGGGGTTTGTGCTAATTGCAACGGGGCGGGAGAAGAGCTGGGGGGCAAGGGGTGAAGTAGCGATTTTTTTGATTTTAGACATAAGAAAATAATAACATGAGTCAGGTATTATCGATCAGTAATTTGAAGGCCGATGTGGCAGGGCAGGAAATTCTCAAGGGATTGACGCTTGAGGTTCCCCAAGGGGAGGTGCATGCGATCATGGGGCCGAATGGTTCAGGCAAGAGCACTTTGGCCAAAGTGCTGGCAGGTCACGGGGATTACGAAGTGACTGGCGGCGAGGTCAGCATGAATGGCGAGGATTTGCTGGGCATGGAGATCGACGAGCGTTCGCGTGCGGGTTTTTTCCTCGCTTTTCAGTATCCGCTCGAAATTCCAGGAGTGAGCATCGCCAACTTCATCCGTGCGGCACGTCAGGCGCGTTTGGGCAAGGGGGATGAATTGGATGCGGTGGCCTTTTACAAAGAGATGTATGGCAAAATGGACGAGCTCAAAATTGATCGTTCGTTCACCGGTCGTTCGGTCAACGAGGGGTTTTCGGGTGGAGAAAAGAAACGTCTGGAGATTCTGCAGATGATGATGTTGGAGCCAAAATACGCGGTGCTTGATGAGACGGACAGTGGTTTGGATATAGATGCTTTGAAAATCGTCGCCGACGGAGTTAATGCGATGCGCTCGCCTGAGCGCGGATTTTTGGTGATCACTCATTACCAGCGTCTGTTGGACTACATTGTGCCGGACGTGGTGCATGTGTTGTACCAGGGGGAGATCATCAAAACCGGCGGCAAGGAGCTGGCGCTGGAGTTGGAGGAAAAAGGTTACGACTGGGTGATCAAGGAGTTTGAGGATCAGCAAGTCGCTGTTGATGTATAGAGTATAGGGTTTCATTAGGTTTAAGCGTTTAGCTTTGGTTTTTAAAAAGGCAATATTATGAGTCAGGACACAGCAACCGCCGCAGCGGTCAATATTGATCAGGATGCAGGGGATTTCCGCTTTCCCGAAGACTACGCCTATGATGCGGGCACTGGACTTTCAGAGAAGACCGTTGAGTATATTTCGGGGGTTAAAAACGAAGAAAAGTGGATACTGGATTTCCGTAAAAAGGCGCTCAAGATCTTCGAGGGCAAACCTTTACCGACTCATTGGGCGAGCAAGGATCTGGAGAATATTATTTTTAACGACATCCGTTATTATCTGGCCAAAGGGCAGCAGCCAACCCGTTCCTGGGATGAGGTGCCTGACGATGTGAAGGAGACTTTTGAGCGTTTGGGTATTCCTGAGAAGGAGCGCAAATTTCTTGCTGGCGTGGAGGCTCAGTTCGATAGCGAAGCGGCTTATTCCAACGTGAAGGTGGAGCTGGAGAAAGAGGGGGTGATTTTTGTTAACTCCACCGAGGGGTTAAGGGAACATCCTGAGATTTTCCGCAAGTGGTTTGGCAAAGTGATCCCGACGGGGGATAATAAATATTCGGCTTTGAACAGCGCGGTGTTTTCTGGTGGTAGTTTTATTTATGTGCCTCCCGGGGTGAAAGTGAAACATCCGCTGCAGGCTTATTTTCGCATCAATGCGGAGAATTTCGGTCAATTTGAACGTACCTTGATCATCGTTGATGAGGGCGCGGAGGTGACTTATATGGAGGGCTGCACGGCGCCGAAATTTGAAACCGCTACTTTGCACAGCGCGGTGGTGGAGTTGGTGGCGATGCCGCATGCTAAGATTCAATACATCACGGTACAGAACTGGAGCGCGAATGTGTTTAATTTGGTGACCAAACGTGCGGTGGCTTATGAAAATGCCGAGGTGCGCTGGATCGATTGTAATATCGGTTCACGTCTGACGATGAAATACCCCGGGGTGGTGATGAAGGGGCGCAAGGCTCGTGGCGAGGTGATCTCGATCGCTCTGGCCAATGACGGTCAGCATCAGGACACCGGCGCGAAGATGGTTCACGCTGCGGATGAGACGACTTCCAATGTGATCTCGAAATCGATTTCGGTCGGCACCGGACGATCCACTTATCGTGGCATGGTTCATATTCCGAAACATCTGAAAGGCTGCCGCAACAATACCGAGTGTGATGCTTTGCTGATCAACTCGAACAGCCGCACCGATACCTACCCGGCGATCACGGTGAAGGGTAACCAGCACGTAACCCAGCATGAGGCCAGTGTCAGTCAGGTGAGTGAGGAGCAGATTTTTTACATGAAACAACGTGGGCTGAATGAAGCCGAGGCGATGAGCCTGAGTGTGAACGGTTTTGTTAACGATCTGGTGCGTGAGTTTCCGATGGAATACAGCGTCGAGCTGAAGCGCTTGATTGATCTGGAAATGGAAAACAGTGTTGGCTGATTAGTGTTGGCGACAAATTTTAGAATTTTTGATTGAGTAAGGACTAGGATATCATGGCAGAAGCGATAGCTGAGTTGGAAAAAATAGTGAGTGACGAGTTGGGAAAAAGCTCGATCTCTTGGGCGGACGCACCTTTGAGGGCAGGAGCCGATTCGGCGGATTTGCCGGATTGGTATCGTGAGCTTCAGGATGAGGCGTGGAAAACTTTTATGAGTTTGGCGGATCCCGGACGGCGGGACGAAGCATGGCGTTTTGCCAATTTGAAGCTGACTAAATTCAGTGGCCTGCAACTGGCGACAGCGGTGGATGCCGCGCAAGCGCAGACTTTGGTCGAGCGATCCGTGGCGGGAGCAAAAAGCAGCGCGCACCTGGTTTTTGCTAATAATGTATTATTGACTCAAGACGGCGAGGATTTGCCGGAGGGTGTGATTTGTCTGCCGATGAATGAGGCGTTGCTGCATCACGGGGATAAAGTGCGTGAATCTTTCTTACAGGAAGACGCTCAGTTGGGTGGGGCGAAATTTGCAGCCTTGCACGCAGCGGGTACCTTGAGCGGAGTTTTTGTCTATGTGCCGGACGGAGTGAAGGTGGATGGCCCGGTGGAGGTGTTTCATTGGATGGGGGGCAAAGAGCGAGTGATTCTGCCGCATACCTTGATCGTAAGCGCAGAGGGCGCGGAGATTTCTGTGATCGACCATTATCAGTCGATCGATGAAGACGCTGCGGGTTTGTCTATCGGTATGACGGACATCGTGGCAGGTAAAAATTCCAAGGTGAACTATGTGGCTCTGCAACGTCTGAGTGTTAGTGATCGTCAGGTGCAAATTGGTAGCAGTCAAGTGGGGGAGGGCGCGGCGGTGAAAACCGCACTGGTGAATCTTGGGGCGGCTTGGGTGCGCAATGAGAATATCAGCCGGATGATGGCGGCGGGATCCCGCAGTGACATGCTGGCTTTGAACCTGGCCACATCAAGCGACGAGATCGATCAGCGTACCTTGCAGTTGCATGAGGTCGAGCACACCGAGAGCGATTTGTTTTACAAAAATGCTTTGTATGGTCAGGCACGTACGATTTTTGACGGCTTGATCGTAGTGGGTAAAGGCGCGCATCACACCGATGCCTTCCAGACTTGCCGCAATCTGCTTAACAGTGATGACGCCGAAGCCAGTTCGATGCCCGGTCTGCAGATCGACGCCGACCAGGTGCGTTGCAGTCATGGATCGACCGCCGGGCCAATTGATCCCGAACAGTTGTTCTATTGCTCGGCCAGAGGTATCCCGGCGCAGGCAGCACGTAAGCTGATCAGTTTCGGTTTTCTCCACGACGTGATCGACCGACTGGATGGGGACGATATCAAGGAAGTGGTCAACCGCGAACTAGAGAAAGCTTTTGCTGCGATGGGGGAGTAAGGAAGAGAAGAGAAGAGTGGGGTCGGGGTTCATTTGCAAGGGCTGGAGTTTTCAAGCTTGCCTCTTGTGAGCTGCTTGCCTAACATTCAGGTCTTGTGAGAAGTTTGTTTTCCAAATGGACGGGGTTCTGGCTGTGGCTGTTGGTGACGGTGCATAGTTTTGGGTCGGCGTATGCCCTTAGCAGTGGAAGATCGACGGGAAAACCAGAGGGGCAAATTTATGCTTACGATGCAGCTCCCCTCGTAGAGCCTGGTCAAGTAACTTTTGAAGAAAGGGGCGCTCAGAATGTGTTTACGATGCAGCGGCAAGGTTTTCCACAGACTGCGTGTTGCGTCAGGCAAACAAGGGATTCCAGCGTTGGATTTGATGAAATTCAACTAGGAAGGAGCGCGAAATACGAGAGTTTTTACAGCTATGGCGATGGCGCTGGTCGTAAAGTTTTAAGGGGAGGATCCCCTAGTAAAATAAATATTGTGCTGGAGAGAAAAGCTGATAGGATGGGAGTGAACTAACAGAAAGGATATCAACTATGAGGAAAATACGGGAGTTTTTATTGGGGCCGGAGGGGCAGACGAATTATTATCATGTTGTGAGTCGGACGGCTGGGAGGGATATCTTGTTTGGTGACGATGAGAAGGAGGTTTTTCGGATTTTGATGCTCAAGCAGTTGAAGTTTAGCGGACTGCGGGCGTTGGCGTGGTGTTTTATGGGCAATCATTTCCATTTGTT
>JAJRVS010000128.1 GCA_024277195.1 Verrucomicrobiota bacterium | reverse complement strand
TCGGGTCGCGCAAAGCCATGACCCACCTCCGGGAGTGACATCCCCGTTGATTGGCCAGCAAAGCGAAATCTATAGCGTGTTATCCTGCTGTCAAGATAAATATGTTATACCGCAAGCGGTATAAGACCACTGTTAGGGCTCAAAAGAAAAATATTATGGCAAAAATAGAAAAATTTGATTTAAGTGTTATCGAGTCAATTACTAAAATATTAGGTGATACAGTTCAAGGTTTTACAGGATCCCAAATTGGGAAATTACTCCATGAATGTAATATTGAAGACCCTTTCCCAGGCATTACCAAATGGAAGAGATTGTATGAAGCCTTAAAGCTAAAACAAGAACAGGATGATTGCGCTAATAATATCTGTGGTTTCATACAACACGCAATGAATCCTGCACGTCACTTGGATAATCAAGAGTGGTTTGCAAATACTCGATATGAACTAAATAAAATACTAAGTTTTGAGGGATTAGTTCTCGGAGAGGATGGGAAGTTAAAAAAAACAACTAAAGCAGTAACCATAAATGAAGCCGAGGCAAAAGCGAGTAAATTGCGAGAAACGTTATTATCTCGGAAGGTTCATCCAGATATATTAAAATATTGTAAAGCGGAATTATTAGTTGATAATTATTTTCATGCAGTTTTTGAGGCTACAAAAAGTGTGGCAGAAAAAATCAGGCTAAAGACAGGTTTAACATCTGACGGAGCTACGTTGGTAGATGAGGCGTTTTCCTTCAGAAATAGTATCCCCTATTTGGCTTTAAATACGCTTCAAACAGAGAGTGAAAGAAGTGAACAAAAAGGCTTTATGAATCTTATTAAAGGTTTATTTGGTATGTTTAGAAATACAACAGCTCATGCTCCCAAAATAACATGGCACATTGATGAAAAAGATGCTCTTGATATTTTATCTTTAGTTTCTCTTATTCATCGAAGATTGGATAGTGCAGTAGAAGCTCGAAAAATATACAAAGGGAAGCCCTAACAAAGCGCTCCACCTGACCGCTATTCCGCTGGCGCTCCATAGCGGCAGGTGAGCTTGGCCGTTAGCCCGCTGGAGACATAGTGAGAAAATAGGTTTTTTATGCTCAACGATTTGATTATTGATTCCGTCTCCATTATCATCGAGACGCTAAGAAAGTATCCTAAAATACGTTTATGGGTGATAATTCTATCTGTTATCTTGGCTATTGTTTCAGCGCTGTTATGGGCAACAGCAGGAGTGCTTTTTGTAGAGAATATTGCTATGGCTGTCTCCCAAATAGCCCCAGGATTAATTGGAGTTTCAGTTTTTGCGCTTTTATTGGCATTGACCTCTTTCTCGCCAATTCGCATCCGTAACGCGGGTAGATTTTATAGTGAGAAAATAGCTTTAGCTGAATCTAAAGTGGCTGATGAGCCATCACAGGTTACACCTGCTTGGGATTTAGCCCGTGTGACTTTGGAAGCATACTTTAGCCGGAATTTGCGCCAAATTACAGCCATTTTTTGGTTAAGTGTTGTTGTTATGGTGGTTGGCTTTGGCATTATCGTTTGGGGAATATCGCAAGCCGTCCAGTCACCTGACTCCATTGCACCTGCTGCTATTGCTTCTGGTGCAGGCATCATTACAGAATTTATAGGTGCAACTTTTCTATTTGTATATCGCTCTGCGATTGAACAGGCGATAAACTATTCCAAGACATTGGAAAGAATAAACTCGGTGGGTATGGCTATGAAAATTCTAGATACAATGCCTGATGAAACCAGCCCTGATGATCTCAAAAACAAGACAAAAGCCAACCTGGTTGAATTATTAATCCAACAAGCAAACAAAGGATCGGAAGCTGGCTAACCACGGCTGCAGCGGACAGCGGCTACGCCGCTCGCGAAAGCGGGCGCGATTTGCAAATGGAGTAGCGGGTTGGCCGGGCGGTTTCGCAATCACCGCCGCTGCCGCTGAGCCGCCCGTTGGGCGGACAGTCGATCATGGCACCGATCCATATCGCGTCTTCTTGTGACCAAGCTTTGAGAGCGGCAATGAACTTCGGTGCAGGGTCTTGGACAGCAATCGCCACAGCTGTGGCGGCATGGGTGGCTTTGATCCTGTCCCTATTGGGGCTTAGAGTCTCGGCCCGCGCGCAGCGTCTCGCGGAACGCCAGGAGGCGCGACGCCGTCCAGGACTGGCTCCTTATCTTCGCGATGGGTACGCGCGAGTGCATGGGGGTGCTCGGATCTACGGGTTCCTGTTGTCCGTCAGCAACCCCACAGACTGCAACAATGCAGTGGCAGGGATCGACCTCCATGTGACATACACGGCGGGCGATGGCCTCCAGATGACTGTGAAACTCCCCGCTGATTCTAGCTTGTTAGGTCGCTTTCCCGAGCCCTCCGGGCCAGTCCTGCCGTTGCCGGCGCGTATCGATGCTCATCAGACGGCGACTGGGTGGGTTTACTTCAGGGCGGACCGCGCGCTTCTACGGGGGGTTGCCTTGGATCGCTATGTGGTTGTTCTTGTGGACAGTCACGGACTCCGAACATCGGTGGAGCCGATCGTAGTTCGGGAATATGCTGATGAAACCAAGACGGCGCAAGATGCCAATTCCAATAAGCGCTGAGCACGAGGCACATCCACTTCGCATCGTTGGTGACGCCGCAATCGCCGTGCGAACGATTGGAGAGGGTCGTCTCATTCCCCTCGTGATTCTAGACATGTCCAAAAGACCCGACCTTGAGGAGTACATTCGAGTGCACCAATACCTAGGTCCGGGAGATGTCACAATTCAGTGGGGAAAGTTGGAGGGATCGGCCAGAAGCGTTGCCTTGATACTTACCTTTCAACGTCCCGCGGATGTTGTCGCCATCATAGAGTGCGACATCGTGAGACGTAAGCGTTCACGGGGTGGGCAAATGGAAAGCCCGGGCACGGGGCCCGGGCGAGGGGTACCGGAGAGTGTGGGCAGATCAGGTGGAGGCCAGCCAGGTCAGCTCGGGGGTGCGCCCCTCGAAGAGGCTTTGCAGCGCATC
>JAJRVS010000127.1 GCA_024277195.1 Verrucomicrobiota bacterium | reverse complement strand
ATTCTAAAAAAAGCATTGCCAGCCGCCTTCCCATGTCTCAATATGCAGACACATAGAACGCAGTGTGATCATAAAACTTTCCTGCAGTGTTCGACCTTATTGACTTCGCCGGGTTGGATCCGTTGAAACGTTAATGGAGACTAGCACGGAGGTGGCTGTCAGGCCTTCACTGGAAGGCAAAAGCCCCTGCTGCGGTTTCCGCCCTGTTGAGAAACGGGAATACAAACCCAGAAGTCAAAAACGGCACAGGTGGGTCAACCACGAACAGGCGTCTTAGCCGACAAAGGTCTAAGGCGTCTTTTCATTTCTAGCAAGCACGCCCCTCATAATAGCTATTTTTTCGCTGCAGTCCTGATCCTTTTCAACTCGGCTTTCAGAACATCATCACTGAATTTCTCAGCCTCCCCCTTCAATTGAATCGTATATCTTTTCCCGCTCAGGTAGGATTTTGATCCACAGAGATCAATGAATTTTTCCGCCGTGCTGATTTTTTCCTTCTGCCTCTCCCATTTCATTCGCATATGGGCGGCCGCTTCTTTGGCCGTATGAGGTTCTCCATTTCTTATAAAAGTCGCCCCCTGCAAGCCCGACACATATTTCAACAGCCCGCTGATTTCCTCATCCGGAGAAGCTAGCAAAGATGGAATAGCTAGAATAAAAGTTAAACAGGTCAGAGTAATAAGTTTCATGATGATTCAAGAATATTACAGCACAACCACAACTATTCAACAAAGCCAAACGCATGTATGACAAGCTAAAAAAACTCCTCCCAATTCCACCCTATTCGCGAGACCGCATCCGCACTTTCAATCCCCGACCCCCCCCTCTGCCCACGCCCGCACTATCTAACCCGCACCCCATCCCGCCCTCGCGGGCAAGACAGAGCTTGCCCCTCCAAGTTCAACCCTGTCCATACATTTGGAGGGGCGAGCTCTGCGAGACCGCGCCCGCACTTTCAATCCCCGAACCACCCCTCTGCCCACGCCCGCACCCTCTGGATAATACGTATTCACATAAAAACCCCACAGCTCACCACAATACCGACAAGCCCGTGGCAAAGCTATTGGTATCAGCTCCCACCTTTTCCTGAGTACGGAAGCCTAGATAACTAAACTTAATCCCCACTTTCCTGGACAGCGGTATGCCCACACTCAGCAGCCCTGCCAGATTTCCTTTGCGGTCATCTTTATCCTCCCCGTTCACCGTCGACTCCCCACCAATGCCGTAACCAAGGCCTGCCCCCACCCACAAGCCTGGTCGAAAAGTATAAGCCAAATGCGCCTGCAAAGTATAAAAGGGCGCTTGCTCAAAACGATTACCATTCCAAAAATCTTCATTGGCAGTGTAAATCCAAACCGAGCTGGTCAATTCCATCATCCACTTGCCGCGATTATGCACCACCCCCAACTGGGGCCTGAAGGTGAACCGGTTGCTGCCTAAGTTGAGCAATTTGTCACTGAGATAATCCCCGGTGGGCAGTTGCACCACTAATCCCATCCCCACGATCGTCTCCTTGTCCATTTTGGCTCGGTATTCAGCAAAATCCTTGCCTTCCAGCGGCGGGGCTCCCAATAAATTAATCGCAAAACGAAAACTTCCATCCATCAAACCTGAACGGTAAGCCCTGGCCGACTGCCCCTCGAGCAATCCCTGCCACGTTGCATCCTGATAACCTTGGGTGAAATCAACCCGGGCCGACTTCCCCAACAGCTCAAAACTGCGGATATATTTAACGATCGCAGAATGCATTTCTATTTCCACGCCCTCGATCAAAAGCACCGGATCAAAAAGTATATCCCCAGTAGTATAAACGTAACCAGCCCCGGCAAAATTACCGTTGATGGGTAAATGGGACCAGCGCCGAGGCTCGAGCTCCTGCCCCTGACAGAACCAAGTCGTTTGAATAACAAAAAAAATCACCAAGCCAAACAAGCGCCTACTGGCAAAAATGCGCAACGCCAGAAGCACTCTCAACTTGGGCACAAAAAAACCACTACGAGTGCTGCAATCATTGAAACTAGGCCGATTCCCCTTCATTTCCCCAGATTTAACCGTGAAAGAAGCAAGCGTCAAATATTGGCTTCCAGACTTAGCCACAACCCCTATTTTTCTACCATTCCGGCTCCCGCAACTCAAATCTATACGATTTGGGTTTATTTCGTTTGCTCTTAGCCACTTCGAGCGTATGCATTGCCCTCAGATGAAAGCACTCCTTGCTCTTGAAGATGGGGCCTGTTTTGAAGGCGAATCCTTTGGTGCCACTGCAGTTACTGCCGTGGGTGAAGCCTGTTTTAACACGTCGATGACGGGTTATCAGGAAGTTC
Organism: Verrucomicrobiota bacterium; assembly: GCA_024277195.1. Lineage (GTDB taxonomy): Bacteria > Verrucomicrobiota > Verrucomicrobiia > Verrucomicrobiales > DEV007 > JAADHD01. Next base: position 19,259 of record JAJRVS010000127.1, on the reverse strand, counting down.
TCACCGATCCCTCCTATCGCGGACAAATCGTGGCGATGACTTATCCCCTAATCGGGAACTACGGCATCAACCCCGATGACAATGAGAGCGACCAGCCTCATGTACGTGGATTTGTGATCGAAGAACTGTGCGAAACGCCCAGCAACTGGCGCTCAACAGAAACTCTCGACACCTACCTGAAGCGCCACAACATCCCCGGCATCCAGGGTATCGATACCCGTGCGCTGACCAAACGCTTGCGCCAGCAAGGTGCCATGCGCGCGGTGATCTCGACCGATCCCAATCTCACCCCCGAGGAGGCGGTGAAGATGGCCAAAGAAAGCCCTTCGATGGAAGGTGCGGATTTTGTCCAGGAAGTCAGCGCCGCGGAAAATTATCGCTGGGATCCGGACAACCTGCTCAGTCAGCAGTGGACCATTCCCAACGCGAGTAAAGAAACACCCGGCCAGCGTATTGATGAAAACGGCCAGCATTTCCAGCCTTTAATCGCAGCAAAATACCACATCGTCGCCTACGATTTTGGTATCAAGCGCAACATCCTGCGCATGCTGCGTCAGGCAGGCTTCACCATCGACGTGGTCAACTCACGAACCACCGCAGAAGAAGTGCTGGCACTCAACCCGGATGGCATTTTTCTCTCCAACGGCCCCGGCGATCCTGCCGCGCTGGACTATATTCACCGCGAGATCAAAGAATTGATCGGCAAAAAACCCATTTTCGCCATTTGTCTGGGACACCAGGTGCTGTGCCACGCTTTTGGTGGCAAAACCTTCAAACTGAAATTCGGGCATCGCGGCGGCAACCAGCCAGTGAAAGATCTACGCAGTGAAAAAATCGCCATCACCTCGCAAAACCACGGCTTTGCGGTGGATGCCGACAGCCTGCCAGATGACGTCGAAGTCACTCACATCAACCTCAACGATCAGACCGTGGAAGGGTTGCGACACAAAAAACACCCTGTTTTCAGCGTGCAATATCACCCCGAAGCATCCCCTGGACCCAACGATGCGGCATATTTTTTCGAAGAATTTGCCAATCTGATTGATTCTCAAAGCTAAAACCTGTTAAATACCGTCTAGTTATGGCCAAAATCACAATTTACGTCCCCGATCAGGAACCTATTAAGGTTTCTTTTGATGAACAAGCTGAAGTCACTCTAGGTCGCGCGCCTGACAATCATCTGGTTGTGAATCACGAATCAATCTCCAGTCACCACGCAAAATTGCAGTTGGAAGGTGACGGCTACACCCTCATTGACTTGGATTCCACCAACGGCACCAAGATCGACGGCATCGCCACCAGCAATGGCCCCTTGTCTAATGGCACTCAAATCACTTTTGGCAAAGTAGACGCCGTTTACGAATGCGAAGAACCTGCGGTTGAAGAAGAAGTCGCCGCCGGAGGGGGAGACGGCGAAACCTTCGCTAGTAATATGGAAGTGGAGATTGCCGAGACTTCCACCAAACCGGAAGGTTTCACCAATTTGTCACCACTGGAAAAAGTGGTAGAAAAAAACCAATTTGGCAAAGCCGCCATTGCAATAGGCCTACTCGCCATTCTTGCTGCTCTAGCCACCTTTGGAGCCGCCGCTTCCATGAAAGTCGGCTGAAAATGACAAGCTTCTGGCCTTTACCCATGTCTCAAGTGACCACTTCCCTATAACGCTTGGTCGGCCCACTTATCACACCCATCTTTTATTGAGAGCCATCCAGCAGGGCCGCGCCCACGCTCATTTGAACTGTTTTTTTAAATCACTAATTTACTATGCCCAATACTGTTATTGTAGGAGCCCAATGGGGCGATGAAGGAAAAGGAAAAATCGTCGATTATCTAACCGACCAGACAGAAATCGTTGTCCGTGCGCAAGGCGGGAACAATGCGGGTCACACAGTGATCAGCGAAGGAGTCACCTACGTGCTCCACCTGATCCCTTCCGGCATCCTGTGGCCCAATAAAACTTGTGTGATTGGCAACGGCGTTGTCATCGATCCTGTTTCTTTGCTCGAAGAAATCGATACTCTGGCCAAACAGGGAGTAACCGTTGAAGCGGAGCGCCTGCTGATCAGCAATCGCGCCCACCTCGTGCTGCCCTCGCACCGCGCCATGGATGCCTTGAACGAGTCCAGTCGTGGAGACGAAAAAATCGGCACCACCAAACGCGGTATCGGTCCCGCTTACTCGGATAAAATTGATCGTACCGGCATGCGCCTGCACGAGCTTTTCGAAGACAACTTCGCACAGCGCCTGACCCAGAATCTGAACAACTGCAACGAACTGCTCGAGGCATCAGATATCAAAAAAATCGACGTCGAAGCCTCGGTCGCCGCTTACACCAAAGCTGCCGAGAGATTGCGTCCTTTTGTTTGTGATACCATCGGATTCCTTCACCAGGCCCTGGCTGACAATCGCAGCCTGCTTTTTGAAGGAGCCCAGGGAACTTACCTCGATGTCGATTTTGGCACCTACCCTTACGTCACCTCCTCCAATACCACCTCCGGCGGAGCGTGCACCGGATCCGGAGTGCCGCCACAACGCATCGACAATGTGGTCGGTGTGATCAAAGCTTACACCACCCGGGTCGGCGAAGGCCCTTTCCCTACCGAGGACGACGCTTTTGGCGACGTGCTGCACGGCATGGGTCGGGAATTTGGCGCCACCACCGGACGCGAACGTCGCTGCGGTTGGCTCGACCTGGTGCTGCTGCGTTACGCAACTTACGTCAACGGCATCGACGAACTGGCGATGACCAACCTTGACGGTCTCGACGGTCTCGATGAAATCCCGGTCTGCACCCATTACGAACTCGATGGCAAAAAACTCGACCTGCCGCCGGCCTCAGCCGCCGACTTGGAGCGAGCCACACCCGTTTACGATACCTTGCCCGGCTGGAAAACGCCTATCGATAAAGCCCGCCATCTGGCCGACTTGCCGCAAAACGCTCGTGACTACCTTGCTTATGTGACCCGCATGACCGGAGTGCCTATCACTTCTGTCGGCGTGGGTCCCGACCGAACCCAAACCCTGGTCGATTAAGTTTTTCAACAGGCGCTGCTCGTCAGCCCGTCTGTTGACACCTCAATCGCTGACCAGATCCTATCACCGCCAGCGATGAGCTCCAAAACTGTCATTCCCAAACACATCGCCGTCATCATGGACGGCAATGGGCGCTGGGCAAAGGAACGCGGCCTGCCACGGCGTTCCGGACATCAAGCCGGCGCCGAATCAGTCAGGGAATGTGTCGAAGCCTGCAGTGAGCTGGGAGTGGACTTCCTCACGCTCTACGCTTTTTCATCGGAAAACTGGAACCGCCCCAAAGCGGAAATCAAAGCCTTGATGAAGTTACTCGAACGTTTTCTGCGGGAAAAAACTCCGGAAATCTGCGAGCGCAATGTCAGACTTCAAGCCATCGGACGCATCACCGACTTGCCCGAGTCCTGCCAGAAAGCGCTCAGTGAAGCCATCGACCGGTCTTCTGAGAATACCGGATTAACCCTCATTCTCGCCCTCAGTTACGGCGGCAGGGAAGAAATCGTCGACGGCATTAAGAGCCTCATCCGCCACCTCGACGACGGCCACATCGACCGCGGCATGATCACTCCGGAGCTGTTCAGCAAACACCTCTACACCCGCTACTACCCCGACCCCGACCTGCTCATCCGCACTTCCGGCGAGATGCGCCTTTCCAATTTCCTGCTGTGGCAGATCTCCTATTCCGAGATCTACATCACTAACAAAAACTGGCCTGACTTCCGCAAACAAGACCTGCACAACGCCATCGAAGATTTTTCCAAAAGGCAACGCCGCTTTGGCGGGTTATGAGCAATATGGACAAGCCCACGCAACAGACCATCGTCATTGCCGATGCCGACGCCGATTACCTCGACTGGGCCAGTCGCCATCTGGACGCGTCTAGTGTCACCATTCTCACCACCACCCAGGCCAACCAGGCTTTTGATCTATTTTCCAAAAATCGTGCCGACTTGTTGATCGCCGATCTCCAGCTCACTCCCTTTGATGGACTCGAACTGATCAAGCGTGTTCGGCAAAATTTTCCCAATGCCGTGGTTTTGCTCACGGGTGACATCTCATCGACCAATACCGTGATCGAGGCCACCAAAATGGGTGCCTACGATGTCTTGCGCAAAGAAGCGGTCAGCTTCGACCTGCGTCCGACCGTCGAGCACGCGCTGCGCGCCGCCGAGCAAATGCGTCTGGCCGCCGATGATAACCTGCCCACTCCCCAACAGCCCGTCAGCTCCGATTTGATCATCGGTAATTCACCGGTGATGCAGGAAGTTTTCAAACTGATCGGCCGCGCCGCCCACACCGACGCCCCGGTGCTGATCAGTGGAGAGAGCGGTAGCGGCAAAGAAGTCGTCGCCAGTGCGCTGCACCAATACAGTCGGCGAACCAGCCGCGACTACATTGCTATCAACTGCGCCGCCATCCCCGCCAATCTGCTCGAGAGCGAACTATTCGGTCACGAAAAAGGATCCTTCACCGGAGCGGTCAGCAAGCGCATCGGACGTTTTGAACAGTGCAGTGACGGCACCCTGTTCCTCGATGAAATCGGCGACCTGCCGCACGACGTGCAAAGCAAGCTGCTACGTGTATTACAGTCCGGCGAGTTCTCCCGCATCGGCAGCAACGATACGCTCACCTCCAACGTGCGCATTTTAGCCGCCACCAATAAAAGCCTCGAAAAGGAAGTCGAAGCCGACCGCTTCCGCGAAGACCTTTTTTACCGCCTCAACGTCGTCCGCATTCACATCCCGCCCTTGCGCCACCGCATTGAAGACATCTCGCTGCTGGCCGAGCATTTCCTCAATCGCATCGCCAAGCACAACAGCGGTCGCCGCATGCAACTCTCCCCGGAAGCATTGGAGCATTTGCAAAATTACGACTGGCCCGGCAACGTGAGGGAACTGGAGAACACTCTGCAAAGCGCTTGTGTGCTCGCCACCGGAACCGTTTTGCTACCCAAGGACATCCCCATCGGAGCAGTGCCACGACGCCAGGCACAAAATCTGCCCGAAGAAACCCAGACCCATGATCTTGCCAGCCCCTCTCTGGCGCAAGCTGCCGAAGCCATCCTCAATGCGGCGACTCAAGAAGGACTGCCTGCCATTTCGGTCGCCGAACGGGAACTCATTCGTCTCACTCTAGAGCAACAGGATCATCATCTTGGCAACAGCGCCAAAATTCTCGGCTGCACCTTGCCCGCTCTGCGAAAAAAAATCGCCGCCTACGATCTGACCTCGCCCTCTGATCCCGATTGATCCCTTGCCGCGAGGCAGTCAACTCGCGTAACAAAAACCGCCGCATCCATGTAGGCCAAGCCCAAAAAGCTTTCTAAAACCGATCCGGGATCGCTGGTCAAACAGGTGATGACGGCATCGCCGTTCACCCAACAGCTCAAACTTGCCAGTCAGGCCAGCACCTCCGCGCCTCACGTCTTTGAACACGTCAGCGAAGCCGCACAACCTTTCCTAGCTGCGATCAACAGCCAATACCTGCAGCAACAAAATGCCAACAGCAATGTCTGGATCGTCTGCAAAGACGTTAAATCCGGAGAAAGCCTGCACAGCGAATTATCCACCTGGGGCTGCGCACCCTTTTTTTTACCGGAAAACCCCACCGCGGATTTTGCCGATGCCCTGCCCGATCCCGACGCTCTTGCCGAGCGACTCGCCACCCTGCAAGAACTGCGACGACAAAACGAAAATGGCAAAAGCTGTCTGGTAGTGATGCCGGGACTTAACTTCGACGAGATCGTTCCACTGCCTAACGCCCTGCTCAAAAACACTTTTAAAATCAAAATCGGTTACCAACTAGATCTGGCCACGATCAGCGATCGTCTCGTCGAAGCAGGATTTGAAAAAGTCAGCCAGGTGTTCCAGCGAGGGCAATTTGCTGTGCGTGGAGGCATCCTCGATGTTTTTGATCTGCACAACAACAGCCCGCTGCGTATCGAACTTTTTGATCGAGACATCGACTCCATCCGCGAATTCGATCTCGACCAACAGACTTCGATTCGCAAACTCAGCTCAGCCGAACTTTTGCTCAATCTGGAGGAATCAGAAGATGCCCCCCAGCAGGGATTCGGCTCACTGAATGACTACAGACAAAACAACGATCATGTCATCAGCATCGAGTGCGATCCACCCGAGTCCAGCATTCACATCATTACGGGTAGCTCTAACTTAGCAGATGGAGCCAGCGAAGATTTCACCGCAGCTTTCTACGACAACCCTCTGGGTTCCTTCGAAGCCGGGGATTTCATCCTGCAACAATCCCGCCACCAGGAGTTCATCAAACAAATCGGCGAGTGGAAAAAACAAGGCTGGCAAGTAGCCATCGCCTTCCACTCAACCGGCGAACTCGATCGCTTCGAAGAACTGCTAGCCGATTCGTCCATCGATACCCGTGTGCTGCAACACTTCATTGGCAACCTGAACCAGGGATTCACCATTCCCGACATCCGCCTAGCCGTGCTCTCCGATGCCGAGATTTTTGGCCGTTACCAACACCAGCGCGCGCGGCGTAAATTCACCCAGGACCGTGCCCGCAGTCTGCACATGCAGGCCACTCAACCCGGCGAATTCGAGGTCAACGATTTGGTCGTGCATGCCGACTACGGCATCGGTCGCTACCGAGGTTTGAGAAAAGCCGAAACCCAGACCAACAAATACCCCGGCCGCCATCAAACGGAAACAAACACCGAAGAAGAAGCCCTGATCATCGAATACGCCAATGAGTCGCGCCTCTATGTGCCACTTGAACAAGCTCACCTGGTTTCCCGCTACATCGGCTCGGGCAGAAAAGCGCCACCGCTCAATCGTCTCGGTGACAAACGCTGGAACACCACCCGCAAAAAAGCCGAACGCTCGATCCGTGATTACGCCGCCCAATTGCTAGGCGTGCACGCCGAACGCGAAGCCAAACTCGGTTTTGCCCACAGCCCTGACAGCAAATGGCAATGGGAATTCGAAAACGCCTTCATCTACAAAGAAACTCCCGACCAACTCACCTCAATCTCGGCGACCAAACAAGACATGGAATCCCAACGCCCGATGGATCGCCTGATCTGTGGCGATGTCGGTTTCGGCAAAACCGAAGTCGCCATCCGCGCCGCCTTTAAAGCTGTCATGTCCGGCAAACAAGTCGCCCTGCTGGTGCCCACTACCGTCTTAGCTCAGCAACACTACCAGAACTTCCGCGAGCGCATGTCGGACTTCCCCATCACTGTGGATCTGCTCAGCCGTTACCGCAGCGCCAAACAACAACGCGAGACCATCAAGTCATTGCAACAAGGCGGTATCGATATTGTGATAGGCACCCACCGCCTGATCTCCAAAGACGTGGCATTCAAAAATCTCGGCCTCGTCATCATCGATGAAGAACAGCGTTTTGGCGTCAAACACAAAGAACGTTTCAAAGAAATGTTCCGCCTGGTCGATGTATTGACTCTTTCCGCTACTCCCATCCCGCGCACCCTCTACCTATCACTAATGGGTGCCCGCGACATGTCCACCATCGACACCCCGCCGATCAACCGCTTCCCGGTGCAAACGACTATTTGCCCCTACGATGAAAAGCTCATTCGCAAAGCCATCGACCGCGAACTGAAACGTCAGGGGCAGGTTTATTTTCTCCACAACCGGGTCAAATCGATCGAAGGCATGCGCAAAAAAATCGAGCGGCTCTGCCCCGCTGCCCGGGTCGCCATCGGCCACGGCCAGATGGAAGAAGGCGAGCTCGAAGGCATCATGCGTCGCTTCATCAACGGCGACATCGACGTGCTCGTCTGCACCACCATTATTGAAAGCGGACTCGACATCCCCAATGCCAATACCATCATCATCGACCGCGCCGATCGCTTCGGCCTGGCCGACCTTTACCAATTGCGCGGCCGGGTCGGACGAGCCGATCACCGCGCTTATGCCCTATTGTTACTCCCGCGTGACATGGTCACCGGCGGAGACGCACGCAAGCGCATCAATGCGATCAAACAATACAGCTCGCTCGGTGCCGGCTTCAAAATTGCCATGCGCGATCTCGAAATCCGCGGCGCAGGCAATCTGCTCGGCACCCGCCAAAGCGGCCACATCGCCGCCATCGGTTTCGACCTCTATTGCCAACTGCTCAAACAATCCGTCGGCAAGATGAAAGGAGATACCCAGCTGACCCGCATCGAAGTGTCTTTCCACATCGACTTCATCTCCACTTCCGAAGCCCAGTATCTGCAAGCGCCCAAAGACTCGCTGCCCGCTTTTGTGCCAGCCGCCTACATGCCCGACTCACAACTGCGCATCACCGCCTACCGCCACCTCGCCCAACTCACCTCGCTGGCCGAGCTGCAGAAACTAGAGCACAACTGGCTGGATCGTTTTGGCCCCTTGCCCCCCCCGGTCCACCACCTGCTGATCTGCTCCGAACTACGCCTGCGCACCGCTTTGTTTGGAATTTCAGCCCTCGAAATCCGCGAGAGCAAGCTGATGCTGACAAAAAAAGGCGGCTATTTGCAAGTAAACGGGCGCTTTCCACGTCTAAAGGGGAAAAATCAGCTCAAACGATTGGAGAACGCACTTGAGCTAATCAAAACTCTGTAGCATGGTTGCCTAGAAAATTCCTATTTTCATTCTGTTTTGCCGCACGACCTATTTGTCATGAAATTCACTTCTATCACTACTCTATTAACGCTCACCTGCACCGGCGCGCTTTTCCACTTGCCGCTGACCAGCAAAGCCGCGGATGAAGTCAACGGCATCGCAGCCACCGTAAACGGAGAAGTGGTCACCAAAGCCGAAGTCTCCGGAGCAGTGATGACTCAGGTTCAATTGTGGTTATTCCAAAATCAAACCGCCACGGCTGCCGACCGCGATGCCAAAATCAAAGAAATCCAGGCGGCTGCGCTCAAGGATCTCGTCGACCGCAAACTCATCCTCGCCGAGTTCAAAACCAAAGGAGGAGTGATCAAACGTCAATACATCGACCAAGCCGTCGACCGCATCGTAAGAGATCGCTTCAAAGGCGACCGCAAAAAGTTCAATGAAGAACTGCAGAAATCCGGCCTCACCTTTCCCGACTTTAGAAAAATTCAGGAAGAGCAAATCATCGTCGGTGCCATGCGCTCACAAAACTCGGGGGGACGCATCATGGTCAATACTCCTAAACAACGCCAAGCCGTCTATCAAAAAAACCGCAGCCAGTTTGCCAGCGAAAGTTTCGTCAAATTGCGCATGCTCTCCATCCCTAAAAAAACCAGTGAAGGCCCCGCAGCGGCAAGCTCACAAAAAGCTTTGATCAAAGAAATCCGCAAAAAACTTCTCGATGGAGCCGAATTCGCCACCATGGCCAAAACCTATTCTCAGGACAGCTTCGCTTCCGAGGGCGGCAGCGCCGGAACCATCGGCAAAGATGCCTTAAACAAAAAAATCACCGACGTCGCCTTCAGCCTCGAACCTCGTAAAGTCAGCCAAGTGATCGACGACGGTAGTGATTGGCGCCTACTCTACCTCGATGCCAAACAAGAAGGCAAAACCCCGCCATTGAGCGAGGTGCATGAGCAAGTCGACAAAATGGTCACTCAGGAGAAACGCCAAAAAATCGTCGAAGACTGGCTCAAGCGCTTGCGTAAAGACGCCGACGTGCGCATCTTCGGCAACTGAGCCCTCCTCCCCGTCATGCCCGATGAGCTCTGACCAAACAGCAGCCGCTTTATTGGTCGGAGGAAAATCCTCCCGCATGGGTGAGGACAAAAGCTTACTGATCTGCGAGGCCGGTGAATCAGCACTCTACCTGACCCAACTGGCCAAACTGCGCCAGCTCACCACCCTGCCCTTGCTGGTCTCCATACGCAGTGGACAGAAACTCTCCGACCTGCCTGGCGACGTTGAAATGGTCTGCGACCAGGTGGCCGAGCAAGGGCCGCTGAGCGCGCTCGCCTCCTGCCTGGAACACTGCCAGACTGAGTTTTTACTAGTGCTCGCCGTTGACTTGCCGCAAATCAGCCCCGCCTTCCTGCACAGCTTGATCAATCAGGCCGAGCAAAGCGGTCAAGGCGTCGTGCCCCGCAGCGGGCGTCACTGGGAACCTCTCGCCGCAGTTTACCCCCGCAGCCTGCTGGCTAAAATTAAAGAACACCTCGCCGCCGGCCAGTTATCTTTACAAAAATTCATCCGCGAAGCAGTCGAACAACAACAGCTCATCGAAAGGCAAGTCAGCGATGCAGAAAAACCGCTCTTTGCCAATCTCAATACCCAGCAGGATCTGCAGAACTTAAAATACGGCGAGGTTTTATCATTCGACATCGAGCAGTGGAAATCATCTACGACTACAACCTTACCCCTTGATCTTACCCCGTCCACCCAACCTGATCTCGTGGCCGTCGAAGAACCGGTCGAACTGCGTATCGAAGGAAAAAGCATCGCCGTGCTGATGCGCACCCCCGGCCACGACCGCGAACTCGCCGCCGGGTTCCTATTGTCCGAAAATGTCATTCGCCACGCTGACGACCTCTTTGAAATTTCCCAATGCCAAAACACCCAGTCCGACGACGCCCCCCAGGGCCATGTGCTGGATGTGCTGCTCAAAAAAGGAAACTGTGCCGAACTGGATCAACTCTCCCGTCATGTTTTCACCTCGTCCAGTTGCGGCGTCTGTGGCAAAACCAGCATCGACTCCGTCTTTCAATCCTTTCCTCCGCTGCCGCAAGACAACATGCAAGTCACCGTCCAAGACCTGCTCTCTTTGCCCGCCCAGCTGAAACAACAACAAAAAAACTTTCACCAAACCGGAGGTTTGCACGCTTCCGCTCTTTTCTCCACCGACGGACAACTGCTGGTCATCCGCGAAGACGTCGGACGCCACAACGCGCTGGATAAAATTATCGGCCATGCCCTGCTCGAAAACACCATCCCTCTCAAAAACACCCTCCTGCTGCTCAGTGGCCGCATCTCCTTCGAGCTGATGCAAAAAGCTCTCGCTGCCGGCATCCCCTTTGTCGCCGGACTATCCGCGCCCAGCAGCCTGGCAGTTAAATTTGCCCGCCAATCCGGCCAAACTCTGATCGGCTTCCTGCGTCAGCAAAGTTTCAACCTTTACGCCGGCGAGCAGCGGATGAATGGTAATCGCTCTTAATTTGGAGTTGAATCAAAGGTCATATAGGCACTCTTGCGCTCCAATCGCTTCCCACCTTCTCCTTTTCTATTGACAGAAATTTCAAATGGCTCCAAAATTGTGCTACAATGAAAACGGCAAGTGTTCGAGATTTAAGGAACCACTATACCAGCGTGCTACGCTGGGTGAGCGCAGGTGAAGACGTGATCATTACTCAGCGAGGTCGAGTCATCGCCAGATTGATCCCAGAAACGGCAGAGGGGGCACAACTGGTGGATTGGGCATCCAGCCCTGAGGTTCTGAGGGATCGCAGTGAAGACCAAATTTTGAGTGCTGAGCAATCAGCTGAAATTCTAGCGGAGGCCAGCGGCAAATGGTGATTGCCAGCGATACGAGCTTCCTATTTTCGCTTTACGGAAATGATGCTCATAGTCCCAAGGCTGTGGAGTGGGCCAGACAGAGCACCACAGTTATTCATCTCAATGCGTTAACTCATTTTGAATTTGGAAACGCCTTACGATTCTCTGAATTTCGCAAGGTAATCCCAGTTGGAGTAAGCGCTCAATATTGGTCTGGATTTGAAGCGGCGATTGCCCAAGGCCGCTTGATTGTAGCGACATCCAATCTTGCCGATGTCGTTGATGAGGCCAAGCGCATATCATCCCTGCGCACCTCAACTGGAGGCCATCGTGGATTCGATATCTTGCATGTGGCGAGTGCTCTAACGATGAAGGCATCCCAGTTCCTAACCTTCGATATCAACCAAAAAAAATTAGCGCAAGCGGAAGGACTCATCGTGCCATTGTGACGAACTCTTCTCCCAACTTTCGATGATTACGATGGCTGCTAGTGCTTCTGTTCGGTTTGTTTTGTTTTTTTGAACTAACGATAACTTGTCCGGCCACTTCAGCGAAGTGAGTTGATTTTGATTACAACAAGCGCACCAAAAAGTTCACTATGATACCCTCCTACCTTTTACTAACATGAAAATTTCCATCGAAGACTTTTTTGAAGACATTCTTGTCAAAAGCATGCGCGGCCTCGCTTTCTCCTCCTCCCAACTGAGCAAAAAAACCGGCGTCAGTGAATCCCTCATCCAGCAATTCCTGCAAGGGCAATTTAGTGATCAGGATGAAAACCCACTGCGCACGTTGGCATCCGCTCTCGGCCTCGATCCAGGCGCCTTGGTCGTCTCGGCAAAAAAACAGTGGCAGCCACAAAACGTCGAACTCGAAGGCCTGCAGCAATTTAACACTCCCTGGCATGACATGCTGGTCAACGCCTTCCTCGTCTGGGATCCGCAAACGCAGATCGCTGCCGCCTTCGACACCGGAACCGATGCCAGTGCGATCCTCGCTGCGGTGGACGCACGGCAACTGAATCTCAAATCTATTTTCATCACCCACACCCACGGCGACCACATTGCCGACCTCGACACCTTGCAGCAAGGTTGTCATCCGAACACGTCCACCTACTGCAACCGTCTCGAACCCCAAGCCGGCAGCGCCCTGTTTGATGAAGGCACCAGCTTTGCCATCGGCAACCTCAGCATACACACCTTCACCACCAGCGGTCACTCCATCGGCGGCACCACCTATTTCATCGAGGGCCTGGCCCGCCCCATCGCCATCGTCGGCGACGCCATGTTCGCCGGCTCCATGGGCGGCGGACAAATATCCTTCGCCGACGCCCTGCAAAACAACCGCCAAAAAATCCTCACCCTACCCGACAATACCATCCTCTGTCCCGGCCACGGCCCCATCAGCAGCATCGCCGAAGAAAAACAACACAACCCCTTTTTCCCAGAGTTTAAATAATTTCACCTCCCCTGAAAACATCTTCAAGACTTAAAAACCTCCCAACAACAGCCAACTTAACCAAAGGGGTGCAGGGGGTGTAAAACAAAACAATTAGGATGCTAACTTCTATGCGTTTCGCCCTTGTAGGGCTGGAAGGATTGGAATCTTTACCCAGCGCTTCGCACCGGGCTATCTCATTGAGCACCGTTGGTGCAAAAAAGATGAAAGCAAACTGTCCTGTAAGGACAAAATGATATAGCCCAGTGCGAAGCGCTGGGGTTAAAAATCCTATACCCACTCACCCTGCAGCCAAGGAGCCGCCCTACTTCACCTCCCCAAAAACCCCAGCAAATCCCGAACCTCATCAGCTTTCAACACACCCAGCAAACCTTCCGGCATGATTGACTGATCCAGCACTTCGCGTTTGGCCACATCCTTGGTCGCCACCGACACCTCACCCGCCGGTGTTCGCAGAGTGATGGTGTATTCATTCTCGGAGGACACATTCCCGCTGGCCACCGTGCCGTCTTTTTGAGTGATAATCGTCAGCTTGAAGTCCTGCGGCAAGGTCGCCGACGGATCGATGATGTTCTCCAGCATATAAGCAATATCCCCTCGGTTCGCCCCGGTCAAATCAGGGCCGATATTGCCGCCCTCACCTTTTAGACTATGACAAGCCATGCACAGCTGTTGAAATTTCACATGCCCGTTTTTGACGTCCGCCTTGGCCAGCACATCGGGAGTCAACTGATCCTGCCATTTTTGGATCAAAGCTTTTTTCTCCACCGAAGAACTACCGAGCTTGCCCCACACTTTTCTCAAATGTTTAGTGAGCTCTTTATTTTTAAAAGTCATAATCTGGCGGGCATGGTAAGCGGTCACCGCCTGACTCGGCACGGTTTTGGCAGCAATCGCATCTAACAAGATCCGCGCAAATTTAGGGTTCGCCGTCAGGGTATTCACCGTGGCCAGCTGATCGGGTGATTTGAAGTCCGGGTATTGTTTGATCAAGGTCGCAGCGATCTCGACCTGATCAAAAGCCGCCAGAGCTTCGATCGCGCTCAGGCGAAGCTCGCCATTGTCGAGCAGAGTCAAAATAGCCGCCACCGATTTTTTATTGCCCGACTCACGGATCAAATCCAGCGCGAGCTGCTTGGCCGCAACCTCCGCTTTGGCATCCGCCAGGGTACGTTCCAATTCCGCCAGCGTTCCCGCTTCATCAAATATAAAATTCAATCGCAGTGCCAGGGGATACAGTTCGGACGACGAACGACTTGTTTGCATCACCGCCTTCCAGGCAGCCGGAGCTTTAATATCCCGTCGCCCTTTCAGGCCCGCCACCATTCCGGCCAACACTTCTCGCCGGATTTCATCAGATGAAACTTCGCCAAAAGCTTTCAACAAGGGTTGCAAATCCCCCGCCGCCGACAAGGCGTGAGCGATCGAACGAGAGATCACCGGAAACTTTGCTTGTTTCAACAGCGCAATCGCCTCAGCAGGATTCTCCGCGCTGATATCTTTGATTCCATACCACAGCATCAAGGGGATATTATGATCCTCCTTATCCTCGACATGCTGCGCCAAAGCCTGGGCCACCGGCCAGCGCTGCTCAGCGGGCAACCGGGCCATCGACGATGCAATATATACCCGCACCAAAGCCGACGGATCCAATTTTGCCATTTCTGACAAGCGTTTTGCCCACAGCTCACCCCCAAGTTCAGCAGCCTCTCTCACCCCCCAAACCCGAAGATGTTCATTGTCATCATCCAACGCGGATTTGATCAACTCATCATCCAACAAAGCCGTGACCTTCAGGGTCAGGAAGGCCCGAATCCGCTGCGCCGTCGATGAATCCCCTAAAAAAACATCCTTGAGCGCCGCGGCGACGACTTTGACATCCAAGCTCCCGTCCACCATGCGTTGTTGCAAAATACTGCGGGCTTTGCGCGCGAACCATTCATTCTGATCCAGCTGATACGCCACCAGGCGTTTGTCCGAAGCCTTCCACAAATCGAGTGCCCCGGCTTTGCCCTTTTCCCCGTAGGTGATTTTATAAATACGCCCCGAAGTGCGGTGCACACCGTCATGATCATGACACTCCCCATCATCGCACCAGTCGGACACATACACATCCCCGTCCGGTCCGTAAAGCTGGGTGACTCCGCGATACCAGGGATTATTGGCAAACATAAAGTCCTCTCCGTGTTTGCCCACATAACCTGAGCCACGCCGCTCAAGTCGATCATTGTTCAAACGACGCCCATGAGTATTGGACATAAAAATCGTGTTTTTATATTTTTCAGGCCACTTTCCTCCCAAATAAATCATCGCCCCGCAGTGAGTATGTCCACCGCCCAGCTTATCATGCACACCCTTTCCGTCTCGGGTTTTCCTCCAGTCATCGGTGCTGCCCGCATGATGCAAATGATCGGTGCACATCTCGATCCGCTCATAAACATTTTTTCCCAACCCCTCACCATGATTATTCATCCGGGGAAAATAGGCGCCGGGAATCGCATGCCACAGATGACCATTGACGTTATTAGAGAAAAACAGCTCCCCCATGTCATTCCAATCCAACCCCCAGGGATTAGTCGTGCCATGAACCACCACTTCAAACTTCTTGCTCACCGGATGAAAACGCCAAATCGAGCAGTCGAGTTTGACCCGCTTTTCTTCGGGTGTGCCCGGCACCCCCACCAAAGACGGTGCGGTGATGCCATGCCGTCCATACATCCAACCATCAATGCCCCAGGTCAGCCCGCTGAAAAAATTATGCTTGGCATCTGTCGTCCATCCATCCAATACCACCTCGGGCTCGCCGTCCGGCACATCATCACGATTACGGTCGGGGATGAAAAGCAAATTCGGTGCATCGCCCACCCAGACCCCTCCCCATCCTACAGTCATCGCCGATACATGATTGCCACCCGTCCATAAAATCGTGCGCTTGTCGTGCTTGCCATCATTATTCGTATCTTCGAACACCACAATGCGGTCCTCTCCTTTTTTCTCCCACTCATGATAGGAATAGGACTCCGCCACCCAAACCCGTCCACGATCATCAAGCGCCATGGCGATCGGTTGCCGCACATCCGGCTCACCGGCGTATAAACTCGCAGCGAAACCCGGCGGCAAAGTGATCGCTGCCGCTGCCTGCTCTGGCGTGATGGGTTCTTCTCCAGGCTTCTGGGTATTGCGGGGCTGATAGTTGTCAGCTGCGCTCAGCGAGCATGCCAACAGAGCAAAAACAACGTGAATGGATAGATAACGGGGATTCATAAACTCAAGATTATACGAGACAATACCGATGATTTGTATTATTTCAAAGATCTATGAAAAATCTGCACGCTCAATCCGCAGCCCGACTCCAGCCCCCTCTCTTGCTCACGGCACTATTAATGCTGTTGACTCTACTGCTTTCCCCGCCCCCTTTGGTGAACGCCGCAGAGCACGCTTGGCAGAACTGTGCCGCCAAAGGCCAGCACCTGAACGCACTTTACGAATCCAAACCGGGTGTCGGCGGGCGTCAATACGAGCGAGACCGCCGCATCGACGTCAAACACCTCAAACTCGAACTCCAACCTGACTTTGCCAAACAAAGCATGGCTGGAATTGCCACCCTGACCTTTGCCCCCATCGCCAAAGCTCTCGAACAGTTGCAACTGGATGCCGTCGATCTGTCGATTAAAAAAATCGAATCCTCCGCTCCGCTGCAAGACTGGCAGAACAGCGACAAAAAACTCACCCTGACCTTCAAACAAGCCATCCCCGCCAGCCAGGAAAACTGGGTAAAAATCACCTACAGCGTCGAAAAACCCGAACACGGTCTTTATTTCCGCACTGCGGCCATGGGTTACAAAAAAGGCGACGACCAACTCTGGACCCAGGGTGAGCCGGAAAAACACCGCTACTGGTTCCCCGGTTACGACTACCCCAACGAACGTTTCACCTCGGAAGTCATCTGCAAGGTTCCACAAGGCATGATCGTACTTTCCAACGGTAAATTACTCAGTGAAAAAAATGCGGACGGTTACACCACCTTCCACTGGTCACAGCAACAGCCCCACGCCAACTACCTGATCTCGGTGGTGGCCGGGTATTTCAAAAAACTAGAGGATCAATATCAAAAAATCCCGCTCGCTTTTTACACCCCACCCTCGGAATCCGAAGTCGCTGCGAATTCTTTCAGTGATACCAAAAAAATTATGGCCTTCTTCGAAAAAGAAATCGGCGTGGACTATCCCTGGGACAAATACTACAGCGTCTGTGTGCATGATTTTGTCGCCGGTGGCATGGAGAATACCAGCCTCACCACCCTCACCACTAATACCCTGTTTTCCAAAAACTCGGAAAACATTCGCCGCAGCTACCCGCTCGATGCTCACGAAATGGCGCACCAATGGTTCGGCGATCTGGTCACCGCAAAAGACTGGAGCCAACTCTGGCTGAACGAGGGTTTTGCCACCTTCTACACCAATCTCTACGAGCAATCCAAAAACGGCGACGACTCCATGCGCTACCAGTTGTATCTGGACGCCCAGCGCATCATCAAAAGCAAAGATGACAAACCCATCACCTGGCGCGGTTACACCGACCCCTGGCAGCAATTCGACTACCGCGTTTACCCTAAAGGCGGCTGGGTGCTTCATATGCTAAGATCCCAACTAGGATCCGAACTCTATCAAAAATGCATTCAAAGCTATGTCGAACGCAATCGCGGTCAGACCGTTGAAACCGCCGACCTCAGAAAGGTGATTGAAGAATTCTCCGGCCGCTCCTGGGACCGCTTTTTTGATCAATGGGTTCACCATGGAGGCACCCCCAAGCTCAAAGTTTCCTACGACTGGGATGAAAAACGCAGCCAGGCCAAACTCACTATTTCCCAGACACAAAAAGTCAGCGACCAGGTAATGTTGTTCGTCATTCCAATGCCCGTGCGCCTGATCGTCGATGGCAAAAACCACGACTTCACAGTCAATCTCACCCAAGCCTCCGAGGACTTCTATTTTGATCTCGCCAAAAAACCCGACATCATCCGCATCGACCCCGAATACACCCTGTTAACCGACATCGATTTCCATCCGCCCACCTCCACCCGCAGCGCCCAGCTGAAAAACGAAAGGGACATGATAGGCCGACTGCTGGCAGTGAAACTTTTGGCGGGCAAAAAAGACAGCAAGAGCATCGCCAAGCTCAAACACAGCCTCAACCACGACTCCTTTTACGGAGTGCGCATCGAAGCGGCCAAGGCCTTGGTCAAAACGCACAGCCCTGATGCGCTGACTGCCCTGACCCAATCCCTGCAACAAGAGGACGCCCGAGTGCGGCGGGAAGTCGTCAAGTCACTGGCAAAGTTCTACAGCGCCACCGCACTGGCCAGCCTCAAGCAGGTCGCGAAAAATGAAAACAACCCTGAAGTCGCCGCCTCCGCCATTGATGCTTTGGGGAAATATCCAGCTGACGAAGTGCGCCCCCTGCTTGCTGAAGTTTTGAAAAAATCTTCCTTCCGCAATACTCTGGCCAGTGCCGCCATCCATGCCCTGAGAGATCTCGGTGCCGCCAGTGATGCCAAGCTGATCATGGACGTATTAAAAGGGCAGCAGCAGAACTTCACCTCTTACAGTTTTGGCAGCGCCCTCAACAGCCTCGCCGTTCTGGTGCGTGATGAAAAACCCGACAGCGCCATTCACGAAGAAGTCCGCACCTATGTCACCGGCTACCTCTCCTCCCCCAAACTCTCGCTGCGCACCTCGGCGATACGCGCACTGGCCAGCCTTAAAGACCGACGATCCCTAGGAGCCTTGCAGACGTTCATCGATAGTGGCAACAGCGAATCCAAAGAATACAAAGCCGCCGAGTCTGCCATCAAAAAATTAAAAGCAGAGAAAAAACAAGCCACTGAAGTCAGTGATCTGCGCAAAGAGCTACTCGAAATGCAAAAGCAAATGAAAGACCTGAAAAAACAATTCGAAACCGAAAAAAATCGCTCCCTGCTATTATTAAAATCCGTCAGACCCCTACTGCACCCCGACAAAAAATAACCCGCTCTTCATTTTCCATTCATTCCTTCACCATCCCCAACTTCTTCAACTTGGGGTGGATCACCATCCGGCAATACCCGTTTGACGGATTATTACGGTAAAAGTCCTGATGCTCTTTTTCAGCCTGCCAGAATTTCGACGCCTTGCTGATCTCCGTCACCGCCGGATTCGGATAACGCCCCGATTCATCCAACAACTGCTTTGATTTTTCCGCCGCCGTACGCTGGTCAGGAGAATTGTAGAAAATCACCGAGCGGTATTGAGTTCCATGATCCGCACCCTGCTGATTCAAAGT
>JAJRVS010000126.1 GCA_024277195.1 Verrucomicrobiota bacterium | reverse complement strand
CGAGGATATCGATGTATTGATCACTGAAACCACCCGAGGTGCCGCTCCTCGCCGTGCAGATTACACTCGTCAGGGAGAAATCGACCGCTTGGCTGATGCGATTCGCCAAACCATCGACCGGGGCGGCTCAACCCTCATCCCGCTCTTTGCCATGGGCAAATCGCAGGAGCTATTGCTCATTCTGCACCAACTCAAAGAGTCAGGCAAACTCGATTCGAATATTCCCGTATATGTTGGAGGTCTCACCACCAAAATGACGGTCACCCATGACCGTTTTGCCGATACCGCCCACCGCAACCACCGTGGTTTCCGGTTTTTATCCGGAGGCATGGATCTGATCGTCGCTTCTAAAAAAAGAAAAAAGAAGGACCGCAATCGCAGCATCCCCTACGACAGCGGACGTATCTACGCCCTCTCTAGCGGCATGATGACCGAGAACACCGTGTCCCACGCTTTCGCCCGAAACATCCTGCCCAACGAACGCAACTCGATCCTCTTTGTCGGTTATGCGGCCGAGGATTCTCCGGGCGGACGCCTCTTGGCCACTCGCGATGAGGACGAGTTCCAACTCGATGAAGACAGCTCCCCCATCGCCTTGCGCTGCCAAATCGAACGCTTCGATTTCAGCGGCCACGCCACCCGCGGTGAATTACGTGACTACGCCCGTCAAGTAGCCGCAAAACAGGTGATCCTGGTGCACGGCGACGAGCCAGCCCGCCAATGGTTCCAGGAAACGCTCAGTGTAGACCTGCCCGAGTCTACCATCACCATCGCCGCCCCCGGCGAAGTGATCCCGATCTAAGGTCAGTGCGGAACGTGGCGGAGAACTAATTACAATGAGAGCTCGGCCCGGCCCGGCAACAGTAAAACCAAAAACTGCTCACATGACAATTTGGAAATCCCTTACGATGAAAGCTCGGCCGTCAACACCTATCACTTTCGCCGGAACCAAATGTCGTCCAAGCTTGGCTTGCCCGATCCCCTACGCCCGACACCCACCCGCCTACGCCAAAGCTTCGGACGCAGCAGGCAGCAAAGCTTTCGCCCGCTCTATTGCGTCGTTGCCAAAAGCCTTCGAGCAGAAGGGTTTTGCGAGAGCAAAACCGCTAGGTGCAAAGAGCCACAGCGATCGAGCCCGTGGGTCAAATGGAATAGTGGTCGGTAGTCGAAAAGGTTCCATTTGAGGCATGGGTGCGCTGTGGCATTTCAATTCCGGCGACGTAGGAGCGTGACTTTTCTTGGGAGGGCGTAGCCGTGGTGTGAGGGACGAACACGGCGGCGGAGGGCGGCGCGGGGCTCTTGCGAAGGTCGTAAGCGTGGCACGATGAGGCGGGGCGAGTGGAACGAGGCTCTGGGGGGAGAGCTGCCGCAGGCATCCCTACTCATGGTGCCACGCTGGAGACCGTAGCTTTTATCTCTCCCGCCCACGGCGGCTATTATTTCAGTTAGTCCGTTCCCCACGAAAGATACCTCTTCTCTTCGGGGAGAAGCGAAGGCGAGTGTGGGTGACCCCAAAAAATCTCCGCCGAAGGCGCTATCACGGCGCCGCACCACCCACACTCGCCATAGCGTTCGTAGGGAGGAACGATCGGCTTGACACGAAGGCTTGTCCGCCGTAGCCGAGGAACCAGGCGAAGGAGGAAGGACACGACGAGAGCGAGGCACGAGCGTTGGCAGGAGAGATCGCGACGACCGGCACCAGCACAGCGAAGGGAGAAGCCGAGGTGAGCTTTCGCCGTGCGAGGAACGAGCCGGTGAAGCGAACTTCGAGGCGACGACCGCCCACCGAATTACAGCGCGCGTAGCGGAGGCGGGATGGGTGCGGCTGAGGCACGAAGCCATCAGCAGCCAGCGTGCCGCAGCGGTCGTTTGCCGGACGACTTTTGGAAAGGTACGAATACAGCGACAGCCCTCAGCCCACGAACACCAATAATTCTAAAATTAAATACCCGTCCCGAAGAGGAGAGTCTTTTTTGTTTCCATTTATACGGCTCCAGCCGCAATCAAATAGCACAGCGACAAGGCTTTATATGGATTCCTTTAATGCTAAGAAATAACTATTTATCAATATATGCCGACCCCTGCTTTTCCTTATTCACCTTCCGTGCTTGTTATTTTTGTCATGATTTGCGAAAAATCATCATGTCGCCATATAGATTCCGATTCGGTTATCATAGTTACGATTTCTGGGATTTTATCAGAAGGGTATTTCCGCAATTTCTCCGGAATGGACACCTTATATGTATTCTTATCTAATTTATTCCAATTAATTTGAAACCTATTTTCAATTACTCCATTTTTATTTTCGTTTGCATATATAAAAGTTTCACCTTTTCCATTTGGATAAATGTGTATTTGCACATCCGTTAAAGCATTAGACCAGGTACCAATAAATGAATCAAAATGCCAAAATAAATTATAACTATAAATCATACCTGCCAACACAGCAGATGCCAAAATGGATGTGATCACAACTTTATGCTTCGTCATTGCCTGGATTGTTGATTTAATTCTTCGCGTCCAAACAAGCTGTGCACTCGACGAATCTGCCGCGGGTGCACTTCCTTACCTTGATAGTTTGGTTGCATAATATTTTGTGGTTTCATATAGGAAGATACAGGGTTGTAACTCCCTGGGTGCTGTAGGCCTAATGTATGCCCCACTTCATGAGCTGATAGTCGCCGAAATGGCTCTGCTATACCGTCTGACGCTATACCTGTATAGCTCAATATTCTGTCTGTGCTCAATGAAATAAAAGTTCCCCCAAAATGCTCGTGTGCCAAATTTGACCCAGCAGAACCACTTGAATGGCGTGCATATCCATCAAATTAGTTAGCCCCTTCGAACACTCTGTTTTCTAAGATAAATACATGAGCGTCATCAAACCCATCTTCTCCTTCTCTAAGCCAAATAACATCCATTGTATAATTCAGCGGCAGATTTCTATCATTGCCCTGGGAATTTCCTGTAAATATATTTTCAACACCTTTCTCAATTTCATTTTGTATGTCATTCAATTGATCTTCCGTATATTTGTTGGTGGAATTATCAATAATTCGTGCAGTCATTGTGATTGAAATTGTCTCAGTTTCTGTCATAGCACGCTTTTCCAATTCTTTTTTTTCTTTTGGAATTTTAGTTGCTTTTGCTCTTCTCTCTAACTCATCCTTACTACTCACTGACTTCACTTCCAATCCCAGCGGATCAAACTTGCTCCAAGGATTCTGAACTACATAAGCGTTCGTCCAAGGTGCCGTTGCCCGTTGTGTCTCGATCACGTAGGATGAGGTCATTTTGGTATTGGTTTCCCCAAGCATATTGACGTTCTGCGGCGGTTGCGGCATCTACCCTTTCTTCAACAGCCTTCCACTGGTCGTTGTAGTAATAATGCCTGACCGCTTTACTGATGGTCTTGGTTATGCGGCGGGTGGTGCCGTCGTAGGCATAAGTGGCAACCACGGCACTGGTGCTATCCTTCACTTCTACAAGACGATTCCACGCATCCCATTTGAGCTGGTAGTATTTGCTCCAGTCACCATCTTTATCCGGCACCATCTTGTTCGCGTTACCCCCTTTATCATATTCAACGTTTTCACTCGATCCATCAAATTGGGTAACCTGATTATCCTTGTTATTCTTACGTGTTTGGTCAAGGTCTACAACCCCGTCGCTTTTTCCCATGTAGTTATCCCAATTCCCGGTCGGGTCATAGGAGAACTCCTCGTCCTTCGCCGGAATACCGCCGATGGCACTGCGATTGATGTTGAGCTCTCCCCGTGCCGCCGCCGTCACCTGATAAAGACCATCATAACTGTAGTGTTCGTCCTGACCATCTCCGGCACTCGCCGCGAGATTGGACTTCCACGTGCGTTGCGAACTGCGGTCGTAGCCATACTGGAATCGATCCCTCACTGCGCCGCCACTGCTCATTACCCAGCGCATGTCCACGGTGCGACCAAATCGATCATAGCCGGTGTATGGATCACCCGCGTCTCCCACCGGCTGGCTTGCCGTTTTGATATAAGAAAGATTCACAGCAGGTTCAGGATAGGACACTTTCGCCACGGCCGTCAATCCAAAATAGGTGTAATCGGCGAGGTTGGTGGATTCTCCGCTGATCTTGAGGGAGGCGATGCGACTCATCAGGTCATCTGCGCTGCTGGCGACACCATAGCCAATGTCGATCACGCGACCATCGGGATAAGTGATCGATTTGCGGCGGGCTGTGTTTTTGCTGCTGCCGTTTTCATAAGCGTAACCCACCTCGGGCGTGCTGCCACCGACCGCGCCACTATGCGATTGTTTGTCTTTGGCCAGCCTACCAAAATCATCATATTCGTATGCCACCTCGTTGAGCACTGTGCCGACTCCCACCGTAGCGTTATCGTAACTGATGACTTTATCGGTCAGGCCTCGGTTATCATATCCGGTGGCGATGCGCTTGACTCCATCGTCGATGCTGGCTGCAAAGGTGGTGATGCGATCCTGGGTTTGCCTGCCCATTTTGTCAAAATCGTAATTGTGCACCGTTTCATTCGGGTCTTTCATCTGGGTGACATTACCCTGACGATTGTATTGATATTCGATGCGCTCATACACTCCGCCCGGTCCGTCGCCGAGAGGGTTGTAGTCATCGTTGCTCTCGGGATAGATCTTGGCTCGCAGCAGGTTGTTGTTTGCCACTCCAGATTCTGTCAAGGTCGTGCCATAGACCCAACGGGTGATCTGATCTCCGGTCACTTGGTTGACCAGGGTCAAAATTTCCAACTGTCCGTCTACATTATAATCGTAAGCGGTGATGCGGTTGGCCCCATAGTCCTGATCGGGTTCGTTGGCATCGTAGTTTTCGATCAAGACGGTGCGTCGACCTGCGGCGTCTTTTTCCCAACGGGTTTCTACGCCTTGGGCGTCGATGTTGGCATCGGATTCCCCATCCGTTGCATAACGACTGCTGGTGATCAAAATGGTGTCTGATCTCTCCGGCACGGCTGCTGGGCGAATAAGGTCGGCTCCTCCGTCGGTGCCAAAGTCAGCTTGTGCCACCGGGCGGTTGATGCCGTCATACCACACCGCTGCATACGATCTGCGGGCTTTGGGTTGTGCTCCATTCGGGCCATTGAGGGCTCCGTTGCCAGTGGCGTCGTTCAGGCGCTGGTAGCTGGTCGTTTGAATGATATTACCTGTCGGATCGTAGGCGGTTGCCGCTTGCTCGACCACCACATCTGCGCTCACATCATTGTTGTTGCTCGATGTGCCGGCGTTGTAGGCCAAATAATTGGCTGTTTGGCGATTGAGACTGTCATACACGGTCTTTGAAAATGCCTCGCTGCCCTCGGCAATACGCTTCATCACGTTGCCGTTGCCGTCCCGCCAACTCTCGCTCTCCAGTGCGTTGCCGACAGTTCCTGTCGAGGGATCTACGGCATAGGTCTGCGTTTTGTAAGTCCTGCCCAGTGCGTCCCAATAGCTATTGCTGCGCCCACTCAGATTACCGGCCACGACACTACTATGGTAAGCTTCTGTCTGGGTGATGTAGCCAAAATTATTATAAGTGTAGGTGGTGAAATAGTTATTGGATCAGTCGTTGTCCTTTCTTTCCACCAACAGGGTGCGGTAATCATAGGTGTATTCTGTGATCCGGTTGTTGGAGGCACTGCCGTCCACCGGTCGGGTTTCTTTGGTTAACAGCCCGTTGCCGTCAAAATCACCATTATCATATTCGTAAACCACGGTTTTCACCATGTTGTTGCCTGTGGCTCCTCCCCCACTGGGATCGCTGTCTGTAGCTCCGGCGTCATCCGTGCCGATCCAGCTGGCAGTAACCAAACCCCGCGCCCCGTAAACAGCTCGGGTGATGGTGCCGCCTGCGCTTATCTGGCGCACTTGCTTGCCCATCACGTTATATTGATACTTTGTTTCCCCGTAGTGTTCACCCTGTTTGCCTTCGCCTATTTTCGGCACTTGGTGATACACTCGGCGAACCAGCAGTCTGCCCCATTCATCAAAATAATTTTTTATCCATGCCTCCCAACTCCTCTGCGGAAAGCTCTCTGCTGACTTGAGCGTGCCACAACTACATTCGCGCTCAGCCTCTATGACATCGGTGACCCGCCCTTGCTTGTCTCGTTTGGTGATGGTCACGGCTCCCACGGTTTCAAATCCGTAGGCGGGTGCGCTGCCCGTGGCGTAACCTACCGCACTCCAAACTTCATCAAGGCCGGCTCGATACACATTGAAATTCACACTGCGCACATTGACCGCTTGTTCATCATTCTCACTAAGCACTGTTTGATGCCAAGGACCTAATTCACGTAGCACGCGTCCTTCAGGGTCACTCTCATAATCAGTCACCAAATTGAGTCCGCCCCCTGCAAGAGTCACCCAACCAGTGGGGGCCCCTTCGCCGAGGCTAGTATTCACATCATAAATACGACGAACCAATACCCCATCAGCCCGATATTGCCAGTGGGCGATGTAACCCAATGCACTTTTCTGCCACGTCGGACTACCATCCGTGTTATACTCAGTAATAACTTCATACTGCAAACCATCCCCGTTTTCACTCACCGGAACAATTGGCAATTTAGACACTTTTTTCTGCACTTGAAGGGTATCATTCCCTTGTGCGTCTTTATAAAAGTATTTGTAATCTCATAAGTCGACGGAGATGTCATCCCTACCTCGGGATAGCGAATTCTTTTGAGGACGGGGTAAATACTGGCATTGCCCACACTTTGAGTATCCCAGGTCAGCACGTCCAGCAAATCGGCGGTGCCGTTATTACCTTTTTTCACCGAACGGCTTTTGAAGCGCCCCTTGACTTCGCCCAGACTTGGATTATCGACGGTGTAATAGGCAAACTCGTAGATCAAACCGCTATTGGCGTTGTAATTCACGGTAAGCGTAGTGCCTCCTCCACTGGGTTCAGTCACACTGCTGATTGCTGTGGGAAAAGCGTGCTCGGTCGACCACCCAGCACTATTGCGTTTTGCCGAATCATAAGACTGGTCATTGGTGGCCATGTCTTCAAATACAATCACCAATGCACTCGATGTAGGATTGGTGTACACCCGGCGTTCATTATTATCAGGATCGGTCACGGTGGTTCTTACCCCCCAGGTGTTTTTCTCACCTATGCCCGGGTCATCAGTATTTTCGGTATAGGTGTAGGTGAACTCCTCTTCTCCGCCTCGTATTTTCTGCCGGGTCACTCGCTGCGCGCTGTCATACTCAAAATAATAGTCGGCGAATTTAGCAAAATCCGTATCGCTGGCAGTATCGGGATTAAAGCCTGCAGCTATCATCGTCTCGCTGGCCTTGGCACGTAGGGCGTATTTCAAGGCATGGGCAAATCCATTGCTCTGCCCCACTTTGTAATAACGGTAGTGGTTGTAGCGCAACACCACCCATGATCCGTAAGATTCTTCGCCTCCTCCACTCACATAATAATCCGGAGTCTGATCCCACCAGCCCGATACGGTCACTTTTTTGAGATCATTCTCACTGCCGTTGGCATCGCTCGACGGGGTGACTGACAGAATTATCAAAATAAACCCATTGCCGTCCAAGCTCGTCACTGAAGGTGAACGTATCCGTATCGTGAAACAGTTGCCCACGGAAAGCTGTCAAAGGCGCGTATTCACCTGACATCGGCTCCAATTCAAACCACAAACTCTCATTAGCCAAACCCCGCCTAACGATACGGCTCGGGTCATTCACTCCGGGAGAAGCTCCCAAAAAATCCAAATACCCCAGTTCCTTGTTCATCCAACGATTGCCATTGATTCCGGTATCATCCGGCCCCTCGACATTAGCATAACTGCGAGTCTGCCCCCAAGGGAACTGGGGAACATTACGCCTCGTATCGTAAGCTGATCTTTGCTGACCTGAAGATCGAGTTGGAGCTTCCCTTAACAAGTCCACTTCAACCATCGATAACTGCCCTATACCTTCACGTACTCGCGCAGCCTCACCCCCAAGAGTATCAGCCAAGGTTAGCGGAATTGCTATAGTTGGTGTATTATCCGCCAATTCTCCGCCTGGTTCACCACCCAGCCCACCCAATGCCCCTGGTCCACCTGGAGCGCCCAATGCTACTGGTAACGCACGCGGCAACGCGCTCGGGATTGCTGGAAATTTTGGAATAGTCGGAATTTCTGGTTCACCACATCCCGTCCAGCTTTCGCAACGATCTTCCACAATTTTACAACCCTCCGCCCCCTCCAGAGACGCACAGTTATCACCACACTCTTTAGTAGGGCTACCATACATTGGCCCCAGTTGCGTGCCATTGGGACCATATTCACCCCAGGGATCATATATAACATCGGTGATTAGTGGATTTGAACTGGTCATTGTTTAACTGGGTTTAAAGCTTGAAATGAATGGAAAATTGAGGGGCGCTTTCTTAGATTTTTAAAATACCGGATATGAAAAATAGCTCACAAACAGTTTCTGCTACCTGTCCTCACACCCTTTTTTTGAAAAGGTTTCAAAAAAATGTGTAAAAAAATTCTTTTATCTGTATCTTCAAATGTTAAGTCTGCTGTTATTTTCCAGGCTGCCCAACAATTTTGTGTGCCCCTATTGCCGACGAAGTCGAAATTCCCGGTTCAGTTTTGTTTGTCGATGTCAATCCAGATCTTTTTGAATGCGGTTCCCATTCGCATCAAAGACAAACATGTTTATCGCGCCCAATTACGTGGATATCAAATATTGTCGGATTTGATCTTACGCCAGACCAGCGGTGGAATGAATGTAAAAGGCGTCATCAACTTATGACGAGGTCAGAATCGTAACCAGCCGCATTCGCATAGCATTACCTGAACTCGGAATGGGCAAATCGGTGATATATGTGGAAGACAACATTATAATTCCTGGTCGCCTCTCCCAGAAACTATACAGAAATTCACCTCCAAAGACTGCAAAAATATTTCCTTCGATCCAAGTGTCCACCGTTACGATGTGGAGAGCTACAAGCAAAACGTAAAGCAAAAATTACACGAAAGGTGCGAGAGCATATTGGAAACCATGACGACCTAAATGGCGCCTGAGAGAAACGAGTGTTTCTATTTTTTTATTGTCGCACAAATCCTGTTTGCTCTATAGAAAGTGCTTGAAGCGGGACTGGCTATTGACTATAAATCACTCTTGTCCCGCCGCATTCTGCTCGAGTTTTTTCACTCGGCCAAACAACTTACCCAAACGTTTGAGATACATCTTGATGCGCAGATCTTCTTTCATCGGCACTGCCGGATAACCAAAATAAGTGCCTCCCCCCTCAAGGTTGGAAATCACTTTGGCTCCACCTCCCAGCACAGCCTGAGCGCCAATTTCAACATGAGGCGCGATACCCACCTGAGCCGCCATCGTCACATAATCGCCAATAATGCAGGTGCCTGCAATACCAGTTTGTGAAACAATAATGCAATGTTTTCCAATAATCACGTTATGCGCGATCTGCACATGATTGTCTATCTTAGTGCCTTCACCGATCACAGTTTCACCAAAACGGGCACGGTCAATTGTCGTGCAAGCACCGATCTCAACGTCATTTTCGATTCTCACAATGCCCAACTGCTCCACCTTTTGATGACGCCCATTGACAAACTCAAAACCAAAACCATCCGCTCCGACCACCGTGCTGCTGTGAATAATCACCCGATCACCTAAACGACTACCTTCGCGAATAGAAACATTCGCAGCGATTTCACAATCCTTACCAATCACCGCTGCTAAACCCACCGTAGCACAGGCCGCTATCCTGGTGCCATCCCCAATCACTGCGCCCTCGCCGATCACCACATTCGGGCCTATCTCAACCTTGTTGGCATCAAGACGAGCTCCCTCGCCGATCACTGCAGAAGGATGAATGCCTGGACAAAATTTAACCGCGGGAGCACCATACTTCCGTACCACTAAATCAAAAGCGATCGCGGCATTTTCAACTTCCACCAACGCCATGCCCTCCGGGGCTTCAATCAAGCCCAGCAAAGCCTGTGAAATGATCACCGCCCCACCTTTAGAGCTGGCAAAAGCGTCTGCGTAATCACTGTTATCCAAAAAGCTCACATCACAGGCGCGAGCATTTTTGAGTGACTCAAATCCATTCAGATCCAAGTTCGGCTGGCCTTGAACCAACCTGCCGCCGATCAATTCGACAAGCTCTTGCAAGGTCAGTTCCATAGGGCGTCAAAGTATTCAGGTCGAGCAAGCCATTGCCCTTCGAGCTTGCCAAAAATCCAACAGCCCAAAACAAAAAATCGCGCCATTTTCATGACGCGACCCGTTTCACTTATTTCTTTTTAATCGCTGCTTTTTCTTCAGCGGCTGGCGCTTCAGCGGGCGCGTCTTTGTTCAAGGTCGCTATCACGTCCTTAGTCAAATCCGGAACTTTATCAGTGACCATCACCAACACTTTATTACCACGTGGCAAAAAGGACTTGTCGATCACCATGTCGAGACCTGCAGCTTTGGAAACTCCGTCGACAATAACACGAACTTCTTCCACCAAGGTTTTTTCCATCTGTTGACGGGCATTCAGCAGCTCACCTTGCGCTTTGCGTCGGGCTTCCTGAAGTTCACGCTCCTTGGCGCGGCCTTCCTGCACCAACTGCTGCATTTCAATCGCAGCTCCTTGGCGAGCTTCTTGGCTCAGTGCTGTATCACGAGCTTTTTTATCTAACTCGGCCAGACGACCCTGGATCCTTTTGAAATCAGCAATTCTCTCGTCCAACTTAGCCCGACTGCCTTTAGCCTGGGCTTCCACATCTTTCACTTTAAGTTTGGTTTTGTAGTATTGATTCAGGCATTCCTGCATGTCAACGACACCAATATTGATACCCTGCGCAGAAGCTGTTGATACCCCGGCAAAAGTCATCGCCAGCAATACACTTAATAAAAATTTCACATTCATGATCGAGTCAGTTTGTTTGGTTGCTATTTACAAAATTGCCTGCTTCTCCCTCCGAGATAGGCTCGGCAAGAGTGGGCGTGCCACCAACGCCCCATAAAGCAAAAAACGCAACCCTAAGATTGCGTCCATTGCAGAAAGTCTGGGCAAACCTGGTGATCCACATCACCCCGCCTACCTGGAAACCTTCGATTAGAAACGGTATCCAATCGTGAAGTTGAAGCGGCCGCCCGAATCGTTGAACTCATCCGCTTGCATCGGAATACCATAATCAAGCTGAATAGGAGCACCTCCAAGAATGAAGAGCCTCAGACCAATACCCCAGTTGGAATTGATATCACCACCCACATCCCATGCGTCGACGCTCACCGCACCCACATCATAGAACATAGCTCCACGAATTTTTTCGATCAAAGGAAAGGTGTATTCCACTGTGGTGTACCACGATGTCTGCCCACCGATCGCCTCACCATTGATATCCTTGGGACCCACCTCGCGATAATCAAAACCACGAAGATTGTTTGCACCACCAAGAAACTCCCTTTCAAAAATCGGCACGTTGCCGCTGCCGTCCACGCTGTTTAATGCCCCGACAACACTCAAAATAGTATCAAAAGGCAGATCAAAATACTGCGAGCCGCTTAATTGCATACCGTAGGTTTCAACATCCCCGCCCAGTCCTGAATAATCAAGCCCTCCAGACAGTTTGTGGCCGTTACGCGGCAAGAACAAACTATCACGGGTATCGTGAACCACTGTTCCGGCAAAGGTGCTTTGCACAAAGCTTCCCTCCTCACTCTGGAGGGTCGGAGAAGCATCGCTATCCGGGCTGATTGTAATATTCTGCAAGCGGTATTCGCCACGCACATAAGCAAACTTCCCAATCGGCTTACGCAGGAAAATATCACCGCCGTATTCACTCTGATCCCAGTAATCACTCAAGAAGAACAAATCGCGATAATACAACTCTCCACCGAGAGCCAAGCGACGCCCCATGAACCATGGCTCGGTCAAGCCAATCAAGAAGTCCCGACGCTGGGTGCCGTAACGCAGATTCGCCCGGAATTTTTGTCCCGCTCCGGTCATTGAAGGCCAGTTACGCAAATCAAAGTTAGATTGGGTCACGTCCACAAAACCAACCAAGCTATCAATCGAGCTGAAACCGGCACCAAAGTTAACCGTTCCCGTTGGTTTCTCTGTCACCGTGATATTCAAATCCTTCACGTCGATGTAAGAAGTATCCACTGGCAACACATCCACCGATGAGAAGTAATTCAGATTCATCAAGCGCGCCTGGGTCGCTTCGATTCGCACCGTGTCATAAACCTCGCCGGGGTTGACCGCCATTTCACGACGAATCACCCGATCCTGGGTTTTCTGATTCCCCGCGATATTGATTTTGCCTAGGTTGAATTTACGGCCTTCGGTCACCGAATAAGTCACATTCACCTCTTCGCCCTCACCTCCAGTCAATTGTGGCTCTACGCGGGTATCGGCATAACCCTGCGAACCGTAAAGGTCGCGAATCATCTTGATGTCAGCTTTAAGCTTCTGGCCCGAGTAAACTTCACCCGCCTTCACTTGGATATAAGGTGATACATCCGTATCGGTCGACATCACCCGCACCCCGTTCACCGTCACACTGCCCACGGAGAATTTATCACCTTCCTCAATGGTGATCACCAGGTCGATGTTTTTATCATCCACCCGCACCCGGCGCACATCCACCACCTGAGCATTCAAATAACCGAAGTCCTGGTAATAATCTTCAATTCGACGCACATCGTCAGCCATCATGTCATCATCAATGCGCCCCTTTTTGGAAAACATGCTGAACAGACCCTTCTGCTTCTGCTCCATTTGTTTGCGCAGAATCTTGGCTTTAAAAACTTCGTTGCCAATAAACTCCACCTTGCGCAGCACCCCTTTGCCACCTTCGTCCACATTGTATGTCAGAGTAGAGAAACCCTGCGCATTCGGAGCACCAATAGTGTAATTAACGGACACCTCGGGATAACCCGCCTTACGATAAATTTCCTGAATCGCTGTGCGTCCCTCTTGAACTTGGGCAATATCAATTGATTCCCCCACTTCCAAATCCACTTTTTTGTTCAACTTCTTGGTGGTCACTGCCGAGTTGCCGCGAAAATCCACCGAACCCAACATCGCCCGCGTTTGCACCACCACGATCAAGCGAACTCCAGAGTCCCCCTGCGGCTCAGCCAGAATACGGATATTCTCCACATCACCACCGGAATAAAGTTTTTTGATATCCTCATCCACTTTAGCCTGGGAAAAAGGGTCGCCCACTTTAGTCGACAGCCTGGAAAGGATACGATCCTCGGTCACCGTCGCCGTGCCTACATATTGAACTTCTATCTTGCGAACTGTCTTAGCTACTCCCACCTCCTGGGCCAAAGCTATTCCAGTCACAGCGAGCTGCATGATAAGTCCTGCGCAAAGAGCAACAGCGCCTTTCAGCAGTAATGAGCCAGTTTTGTTAAATTTCATCCTTTTTCAGTATATGGTGTAAAAACAGAAATCGTGAGTACGTCAAATACGCATTCAGCCACTCCTCGTGACGAATGCGTTCCGACTCTTGTCGGGAAATATCAACCAAAGGTCAAGAATCAATTAATTCAAGTTTCGGTTACGATAATTTTAACTTTTATAACTATTAAGTAATCTTAAATAAATTACCAGCTTATTTTTTACTAATTTAACAAGCTTTGTACACCCAATTCTTTATTCGACTCGACTGAATTTTCGCATACCTTTACTTTTTCGCAGTTTTAAAAATTTATCTTTTTCTCAAAAATACTGGCGCCATAATAGCTTGTCTCCGCCGTTTCATCATTAATTCCCGCTAAATCCCCCTATCCAGCCAATCTCAACTAACCTTCACCCTGTGAGCGAACACTTCTACGCTGAAAATACCGAGGCTCCGAAAACGGAGTATGACCGCAGCCTGCGACCACCGGATTTTTCTGAATTCAGCGGTCAGGAAAAGGTCAAAGAGCGGTTGATGCTCATGGTTCAAGCTGCCAAGCAACGTAATGACGCCTTGGACCATGTTCTTCTCAGTGGACCTCCTGGATTAGGCAAAACCACCTTGTCCTATATCCTCGCGCATGAATTTGGCAGTGAAATGCACTGCACCAGTGGCCCGCAAATCGAAAAAGCCGGCGATCTGGCAGGTATCCTGACCAATCTCAAACACGGCGATTTCCTATTTATCGACGAAATCCACCGCTTGCACCCCGCCATCGAAGAATACCTCTACCCCGCGATGGAGGACTTCCGCTTGGACATCATCATCGACCAGGGGCCCAGCGCCCGCTCGATTCAACTCAGCCTACCTCCTTTCACCCTGGTCGGAGCCACCACCCGGGCAGGCATGTTGACCGCTCCCTTGCGCTCACGCTTCGGCATGAGCAACCGGCTCGATTATTACCCTGCCGAGGTGCTGCAAAAAATCATCATCCGTTCCGCCGGCCTCATCGACATCTCTATCGAAGCCGATGGCGCTATGGAAATCGCCCGCCGCTCGCGCGGCACTCCGCGTATCGCCAACTTACTGCTGCGCTGGACCCGGGACTACGCCCAGGTCAAAGCAGACAATATCATCACCGCTCAAGTCGCTGATGATGCTCTCAAAATGCGCGAAATTGATGCCGACGGTCTGGACGAAACCGATGTTCGCCTGCTGGAATCCATTATTTACAAATTTGGCGGTGGCCCGGTCGGTCTCAAGTCACTGGCGGTTGCCGTCGGCGAAGACGAGTCCACCCTCGAAGAAGTTTACGAACCTTACCTGATCATGCAAGGCTACCTCAACCGCACCCATCGCGGACGTATCGCCATGCCCGCCGCTTATGCCAGGCTCGGCACCGAACCACCGCAAGAGCTGCAAAAGGATTCGCAAAAAGACCTGCCTTTATAGGGCCCACTTGATTCCGGCACAAATAACTCACGTGCTCGTCTGATTAATGAACTCATTTTTTTCCAGGTTTACCGAACTCATCTCCCCACTCAAAGATGGCGATTACCTCTATCTTTTATTGGAACCCCTTTTTATTTACGGCATCACTCTCGGAGCACTGGGCATCATCATTGCCTATATTATCAATAATACCCCCTTTCAGATTCTGACGCTTAGTCTGATTGCGCTGTCCGCTCTGACCATCTTCCCCTATCTTTCCCTGCGCCAAAAAGCCCAGCAACGCATTGAGCAAGTTTATAAAATCGAGGCTCCGGCACGAGCGGCACAATTCAAAGAGATCACCGAAAACCGCCAAGCCCATTTGTGGTTGTATCTCGTGGTCGCCATCACCGCAGGGTTTGCTGCGATGATCGGCCCGCGACGCAACCGCCTAGGCCTGTTGTTCGCCGTGGTCTGTATCGCCTTCTCAGGCCGGACCGTCTTGTACAGCCTGTCGATGCACTACCAGGATACCCTCATAGCCCAGGCTCACCTGAAGCATAACCAATCCCCGGTACAAAAGCGATTACAGGATAAATCCGAATAGGCCCTCAGCCTAAACCCGAATTTATCAGGCGACACGCTGACCTCCCTGTGTGAACAGTTACCTTCCCCGCTTTGATTCATCCATGAGTTTCCCACCTTATATTTTTGCCAATCTGTTCCTGCTGGGTATTTTTGCGACAACGCTCTACAGTGCAGAAAAGCCTACCACCTCGCAAGAGCCACAACTAGCCTGCGTGTGGAAAATCCAAGGCAGCCGCAACACCGTTTACATCGCCGGCTCTGTTCATCTTTTGCGTCAGGAAGACTACCCTCTGCCCAGCGCCTATGACATCGCCTACGAAGACAGCTCCCGATTGTTTTTCGAGATCGACATGGTGGAAATGAACGATCCCAAAACCATCAAGCGGATGCAAAAGCTCGGCACCTATTCCGCCCGTGACTCTCTGCGCCGCCATGTCAGCCCCGGCACCTTCAGGCTACTCGCCGCCCATCTCACCAGTCGCGGCCTACCCACCTTGCTCTTCGAACAAATGAAACCCGGACTGCTGTCGATCAACCTGTCCTCGATGGAAGCGATGCGCATGGGCGCGCGGGCCGATCTCGGGCTCGAAGTCAAATACCACCAAAAATCGCTCAAGGACGGCAAACCCTCCGCCGGCTTGGAAACCGTCGAATTTCAAGTCACCCTTTTTGACAAACTCAACGACCGCGAACAGGACCGCATGTTACGCGCCACCCTCGAGAAAATCGATGACATGCAAAAAATCCTCAAAGACCTGATAGATGCGTGGAAAGTCGGCGACACCAAAAAAATGGACAAGCTGCTCAACGAAGAGTTCATGGAAGACCCCAAATTAAAAAGCTTACTGATCGACAAACGCAACCAGTCATGGATCCCCAAAATCGAACAAGCTTTCCTCAGCAGTGAAAACGTACTTTTCATCGTCGGCACCGGTCACCTCATCGGCAAAGGCAGCGTCATCGACCTGTTACAAAAACGAGGTTATGTCCCCCTGCAGATGATGTCCCTACCAGTGGCAGCGAAAAAGTGAACCATTGGCCACCTCTCTGGCAAGCTTGCGCTCACCACAGCCCCCGTCCCAAAGGGACCATCTCCCCTGCACACTGCCGCCCGTCGAACGTGCAGCACCCCATCCCTCTCCGTCCCAAAGGGACAACCCTAAATCAGCCTAGGACGCAGTCCTAGGGCTCTGATAAATATAAATAAGCCCCAATCGGGGCGACCCTAAAACCGCAATAGCCAAACAATTGTCAATATTGGCAATTTATAAAAAATACCTGAGCCCCTTCACATCAGGTACAGGACAGTTTACTTTCATCTCTTGCACCAACGGTGCTCAATGAGACAGCCCAGTGCGAAGCGCTGGGTAAAAAATTTCAATTCTTCCAGCCCTGCAAAGGGCGAAACACATAACTGTCAGCAACTTAACTATTATGCCTTACACCCCTTTATCTCTTTTAAACACGCACGCTGCCCGCTTCCTGTTTACCACTCCGCTTTTGTTTAACCTCCTTCAGCGTCACCTTCCACCATTTCAGTTTCTCCACATTCTGGACATTGCATAATTCTTTTTTACTCAATTTTAAAAATTAACCCGCAGTTATTCAACCCACTCAACGCAAATTCGTGTTCATTCCATGAGCCATTCTAAAAAGACTCGAAGGCATGATTTGGGTGTATTCCTTCCCATCAATTTTAACGATCATTATCCCCCAATCTCTCAATCGAGCGTCACAGGGGTTTCTATTAAAATCAAACTTATCACTGCGGCGAAAACCATCGCCGTGCAAACGCAAGCTCATCGCTCGACTTCGAAGCACAAACCCGTCGTTTTGTTTGATCAAGATCTCAGTGCGAGGGGAATGCAAATCCCAAAGAAAGCTGCTTTTACCCACTTCTGAATCTTCACGAGACAATATAAGCTCTGAGTGCGCATCAAACGAATTGTTATGGCGCAGCGAAAGTTTCCACCCGTTCTCAATTTCACCAAAATCATAATGGATACGTTCCCAGTTCACCAACTTGACCTTCGCCGGAACTTTCACTAAAGCTTTTGGCAAGCGGGCAGGACCAGCATCGGATACAGGAAGCTCAAGCGCCTTCGGGTCTCGCATAAATCCATACGGAATCTCAAGCCAATATGACCTTTCTGGAAAAACTATTTCCAACCAAGCTTCTTGCATTTCATTTTCACCCCAAGGAAAAACACAATAAAACGAACCCTCATAACCGGAAGAAGCGGGATCTCCATAGGGAACGGCATTTAATTTTCCTGTGAATGTAGATTCGTTAGCTTCGACGATCCCTCCATCCGGATAATGCAGGAGGATCTTCATTTTGCTGCCATCCGGCCAACTGAATCCAGCTTCCGCCGCTTCAAACTTTGACCACAAAAAACCTAAACGAAACTGAATACCAGACAAACCAAGTTGTAATTCATTCATTTGCTCCGAACTGGCAATTTCAATCGAGGGCCAGGCCTCGCCTCCTCCAAACTCACATTTCAAATCCGGATAGCTGATCGCTTTCCAGCCATGCGCCTCACCTGCTTTGGCCGTCTTGCCTGCCAGTAATAGACAGATCAATGCCAATAACACCTTCGCCACTTTTTCAAAATTCGAATCAGTTTTTATTCCACTACTCTCTATCATAAAAAAACCTCCATCGTCTTGATAACCACCGATTCATCAGCCAGCAATCTCGTTTTCTGCCGAAACAGTTCACGACAAATGCTGTTGTAATCTGGCACCGCCACATCCTGAGGCAAACGACGGCGCAACAACATCTGCACATATCTCACCGCACGGTCGATCAGTTTGTTATTCGAAGCCGAAACGTAGGTCATCAGATTGTCCTCATATCGAGCCAACCGCCCCATAACAAGAGTCGAGTGAATATTCAGCATCAGCTTTAACAACAATTGACGAGCGAAAGGACTCAACGATTCCACCGCAAAACTATGATCGACTGCATCTGCCAACTTTAATCGCAAAAAACTTTCATCATCACTGATCTCAAATCGCAGATACTCGTCAGCCTGACCTTGTTGTAAAAAAGTCTCAAGCCAGTGATCCGAAAAATCAAAACCCATCATTCGCTCTTTTCCCGCCAACGACTTCACCCCCTGCCATTCAAGTGGACGCGGATCACGTAATAACAACTGATGCCACGCCTCGCCCGCAGTCGCAGTATCCATCAAATGCAAATAGCACAAGCAGGGCAAATCATCAGGATCTCTATTGTTCTGAAACGGACGAAGACTAAATGTAGGCGCCCTCTCTGTAGTATCCGTCATTACCGTGATGCCGTAATGAGAAGCCGGTTGATACAATACACGATTCCCTGATTGATAAGCTTCAGACTCAGCTGCTATGAAACCCTCAAGATGAAAAAAATCCACACCTTCAACCTGATTGATAAATTTTTCCACTTCGCCACGAATCCGCCCGGAATGGCTGCGATGCAGAATCGCCCAACCTACCGCCGCCATCAACACCGTGCTCGCCTGCATCCGGGTACTGCCTGATAAAGCCATCGGCCCCACCGGCAGCGAAAGGCTACGCACCTCCTGCGCCTCGATCACTTGCCGTGAGCGCTCTGCCACTTTGCAAAGAGTTTCATCAGGATTACAATATAAAAAATAGGGAGCCCTGGCCGCTTCACCTTTCAGGCCCGCGGCGGCTTGTGTGGCCCCTATGACAAAAGGCGTCTCACCTCCCTCTGTTGTTGAGATCAACAAGTCACCCTCGCTAAAACCCAAGTCCATTAGTTGCCGTGCGCCATATTGCGAAAAATCCTCAAAACTCTCAATCGAACGAATCAAGGCCGCATCCCCTCCCGCCATGAAACCAATAATCTGATCATCCGCCAGGGTTTCCCCTAGTTGACCACTGCGGGCAAAGATCTCCAACGACAACGAAAGCCGACCCGTCGCACCACAACCGCATAGGAAAATTCGCTGACCTGCAGCTAGTGTGGATTGGATTTCTTCAGCCAGGGGAATCAGTGAATCCGATAAATCCCTCAGCGCTTTCAAAGCATCCAGATCCACCTGTTTGAGCACTTCAATCGCAGCCCGCAAATCATTTTTGGCCAAATACGACAAGTCCATCGTATCCGGATGCTGCGCCTCAGTCATCAATTCGCCTAAATGAAAATCAGCGGCAATCTTTAAAAATGATTCTGGGTCTTCAAAAATTGAATCTCTTGCAGCTCCAAACGACATAAGTTTTTTGATGTTTGCTACCTTGCTGAACATCCCCTCCATCATCCACAATTCCCCCTCTATCCGTCAATCGTTATCTGCGTGCCCCACCACTGGAATTATTTTTTCTTTGATTCTTGCTCTTTTTAAATATATGACTCTATAGACTTCAATATATTATGTCCTCCAACCGCTCTCAAAAAGCTTACGATCACATTCGCAGCAAACTGCTGGATTCCAGCTTGCCGCCCGGCTCCCGGCTTTCTTATGGCAGCCTGGGCAAAGAGATCGGAATCAGCGCAACCCCCGTGCGTGAAGCCGTCGGGCAACTGGCGAGCGAGGGTTTTGTCGAGTTGATCCCGCAACTCGGAGCCGTGGTGCGCTCGCTCAGCCGCGACGAAGCGATCGAACTCTATGAAACGCGTGAAGCCCTCGAAGCCTACGCCGCTGGCAAGGCCGCCGAAAGGGCTGCCGAATGGCAGATCAAGGATCTTGAAAAAAATCTCGCCGCCTTGCAGACCTGGGTGGCCAAAGTCAAAAGCAGTGGAAAAAAAAGTGCGGGGAAAAAAGCCGCCAGCGAATTCCATCGCCTCGACCTGGCTTTTCACATGATGGTGATCGAAGCCTCACGCAACCGGCGCATGATGAAAGTGGTTGGCGATTCCCACATCCTCACCCGCATTTTTGAAGCCGATCGTCACGAGTTCGAAATCGAAGTCCTGAACCACACCGCAACCGATCACCAGAGCATTTTACAAGCGATTAAAAAACGTGACTGCGCAGCCGCCTCCCAAGCGATGCAAAATCACATCCGCAACAGCCTGCAACAAATCCTCGCCAAAAAAGACCGCGAATCCACCGACCGCTGGTGGCAATAATTTAATCCCCCAACAAATAATCCCATGAAACTCACAAAATCCTTTTTTCTCCTGGCTTGTGTCGCATCTAGCTTATTGACTCAGCCAACACTTCACGCCGATCTCGAGCCGCTCAAATACAACAACCCCGGCCTGAAAGTCGATCTCGGAGTCGGCCTGTGGGCCTGGCCAATGCCAATGGATTACGATGGGGACGGCGACATGGATCTGCTCGTTGCTTGTCCCGATTCGCCTACCAACGGCGTTTATTTTTTCGAGAATCCCAGTCAGGATCCTAAAGTCAAAATCCCGGTATTCAAACCGGGCATTCGCCTCGGACCGGCAAGCCACAACATGCAGGTCAGTTATGTGAATGGAAAACCACGCATTTTAAAACCGGGCTACGAATTTCCCCGCGATGCCAAAAACGGAAAATTTGATTTCGAAAATCCGAAAAAAATCTACAAAAAGACCAACGTACACAAAAACGGCGTACGCGGCAACATGTGGCGCTACGTCGACTATGATGGTGACGGCGATCAGGATCTGGTCATCGGCGTGGGGGATTGGTCAGATTACGGTTGGGATCACGCTTATGATGCGCAGGGACGGTGGAGGAACGGCCCACTGCACGGGTATGTTTACTGTCTGAAAAAC
Source organism: Verrucomicrobiota bacterium (assembly GCA_024277195.1). Classification (GTDB taxonomy): domain Bacteria; phylum Verrucomicrobiota; class Verrucomicrobiia; order Verrucomicrobiales; family DEV007; genus JAADHD01. The sequence goes on along the minus strand of JAJRVS010000126.1, from coordinate 34,458 downwards.
GAAGGCTCCGATATGGAACCTAAGTATGCGGACGAGCCTACACGCATCAAAGCCGGCGATGGAGATATTGATGTCTATGGCTGGCCTTCGCCGAATTTCACCGATTGGGACGGCGATGGTAATCTGGATTTGATCTGCGGGGAGTTTCTGGACGGTTTCACCTATTTTGAAAACATCGGGGACCGAAAACAACCTATTTATGCTTCGGGTCAAAAAATGGAAAGTTCAGACGGAAAACGATTGACGATGGATCTGCAAATGATCACCCCAACGGCTTTTGATTGGGATGGCGACGGTGACCTAGATCTGATCGTCGGCGATGAAGACGGCCGTGTTGCGTTGATTGAAAATCGAGGAAACAAAACCAGCCCGCCAAACTTCAGTCAACCCATCTATTTCCAACAACAAGCCGATACACTGAAATTTGGTGCCCTCGCCACTCCTTTTGTCTATGACTGGGACAGCGATGGCGACGATGACATTCTCTGCGGCAATACCGCAGGCTATATCGGATTTTTTGAAAATCTGGGCAAGACGGTTAAAGGGTTACCAAAATGGGCTGCCCCCAGATTACTCGAAGTTGATGGCAAACCGTTCCGTATTATGGCAGGTCCGAACGGATCGATCCAGGGTCCTTGTGAAGCTAAATGGGGCTACACCACCCTTTCAGTGGCGAACTGGAATTTTGATAAAAATCCCGATCTTTTTGTTAATGGAATTTGGGGGCGTTTACACCGCTTCACTCTCGAAAAGTCGAGCGCAACAAGTCAGTCTATAAATCCCCAAACGCTAAAGCTTGCACCGCAAAACAACCCGGACTGGTTCTGGTGGAACAAAAGTCAGAAAACAGCCACCACTCAATGGCGCACCACACCTCTCGCCATCGACTGGAACAACGACAAATCGCTGGACATGGTCGCACTGGATCAAGAAGGGTTTCTCTCCCTCTTTGAACAAAAAGGATCACCACAGCATATCTTCCTCGACGAAGATCTACAAGCCATCCGACTCAATCCCAAATCCGCTGGCAGCTCTGGTCGGTATAAACTTGCCGTGGTCGACTGGGATGGTGATGGGCGCAAGGATATCCTAGTCAATTCTGAAAACGCCACTTGGTACCGTAACTGCAAGGACGCTCCCAAAAGCAAAGACCACCCCAAGGGAAGCGTCATCCTCAAAAAAATCGGCAACCTCGCCAAGCGCAACGTCGCCGGTCACACTTCCAGCCCAGCTGTCTGCGATTTCGACAAGGATGGCAAACCTGACCTTCTCGTCGGTGCAGAGAATGGTCGCATCTACCACATCAAACACCACGACTGCATCGACTACCCTGCCGATCAATTAAAAGCCCGTGACCCCAAGCCCAAAGCCAAACCCAAATTTCCAGGCTTTGTCAGTGAGGATTTTGTTTTCACTAAAGCCAAATTCCCCCAATGCCACGCTTCATCGATCTGCAAAACTTCACGTGGCCTGGTGGCAACCTGGTTCGGCGGAAAAAAAGAAGGCGCTCAGGACGTCGGCATCTGGGTTAGCTATCATGACGGATCTAAGTGGAGCGCGCCAAAAGAAGTCGCTAACGGAATCCAATACCAGGGCAAACAATACCCCTGCTGGAACCCTGTGCTTTACCAACCTGCCGGTGACGCTCCAACCTTGTTATTTTTCAAAGTTGGCCCTTCCCCAAGCAAATGGTGGGGAGAAATGATGATCAGCTACGACCGCGGCCGCACTTGGCGCGACCGTCGCCGCCTGCCCGAAGGCATCGACGGCCCGGTGCGCTGCAAACCGGTCATGCTCGACGATGGCAAAACCCTGCTGTGCGGATCGAGCACCGAATACGACGGCTGGACGGTTCATTTTGAACTGACCAAGGATCTAGGAAAAACCTGGCAACGCATCGGCCCGATCAATAAAAAAGAAGAGTTCACCGCCATCCAGCCCACCATCCTGCAACACCAGGACGGCAAGCTGCAAGTGCTCTGTCGCAGCAAACGCTCCGGCATCACCACCTCGTGGTCAGACGATCAGGGCAAGACCTGGAGTCCGATGGAAAAAACCGGCCTGCCCAATCCCAACGCCGGCGTCGATGCGGTCAATCTCGCAGACGGACGATTCCTGATGATTTACAATCACCTCGGTTCGGGCAAAACCGGTTGGGGCCGACGCGGCCTGCTCAATCTCGCCATTTCCAAAGACGGCAAAGAGTGGCGCAAAGTCGCCGTGCTCGAGCAAGAGGAAAAAGCCGAATTCAGCTACCCTGCGATCATTCAAACAAAAGATGGACGGGTTCACATCAGCTACACCTGGAAACGGCAACGCATCAAACACGTCGTCATCGATCCCAGCCAAATCAAAGCGGGTGATATCTTGGGCATGGATAACTGGCATGGGGAGTGAAACAGGCAGTAGCAGTTTAGGCTGTAGGCTATAGGGTCCTGATTTTAACGACGGCCCTGAAAAAACACCTTTCCGATACGCGGACATTTTAAGAACCCCTACAGTCTAATGAACACCACCCTCCCCATCCTCGACTTGGTCGTCCTGTGCCTGTACATCATCGCCGTCGTTGCTTTCGGCTGTTGGTTTGTGCGCAAGAGCGGAACTTCCTCGGAATTCATGATCGCTGGCGGTTCCATACCTAGTTGGGCCGTCGGCCTCTCCATCTTCGGCACCTACCTCAGCAGCAATACCTTCCTTGGCGTCCCCGGCAAAGCCTACGGCGGCAACTGGAATGCTTTTGTGTTCAGTCTCAGCCTGCCCATCGCCGCATGGATCGCGGTGAAATATTTTGTCCCCTTCTACCGCCGCAGCGGTACCATGTCCGCTTATCAAAATATGGAAATTCGCTTCGGCCCCTGGGCACGAACCTACGCCGCGACCTGTTACCTGCTCACCCAGATCGCCCGCATGGGAGCGATCATGTTCGGAGTCGCCATCGGCCTACGGGCGCTGACCGGCTGGGATCTATCGAGCATCATCCTCCTCACTGGAATCCTTGTCACTCTCTACACCCTGCTCGGCGGCATCGAAGCCGTGATCTGGACTGACGTCACCCAAAGCATCGTATTAATGATCGGCGCGCTGGTGGTGCTCGCCGTGCTGCTCTTTGACCACCCCGACGGCGCCAGTGGTTCGATTCAATTTGCCGCCCAAAATGGCAAATTCAGCCTCGGCAGCTTTTCACCCGATCTCACCACTTCGACCTTCTGGGTAGTGATGCTCTACGGCCTGTTCATCAATCTCAACAATTTTGGCATCGACCAAAGTTATATCCAGCGTTACCACACCACGCCCAGCGAATCCGCCGCCAAACGTTCCGTGATGTTTGGCGCTTTGTTATACGTTCCGGTATCGCTGGTTTTTTTCCTCATCGGCTCACTGCTGTTTTCCTATTATCACGCCCATCCGGACATGCTCGCCGAAGTCACTGCCCAGGTCGCCGCACAAAGTGGACGGGCGGCCAGTGAGCTGGGAGCTGCCGATATCGGCGACAAAATTTTGCCCCACTTCATGACTCACGCCCTACCCGCTGGTGTCGGTGGTTTGATCATCGCCGCCATTTTTGCCGCCGCCATGAGCAGTGTCGATACCAGCCTCAACAGTTCCGCCACCGTCATCCTGTGTGATTTTTACCAGCCTTATATCAATCCCGATGCCGATGAAAAAACACGCATGAAGGTGCTGCGAATAGCCACTGTATTATGGGGCATCGTCGGCACAGCAGTGGCCTTATTGATGATCGGTGCCGCCAGCGTACTCGACATCTGGTGGAAGCTCTCCGGCCTCTTTGCCGGCGGCATGCTCGGTTTGTTTCTATTAGGACTGATCAGTCGCAAAGCCAACAACGCCGCCGCCATCACCGGAGTGATCACCGGAGTATTGATTCTGATCTGGGTTGCACTCTCACCTGAATCCGCCTTGCCAAAAAATCTGCAAAGCCCCTTTCATGCCAACATGGCCATCGTCATCGGCACCCTGAGTATTTTCTTGGTAGGCTTGCTCGTTTCACGCTTCACTCAAAACAAAGCCCCTGCCCGACCATGAAGCCATCACCGCAACGCCCTTACCATGGCATCATCCCTCCCCTGGTCACCCCTTTGTCAGGATCAGACCAACTCGACGAGCCCGGATTAAAAAAACTGATCGATCATCTTTGCGATGGGGGAGTGCACGGCTTGTTCATTCTCGGCACTACCGGAGAAGCTCCCAGCCTGAGTCATCCATTGCGCCGAAAAATGATCGAACACAGCTGCAAGTTCACCGAAGGACGGCTTCCTATTCTGGTGGGTATCACCGATACTTCATTCATTGAGTCGGTGGAGCTCGCCCATCACGCCGCCAAATGTGGAGCGGATGCCGTGGTGGTCGCACCTCCCTACTACCTCCCCCCCGGCCAGCCCGAGCTGTTGGAATATCTCAATGATCTGATTGCCGAACTTCCGCTACCCTGCATGCTCTACAATATGCCGCCACTGACCAAGGTGCAGATCGGATCCCGTGTGGTTGAACAGTTGCTCGACAACCAAGGCATTGTCGGCTTGAAAGACAGTTCTGGTGATATGAGCTACTTTCATCATATTGAAAACATCGCCCATCAGGCAGGCAAGTGGAGCGTATTGATGGGGTCTGAATTACTTATGATGGACTCTGTTCTCAGCGGTAGCGACGGAGGTGTCACCGGAGGAGCCAATCTTTTTCCCCGGTTTTTCTCCGCCGCCTGGTCTGCCGCTGACAAAGGTGATCTCGAAACCGTGCACCGAATGCAGAAGACCATGATCCATCTTCAGCAACTCTACAGCATTGGCCAACACGCATCGGCAGGTATTAAGGGCATCAAATGCGCGCTAGAAACCCTTGGCATCTGCAGCGCCCGCATTGCCGAGCCTTTTCGTGCTTTCAACAAACCTGAAAAACAAGCCGTCGCCGCTCTGCTCGATACCCTGCACCAGGATCCACTGTTAGCGGCCGATTTCGCCGCGCTTGCAAGCAGCTAATCCAGAACACTCCGCGAAGCACGCCTCCCCGATTGGCTACTGCCTTCTCCCCTGTTTTCGTAATAGCTAAAACTTATTTGTCCCCGGACTGCCGCATGGCCCCGGATCCCCCGTGACCTGAGGCATCGGCAACGCCGCCGCCAGAACTACTCCCGCCCTGTCGCTTGGCATCTTCTTCAGAGATTTCAAGTTCTCCAGCTTCAACCAGCTTAACGACTGCAGGGCGTGTGGCTGCCGTCGGGGTGACCTGTCCCGACTTTCCCGGGCTCAAAAGAGTTTCTTCCCGACTGGAAGAGGAACACTGAGAGGCTTTTTTGTTTTGTTAGTGATTTTCATAATGTCGAAGAACTTGGGAGAATAGCATACCTGGAGACCGAAGGTGAATGTTTGTGACCGTGGCGGGAATTGTACCAAGAATAACTACCTGAATAGAGGCTCGATTATTTAATGGAATTTCTCGGGACGTGTGAAAGTTCAACGAAACCATTCTAAAAGAAGAGGTAGCCGAGGATTTGGGGGAGTTTGTCTTGAAATCTTACCTTCCCCAGCCGTACTCAGATTAAGCCTACTTCCAACATCTGATTCTGGTAATCTTCTCTATGCCATTCCTGATCCTTACGCTCCCGATCAACAACAAAGCCGAAAAATGGACCTAGAACCGGATCGTTGCTGTGCGCGGCAACCGCTTTTAAGGCTTCATCCCGGACCCACGCGTGCTCTGAATCCAACTCTCCATTACTATAGCCACGCATTCCCGGATCTGGCAGCAGAGCAGAACGAATCGATTTTTCTTTCGCAGAAAATTCGCGGGCTGTCTTCTCGAGAATTTCTTTGGTGAACTCCGAATAGACAAAGACCAAGCCGGTGCCCCGTATATTGAATAGTTTAGCGATTTCCAGAAGTTCTTTGGGGTCGCTGCATTCAACCAGCCAATTCCGAAGCGCATCGATGCCAAGATTACTCTCATTCATCAGTACGGCTGCCTGAAATAAATTCCCCCAATACTGCGACACTCGCAAGTTCGCTGTGGTTCGAATTTGAGTAATCAGCAGCTCCGCCATTTTGGGGAAATCATTCTCTTTTTCCAGCCCCCAAATTCGCCAAGGTTCCAACTCCTTCACGACTGGATTGAAAGAGCCCGCCTCTTCCTCCTGATCCATCTTTTCGAATCGCTCGATTCGTTTGCAAATCAGATCAAAAACAGTAATCGGTGAGAGTTTAGACAGGATCGAAAGAAATTCTGGAAAAGGTTCGCTGTAGAGCTGATTGATCGTTTCTAGTTTGGTCAGGAGCGGAGATAGTTGAGCAAGACTCACCTCCATTCGTTCATAGCGGATCGCCTTGGTTAAGGTGTCGATCAATTTCAAAAATTCTGAATCAGCGAGATCCTGAACAGGAACCACAGGAAGAAACCCCAAAGCCCACGGCGCTCCAGATGAGATAGCTTCGCATAGCGTGTTCAGGGCAGGCTCGCGTGCGCTTCGGTCTGACGATGAAAGCAGCTTACGAAATAATTTTGCGGTCTCTTTGCCTACTTCTTCTTTTTGCCAGGAAAGGAACCTCAGCACTGATGCTCTGACATCAATTTTTGAACTCTGCAGCGCTGAAGCAAATAGGTGGTCTTGTTGGGCATCATCTGTATCGGAGATGCACTGAATCAAAAGTCCGATATGGCTATCGAGAAAAGAATCAGAGCCTTTGAGGACTCTGTCGATCCAAACCAGGCCGATTTCGTTTTCATTTTCGATGATAGCGTCGAGTAAGTGCCCCCAATTCGGAACGAACCCGCGTTGTCGCGCATCGTTCTCGAAAGTGTTGAGAAATGTAAAAAGACCTGACTCATCCGGATACATTTCGCGCAAAGCTATCCCTACTTTGGGGGAAAGGTTCTTCCAATTTTCCCATGATTTTTCGTAGTCTTGTTCATCATCGAGATTATCCTCAAATTGAAATTCCTCTCCATTGCCTAGAGTGACTAATGCGACCTGAAACGCTAAGTCGCGGGGAATCGCAGCAAGCACCTTTTTCACTGCAGCTACAATCTCTCCATCTTTTTCGAAGGATGCGCGACTCGATAGCGATTGCAATACAGAAAACTTGACGAATACCGTGTCCCAACATTCGACGCATCGTGCGAAAAGGTTGATCGCGTGAAGTCGGACAGGCTTCCATTCTTCGCGATTCGCCTTCGTGTCGGGTCCGACACCGTAGAATGCTGCTGTTTCGTTGAGAATCGGGATTACATTAAGCGTGACGATTTCAGATCGGGGTATCAGGTCTCTCTCGATCAGTTGAAATGCAGCATCTCGCATCGGGGCGGTACTAGCTACACTAAGCGGAATGGTTTGAAATATGAAACTCCTCCCTTCGCGGTAAGTGCGTTCAATCGTTCGTTTGAAAATCGAGCTCAGCACAACCGAGAGAAAACCGCAGCGGCGGTCGATCAATTCCGTCATCCAATCTTCCGTCAGCCTTGATTTCAGCCAGAGAACTACCCCACTGACGGAATCCATCGGCTGATCGATCGCGAAGCTGGCGGCTTTTCCAATTGCGGACCATGGATGGCTGTCATCTTCACGCGGTTGATACTCGATCTGCGGCGACCAGTTACGCCCTAGGCGACCTAGAAAATCAAACACTTGAAATTGAAGATCAAGATGATAAATCCCGATGGGTTTGAGCATCGCAGGTATCAATTCTACGACATCTCGATGCGTCGAGATCGATAATGAAAGAAGTTCGGCCGTCTCGTCCTCCGGTGCTTCATCCAGTATCATCGCCAACGTTGCCAATTCGAGGGATTTTTCCGGAACAAAAACGCTGAAGGTGCTCCACACTGCGAGCATCTCTCTACGATCCCAAAACGAACTCTTTCTGAACGTGCTTTCGAAGTTATTCCAAAGCGTTGTTGTCAAATCAACCATCTCCTGATTTTCTGCTCGCGCTCGCCATTCAGCCTCAGAAAGATTTCGGAGCATCGTAGCAAAATGTGTCTTCCCAAAGGCTTCCACTATCTCCTCAAGAAAAACCGAAGTGTGATCACCGGTGAAGCAGGACCGGAAGACGAGATGATCAGCGAAAAGATCAGGGCCGACCCTCCAACCTTTTTCGGTCTTTGTGATGAGTTCCGCGATTTCGAGTTCTGCAAGTGCCGTTTCCAAACGAGAACCGCGGATGCTCAAGAATTTTGAGAGGATATCTTCGCTTTCTCGTTTGGCTGGGAACGGAGCTAGAATGGCGAGAGTCCGCAACAGTCGCTTGAGGAATTCCCGATGTTCAGGATTATCACGAGCCAGAGATTCCAGGTTTTGATGTTCGAAACGATCGAAGACTTCAACATGAAAAATTTGCGAATTCGGAATATCTTGAGGATCTAATGATTGATTGCGAATCAGATTGCCTCCCACCACGCAAATCAGAGGCGACCGGTCCGACCAGCCTGCGAGCACACGCGGTTCGATGCGCGGATTTCGCCCAAGAACAGACTTCGCCAATCTGATCATATCAGATTGACTGAGAGATTTCACCACCGCGAGAGGCTCAATTTCCTCGGCGCCGATTCCGAATTGATGCAAGGCCTGACGAACAGCTTCGACTCCCTGAGGTCGAACGGTCATGATCAGCTGCGCGTCCTTATCCGAGGCGATCGCCGCGAGGACTGTGGGACGAAGTGTCTCGATGCGGTGTGCATCCTCATGAACGACGACCAATTTTTTTTTCAACAAATAGCCCAATGATTTCTCAGTATCGCCTCGGGCGGACGCATTGACGAAACGGAGAATTCGATTTGGATGCTTCTCGGAAAACTCTTGTGAAAATTCACGGAGCATTCGCGATTTACCCAATCCTCCACGACCGCTCACAAGCATCACCTTTTTCGAACCGCGATCGACAAAATCGTGAAGAGCATCTACCGCCTCTCTAGAGCCTGCAATCGGAGCCAGATGATTAAAAGACCGAGTTTCTTTAAGAAGGGGCTGAAAAAAACGGTTTTCGGATATCAAAACTTCATCGGTAAGAAGCCCATAGCAGTGCTGCGCTGTTTCCGAATCGAAAAACTCTTCCAATATCGGAATACCGGTTTCTTCGCGAAGCCGAGTGAAGAACAGGGAGGAAAGGACGTCAGCATCCCAAAAGGTCCAGTTTCCTCTCGATTCGATGTATTCTCTCGCCTCACGCTGCTGTCCTTTGGGTGCAATGACGACTAGAAAGTAATGGTCGGCTGGGTAGGTTGCCTCTGAAATCACTTCCTCACTTTCGCTCATTGTCCATCTCTGGCTCTGACCATGGGTTTTCAACTTGCACTGGAATCCCCACGTTTCGCCACCTTCCATTTTCGCGATGACATCCACTCCTTGATCGGAAGAACCACCTGTTTTGTTATCTCGAAAGGCGTATTTGACTACTCTTTCTTCTACGCCATTCGGGCCATCGACTGGCAGAGAGATTCCTGCACTAAGAAATCGAACTACAAATTCTTCGAGATCGGCCGCACTAAACTGGAGAGAATCGAAAGGTATTCGAGACATGCTTGCAAAATAGAGGTAATGACTCTATTTTGCAAGCATGTTTCCTCATATCGAAAGAACCCGTCTTCTCGCTCGCCTGCACGATGCGTCCAATCGCTATCCGATTACCGTTATTCTGGGCGCACGCCAGACTGGTAAAACTGAGTTGTGTCGAGGCCTAGCGAGCTCACCTGATCATTATTTTGATCTCGAACGATCCCTAGATTTGGTGCGCCTTACCGACAATCCCATTTCGGTTCTAGGTGAACTATCTGGGTGGATCGTGATTGATGAAGCTCAGGAATTGCCTGCTTTGTTCAAGACTCTGCGCGTGCTGGCCGATCGCCCAGATCATCCGGCGCGTTTCATCGTGACGGGCAGCGTGGCACCAACGCTTCTGGAATCCGTGTCTGAAAGTTTGGCTGGACGAGCAGCGATTATCGAGATTGGCGGCTTCGATCTTCGCGAAACCGGTACCGAGAATTGGAAATCACTCTGGCTCAGGGGAGGGCATCCACCTTCTTTTCTCGCACCAGATGACGCGCTTGCCTACGAGTGGCGGGAGAACTACCTCAGCGCCTTAATTGGCCGAGATCTGCGTATCTGGAGCCACGCGGATTTGCCTCCGGCCCTAATCCGGAAATTACTCGATCTGGTTGCTGACTCCACGGGGCAGGCGTGGAATCACTCAGCAGCAGCGGGAATCCTCGACATCAGCTACAAGACCGTTCAAAACTATATCGAGACTCTCAAGAGAGCCTACATTATCAGAGAACTTCAGCCGCTGGAAACCAATGTCAGGAAGCGGATTCGCCGGAGTTCCACCCTGCTGATCCGCGACACTGGAATCCTTCATAGCCTGCTGCGAGTTTCTGAAGAATCACATCTCGAATCACATCCTCGCCGTGGGTTTTCATGGGAGGCGTTTTGTATCGATGAGATTGTTCGGCTAGCCGAAATCCGTGAAGAGCACTGTTTCCGCTACTCGGTCCAAGGTGGAACGGAAGTGGATCTTGTCACCGAATTACCGGGACGCCGACTCGGATTCGAATTCAAATCAGGCGATGCGCCACGATTGACGGACGCGATGAAAGCGGGACGTGACGATCTCAAATTGGAAAAGCTCTACGTCATTTTCCCTGGCGATACCCGGCATCAGATGGATGACCGGATCGAAGGGGTTGGAATCGAACGCTTGCCGGAGCTGTGCGACGAGATCAAAGGTTGAACTTCAGGGCACACAAGGCGCAATATAAATCTACCTTCCAGGTCCTAGGGATCTGGGGGCAGGCGACATTCCGATACCAAATTTCATAGACTTGCGTTCACATGGTTAATTCACTGATCTTACCCTATTTGGATCCGCCTTTTCCGCCGATTCTAATTCACTTGTCGCACTGGAGCCTACCACTCCGACGTTGAATTCATTCATCGATTGTTGACTTTGATTTTTTGCCGGTTGGCACGAACACGCAAGGTGTGGAAGGCCGTCTCAAGATTGTCTTTGCTTAATTCGATCACGTCGAAAGCTTCCCCCCCGAATAGAGCCCCCCCTACCCTGCATGCTCTACAACATGCCGCCACTGACCAAGGTGCAGATTGGATCCCGTGTGGTTGAACAGTTGCTCGACAACCAAGGCATCGTCGGTTTGAAAGACAGTTCAGGTGATATGAGCTACTTCTCATCATATTGAAAACATCGCCCACCAGGCAGGCAAGTGGAGCGTATTGATGGGGTCTGAATTACTTATGATGGACTCCGTTCTCAGCGGTGGCGACGGCGGCGTCACCGGAGGAGCCAATCTTTTTCCCCGGTTTTTCTCCGCCGCCTACCAAGCTGCCGCGAGCGGCGATCTCGACGGCGTTCAACAGATGCAAAAAACCATGATCCGCTTGCAACAGCTTTACACTATCGGCCAACACGCTTCGGCAGGAATCAAAGGCATCAAGTGTGCACTGGACATAGCCGGCATCTGCAGCGCCCGCATGGCGGAACCCTTTCGCCGCTTCGAAATGCCCGAAAAACAAAGCGTCCACAATCTGCTGAACGGCTTACGCAAAGATCCTTTGTTAACAAAAGATTTTGCCTCGCTGGGTCAATTTTAATGGCAGTCACTGCTCCCCTAATGAGCGGCTATAAATATGAATGGCTATAAATTTACGCTAAATTTGTAATCGTCGCCGCTGGACCCTCATGGGATACTGGCAGCATATGAAGATCATTCTCGACATCACAACTTACCCTTTTCGCGGTAACGGAAAATACATTCTCATCATCGGGGCGATTCTTTCTGTCGTATCTGACATCGTTTCATTTGCACCCACCCTTGGATTCATGGCAGGTATAATTTTATCCGGATATTTTTGCGCCGTCTATTTCGATATAATCAACAGCTCTGCTGTAGGTGACGAGGAAGCTCCCGATTTCCCCGAAATCACCAGCTTCGTCGAAGACGTAATGGAACCTCTGCTGCACGTAGTAGCTGTCGCCATCGCCTCCTTCGCCCCATGGGTAGCCTACCTGCTGCTGATCGATGACCCCTTGAACAACCTTCCCGCCTACTACGGCTTGCTTGCTTTCGGAATCATCTATTTCCCCATGGCTATGCTGGCCGTCGTCATTCTCGGCAGCCTGGTGGGCCTGAGCCCCCACATTGTCATTCCAGCGATCTTCCGAGGAGGCTTCACCTACTGGATCGCCGTTATGCTTCTGGCACTACTCTACGCCATACAGCTTTTCACCTCCACACTTCTTGATGGCCACTTCATTGCAGGCACTCTGAGCATGGCCCTCATAGGAATGTTCACGCTAATGGCCAATGGCAGAATGCTGGGCATCTTTTACCGTAAACGAGAAGATCAACTCGACTGGATTTGATCCTTACCCCAACTACCCTTTCAAATCCCACCTTCCCTCCACCACCCATTTCTCCATATCAGTGCCCATCAGTGTGAATCAGTGGTTAACAAATATTCCCACCACTGACCCACTACCGAAAATGGATTTCCAACCACTATTATTTCGCCTCACAACCTGAGTCTGAAAAAAACACCACTTGAACATCACCATAAACCTCAAAAACAACAAAGGACGCTTTTACAAGCGTCCTTTGTTATCTTCTTTCACGAAGTCAGGCGCTCGTTCAAGCGCTATATCAATCAACTTTAAAACGGGATATCATCTTCTTCCATTTCAGCTGCCGGTGCTGCGCCACCGCCACCATCACTTGGTGGAGCCTGGTATCCTCCGCCGCCTTCATTGGCGTTGCTTCCCTGGTAATTGCCCTGATCCTGATTGCCGCCGGATGGTTGTGCCGCCGGAGCTGCGCACTGACCTCCTTGATGAGAGCCGCCTCCTGATTGCTGCTGACCACCTCCTTGATATCCACCGCCGCCGCCACCTCCTCCATTGTCATCACGACCACCGAGGAACTGGAAGTTATCACCCACCACTTTCAATTTACTGCGCTTCTGACCAGTGGTCTTGTCATCCCAGCTATCGAGCTGCAGGCGACCTTCCACATAAAGCGGCCGCCCTTTTTTCATATACTGCCCGAGAGTCTCTGCCTGCCGCCCCCAAAAAGTGATATCAACAAAGGTGGTTTCTTCCCTTCGTTCACCATCATCAGTACTGTAATTTCGATTGATCGCCAAACCAAGATCCGTCACTGCCGTACCCTTGGGCGTATATCGAACTTCAGGGTCCCGAGTGAGATTCCCAATCAACATAACTTTATTCAGATTTGCCATAATGCAAAATGCTAGGGACTCTTAAATCGAATTGCGATCTTTCTTTTCAGAAAAATTATTTTACTAACTTAACTAACTATCTTTTCTGAAAATACTGCAAATGCACGTTTTCGTCCCTTTTCAGAAATTCACGAATTTTTGGCAAAGCTTCAGGCGTAGCATCAAACTGGATGTTCACGTAAAAACCGTGAGCCAGGTGGCGTGCGTTGTAGGCAAATTCCTTTTTTCCCAAACGGTCGATCTGCGCCAGTGTTGCGCCTTCTTCTTCCATTTTTTTGCTAATGCCGCTGACCATGTCATCGACTCCGTCTTCCTTACCCTGTGTGTTAAGGACAATAATCCCTTCGTAATTTCTCTTCATGTTTCCGATGTTCCTGTTTGTTTTGCTAAAGTCTCTGCCTCCGGTTCCACCTTTTTAACAGCTGCAACCTTGGCTTTGTTGTTCTTTTTCTCCGCCTGCTCATTATAGGCATTCATAGCAGCCGTCAAGCCGCGAGAAAGCGCACAATTGACCGCATCTGCCGCTCGCGCCACCCTTTTTTCCAATTCTTCTCGTTCCGCACCACTGAATTTCCCCAGCACATAGCCGGACAATGCCCCGGCAACCCCTCCTTTTCCCCCATTGGCAGGGGAATCATCCTCTCTTCCGATACCAAATTTCAAGCGGGCAAAATTCTGTGTGCCGATGCTCTGAATAATCGATTTGATGCCATTGTGCCCGGCTGCCGAACCTGTCGCACGCAAACGCAAACGGCCCGGACCGAGATCCAAATCATCATAAACCACCAGAATCTCACTCGATTCTATTTTATGAAAACGACACAGCGCAGACACCGCCCGCCCGCTCAAATTCATGAAAGTCTGGGGTTTCATCAGAAACACATCCCCCAGCCGGGCCACCTCGGCCTCCCATTTTTTCTCCATCGACCAGCGCCCACCACCTCGATCCACCATATAATCAACAATATCAAAACCGACATTGTGACGGGTGTTTTGATACTCTTTACCGGGATTGCCCAAGCCGATCACCAAACGAATCTTTTCGCCATTTACTGTTTTGCTGACATTCATACTGATAAAAAAAGACGCGCGCCAAAATCGGCTGCGCGTCTCATTCTAAATGCTTGGCCCTATAAGGGAAAGCCGTTTTCTAGGAAGCGGCTTCTTCACCTTCTGCAGCCGCTTCGCCCTCCGCCCCTTCTTCGCCTTCTATTCCACCAGAGACAGCAGCTCTCGACGCAGCCACCATGGCCACCACCACACCGCCGTCCATAAGGGTCTCGACTCCTTCAGGGAAAGCCAAATCACTGACGTGCAAAGCATCGTCAAGTTCGAGATGGGAAATGTCCGCCTCAATTTTTTCTGGCAAATCAGCCGGGCGACAATGAACTTCGATACTACGCAACTGATGTTCAAGAATACCGCCGGTTTTCACCCCTTCAGGCTCGCCTGACAGCTCAATCGGCACCTGTGCGGTGAGCGTCTGGTCTTCTTTCACTGCATGAAAGTCCACGTGAATGATGGCTCCGGTCAAAGGCTTGATCTGCACTTCCTGCACCATCGCCAGTTTGGTTTTTTCCTTGGCTCCCTCGATTTCCAAGTTGACCAAAAAGTTATCACTGGTGCTGCGTCTGAGCAGATCCCCAAAATCGTTGGATTTCAACTGGATAGCGTAGTTATCCTGATCCGCACCGTAAATGATCGCTGGAATGATTCCATCACGACGCAGCTTTTTTGCCACTCCGGTGCCTGCCTGTTCGCGTTTTGTCGCTTGTAATGTTTCGTGGGAAGCCATGACTGATCTCTGTTAAATAATTAATACCTGTTCCTTCATCCCGGCAGTGCCGGACTTTTCGACTTTTCCTTGGCGCGATTTCCGCTCAACCAAGGTTTTTTCGGCTTTTTGAGCCTAGTCCATACGAAGGGCGCGAATAATAAGCGCGACCCTAGCCAATGTCAAAAAGAGATGTGACCGACTCATCGTGGTGAATCCGACGAATGCCCTCACCCATCAAGCTCGCCACACTCAATGCCGTCACCTTTTTCCCCACCGCATAAGGCGTGGAGTTGGTACAAAGCAATTCTTCGATCGAAGATTCATTGAGCCGTTTGTTGCCCATTTCCCCCAATACGGCGTGAGAAACTCCGGCAAAAATCGATTTTGCGCCCTTTTCTTTCAAAATTTTAGCCGCTGCGGTCAGCGTTCCCGCCGTTTCTGTGATGTCATCCACCAGCAAAACATTGCAACCGTCCACGTCGCCGATCACGTTCATCGCCTCGACCTCGGTCGCACTCACCCGGTGTTTGGCGACAATCGCCAGCTTGGCGCCCAAGGCTTCCGAATAGGCCCGCGCCATTTTCACCCCACCTATATCTGGGGATACCACCACCAGGTTATCTTTTAAATTTTTGCTCTTCAAGTGATTGATCAAAACCGGAGCCGCATAGAGGTGATCCACCGGGATATCGAAAAATCCCTGAATCTGACCCGCATGCAAATCCATCGTCAACACACGATCCACGCCCGCAGCCACCAATAAGTTCGCCACCAGCTTCGAAGTAATCGGCACCCTCGGCTGATCTTTACGATCCTGACGTGCGTAGCCGAAAAATGGCAGCACCGCCGTGATCCGGTCAGCACTCGCCCGTCGCGCCGCGTCCACCATGATCAACAGCTCCATCAGGTTCTGGTTGGTCGGCGCGCAAGTCGGTTGGACAAAGAAAATATCCCGTCCGCGGATATTCTCGTTAATTTTGACAAAAGTCTCACCATCGGGAAAAGTCTTCACCGTCGCGTCGCCGCGCGGCACTCCAAGATATTTCGCAATTTCATCAACCAAGGTTGGGTGAGCGGTTCCGCTGAATATTTTTAGTTCTGAAGACATCGGTTTGGACTCTTCCAGAATGCCGGTGGAAACGCCAGTCAAATTCCTGCGTTTTCGATGATTTTTTCTATGATGGTTCATTTTTAAGCCTCTTCGGCAAAAGCTTCCTCCACTAAATCACAAAGAATATGCCCCGCCAGTAAATGACACTCTTGAATTCGGGCCGTCACAGCGGACGGCGCTGCCAATACCAAATCCACTTGATCCGCTGCTCGTGCCGCTTCACCTCCAGGTTGCCCGGTGAATAAAACCGTCAGCGCCCCGATTTTGCCCGCTGCCGCCAAACCTGCGTTCACATTGGCACTGCTGCCGGAAGTCGAAATGCCCACCACCACATCATCCGGTCCGCACAAAGCCTCGACCTGACGAGCAAAAATCGACTCAAACCCGAAGTCGTTGCCACCTGCGGTCAGCGCTGAGGTGTCCGTGGTGAATGCGATCGAGGCGAGAGCTCTGCGCTGACGGCTGTAGCGCACCACAAACTCCGTTGCCAGATGCTGCGCATCGGCCGCGCTGCCGCCATTGCCAAAAAAACAAATTTTTCCCCCCGCACGCAAAGCCGCCTCGGTTCGCTGAACCAAAACTTCCAAAACATCTCCGCAACTCTCGTTCAAAGCCTCGACCACCCGCAAATGCTCGCTGATCGTCTGCTCGATTTTATTATGTTGGCTATTCATCTTTATTTACTCTTTCAACTTGTAGCCTGAAAGATCTGGCTTCAATAAGTTTACCGGAATCTTTGGATTAAATTTTATCCAGGTGAAAGTGGTGCGCACCCTGGATTTATCGCGCAGCTGAATCTCAAAAGCACGTAGATGAAATTTCTCCACATCAATGAAAAACAACACCTTGCGCATCGCAACCATCAAATTTTTATCTTTGGGTTTGAGGGTAAGTTCATAAACCTCCCCGTCCCGCCGCAGCCCCAGTATCTCAAAATGTTTTTTCAACTCCTCCATGCTACGGGGGAAAGTCTTCGAAGCAGAATCCATCGCCGCCGAAACCGCCGCGCTGCTTTTGCCATTTTTTGAAACCAGAGAATAACGCTTCGCGCGCTTTTTTTTCGGCTCAAGCAGAGTCAAAACATCCTGATTCCGAATCGCCACCGTAGCAGCAGGCTCTCCCAGTTCCCAGCGGAAGTCATCGGGGTACTGAATCCAAATATGCCCCTTGGTGCTCAAAGGACGGCGCAGGGTGCGTAAATATTTTTGCTGCACAAAAGTCGCCTCTATCGACTTCATGCCCGTCATGCGCGCCAGCCACTTTTTGACCGGCGCCAAATCCAGGTCCTGCACCGGGTCTGCTGCCGCCATTTGAGCAGGGACAACAATAAAAAATGCCGCCACAAGGCAGCTGAGCGCGATCCATGGCAAGGGGTATCTCATTTATACCACAAGACTGAAGGCAAGTATCCAGCTTGTCAACGCGAAGCAAAGCAGCATTTCCTGAAAGTAAATATTCACCTTTTGAGAGACAGGACAAAGATTTAGGTTCACTGTGTCGCCGAAGTAATTGGAGGATGAAACCAGCAAAAGATACACCCACGATGATGCCCGAAGCGACGGATGCCCAGCCATCCTCGTTCCGCACCGTGGTCAGTCTCTACCTCAGCATGATCAAGGGTTCACGCCCTCTGTTCATCTGCTCGATGGCTTTGCTGGCGGTGAGCTTATTGATGTATCTCGGTGCCGCCATTGCTGTCGGCAAACTGGTCGACGGCACCATCGGCGAACATTTGGGTATCGAAAAAGGCACGTCCTGGGTAGC
This sequence comes from Verrucomicrobiota bacterium, assembly GCA_024277195.1. GTDB lineage: Bacteria > Verrucomicrobiota > Verrucomicrobiia > Verrucomicrobiales > DEV007 > JAADHD01. Next base: position 16,554 of record JAJRVS010000126.1, on the reverse strand, counting down.
CGAATGGGGAATCAACCAATGGGCTTTGTTTTTGATCGGTCTGGCTTTGGTCAATATGGTTTCCAGCTTCTTCGAAGGCTCCTGGTTCCAGATCATCGGCGAGCGCGCAGCAGCCAAACTGCGCATGCAACTGTTCGACCGGCTGATGCACCTGCCGATGACTTTTTTCTCCAACAATCGCAGCGGCGATCTCTCCAGTCGCCTACTCAGTGATGTCGCCCTGCTTCAAGAAGGCTGGATCAATGACGTGCGCAACGCGCTCTCTTATACCGTGCTGGCCTTCAGCTCGGTTGCCATGCTATTTGTGATCTCCCCCTCCCTCGCCGTTTTTGTTTTTTTAGTCACCCTTCCGGTAGTTGCCATCGCTGTTTGGTTCGGTCGTAAGATCGGCGCTTATGCCCGACTGGTCCAGGATCAACTCGGCCACACCACCGCCATCACCGAAGAAGCCATTCATGGCATTCACCGCGTCAAGACCTTCACTAACGAAAAATATGAGAATGATAAATTCACCCGCTCCATGACCAGCTACATGGGCACCGCCGAGCGGGTGGCTCGCCATCGTGCCGCCCTATTCAGTGGTATATCAGTAATCCTGATGGCCGCATCGGTGTTTCTGATGTGGTACGGATCCCGCCAAATCCAACAAGGCAAACTGAGCCCCGGAGATTTCACCAGCTTTATGTTTTTTCTCGGCTTCCTCGGCAACGCGGGAGGGTTGCTGGCCCAATTGCTGGGACGCACCCACCGCATGGCCGGAGCCGCGGAACGCGTCAGGGATCTACTCCAACAAACCCCCGAAAGCCACACCGTCTCCAAACAGGACGCCCCCTCCATGCGCGGTGATATAGAATTCCGCCACTTGTCCTTTGCCTACCCAGAGCGCAAAGATATTTCTATATTAAACGATATCAGCCTCCACCTCGAACCGGGCAAGTGTGTCGCTATCGTCGGACCCAGCGGCGCAGGCAAGTCTACCCTAACATCCATTCTATTCCGTTTATTCGAACCCGACACGGGCGAACTGCTGATCGACGGACATCCGGCTCATGACTATTCGCTGGACTGGGTACGTGGCCAAATGGCGATGGTCTCGCAAGAGCTCATGTTATTCGGCGGCAGCATCGAAGAAAATATCGCCTACGGCCGTCCCGGAGCCAGCCGGGAGGAAGTCATCGAAGCTGCCCGCAAAGCCAACGCACTGGAATTCATCGAGCCCCTGCCCGACGGTTTCGACACCCCCTGCGGAGATCGCGGCGTGCAGTTTTCCGGAGGGCAACGCCAGCGCATCGCCATCGCCCGCGCCATTCTGCGCAATCCCGCCGTGCTGGTTTTGGACGAAGCCACCAGCTCCCTCGACTCCAAAAACGAGCAACTGGTTCAAGAAGCCCTCGAAAGCCTGATCCAACAACGCACCACCTTAATCATCGCCCACCGCCTCAGCACCGTGCGCCAAGCCGACAAGATCATCGTCATGAAAGAAGGCCGAATCATCGAACAAGGTAGCCACCAGGAACTCTACGCTGCCGCCGGATTTTACCGCCAACTCTGCGACGAACAACCGTGACGGGTGTGGCCTCATAGCTTCTAACTTGCGAAAGCCTCAGATCAGGGGAAAATTGCAACGAACATGCCCAGCCCGATCGAACCATCCAACACCCACCTGGTGTTAATACCCAGCTACAATACTGGAGCGAAAGTTCTGGAGACGGTCAAGGAAGCTCTGGCTGTCTGGAATCCTGTCTGGGTAGTAGTTGATGGCAGTGATGATGGCAGCGGAGAAAAGCTCGAAGCACTGGCAAAAACAGAAGACCGCCTGCGGGTTTTTCGACTGGCGAGAAACCAGGGCAAAGGGGCCGCCCTGCTGCACGGTTTTGATGAAGCGGAAGCTCACGGTTTCACCCACATCCTCTGCATGGACGCCGACGGTCAGCACCCGGCTGAAATGATCCCCGACTACATGTCGTTGTCCATGGCCATGCCCGGCCGCATGATCCTCGGCAAACCCATTTTTGATGATACCGCTCCTCGGATCCGGGTAAATGGCCGGAAACTATCCAACTTCTGGGTCAATGTCGAAACTCTGTGGGATGGGATCGCAGATTCGCTTTTTGGAATGAGAGTTTACCCGGTCACCGATCTCATCAAAGTCATGAAAAATATCCGCTGGGCGCGGCGCTATGACTTTGACGCCGAGATCGCCGTGCGCCTCTCTTGGCGTGGGGTTCGACCAGTAAATATCCCCACACCGGTCAAATACCTCACGGCTGATGAAGGCGGAGTTTCACATTTCAAATACGGACGCGACAACGTCCTGATCACTTGGATGCACATCCGCCTGTTCATATTCCAATGGTGGTTTCGAGCTCCAGGACTGGCGATTCGCCGCCGCAAGGTGAACAAATTAGAACAATTGGAAAACCCCGACTCAACGGAATCCCTGAAAGCGGTGAGGAAACGTGTCGCCAAACACTATCCAAGCAAAACACAACGCCATTACGTCAGCGGCAAATTGCGTTCCGACCCGGTTTACGAGGCTGTTTTTAAATTGCTGGAACAACACTGCCAACTCCCCTTGCTCGATGTTGGTTGCGGCATAGGTCTGCTCGAATTTTATCTGCGGGAACGCGAAATGGATACTCCCATCCTTGCTATTGATCATGACACCAAAAAAATAAAAACCTCCAATTTAATCGCAGATTCCCATTATCAAAATCTGCGCTTCATTGCGGGTTATATCGACAGCGAACTGCCAGCTCAGCCGGGCAATGTTACCTTATTGGATATTTTGCAATACAATAATGAGCGTGACCAGGAAGACATCCTGCGCAAAGCCTCCGAAGCCGTGGCACCAGGAGGCCTCTTGATCATTCGCAGCGGATTGAATGATTCGAGCAAACGCTCCAAAATTTCCAAAATCGCCGACCGCTTTGGCACTTTCATCTCCTGGATCAAATCTACAGTTCATGAGTTCCCTACCGAATCTTTTGTCTCCGACATCCTCCAATCCGAAGGTTTGCAAGGCGAATCCCAGCCTCTCTGGGGCAACACCCCTTTCAACAATTATCTGCTGACCTACCGGCGACCACACACAAACGAATCGGCTGCAGGCAAAACACAGCGATAACCTTGGCTGGAAAAACCCTGCAAAAGGTCGACCAGAGTATCAGGCAGCGTTGCCCGCCCCTCGTGCAGCAGAACGATGGCCCCCGGTTTGATGTTCTTGCGAATACGTTCGACAATGCCACCACTATCGGTCAAGACCCCGTCGAAGCCTCTCGCCGTCCAAGCGATCAAAGGCAATTCTGCTTCTGCCAACACCGCATGCAAAGCCCTGGGTTTATGCCCAACCGGTGCCCGAAACAAAAGTGGCCGCTGCCCCGTTATTCCGGCAATGATCGCAGAGGCATCATTGATTTCCGCTTCCAGCCTCCGTTTCGATAAACACCAAAAACGAGACTCCGGATGGCTCACCGTATGATTAGCCACTTGATGTCCTTTTTGTATGATTTGCTCGATCAAGGCAGGGTTCTCGCTCGCTTTTTTTGCAATCACAAAAAAAGTAGCTCTGGCTTGGTAGCGATCCAACAGCTCAAGCACCCGCTCCGTCTCTTGTGGATCCGGGCCGTCATCGATGGTCAGCCAGATTTCTTTTTCATCCGTTCGAAAACCCGTAACCACTGGGCCGAGCCACTGCACCGTAGGATTGAGCTGCGCATAGAGCCACGCCATGTGGGTCAAAAAAAAGAGCCCCAATCCAATCACCAGCTCTCCCGCAACCACAGCCAATACCGCCAGCAGGCTCGACAGAGCCAGGATAGAGATAAAAACCCTTCGCTGCTGACTTTTACCACAGTCAGGATTCATCCCTGCTCCCCCTTGATTTGAGCTAGAAACTTTTCAGCAAACAAAATCACCGCACAAACAAAATTCAGTACAAGGGCGAGCAACCATGTACTGGCAGCAAACATCAAAAAAACTTTTCCTGACAAAACCATGGCAACAGCCATCCCTGTGAAAAACAACAAATACACTGCCTCCGGCAATTGCTTAGACGCATCAACTGGAATCAAATGAATCGACTTCAGGACATTATAAACATAAGCAAAAGAGAAAAACAACAAATGCAGAACCACGAAGGTTAACATCAAGGCCAGCGGAACCGCAGCCACAAAAGACCAAATCTGCCCCCCCAGCAAACCTGCCACAGCATCAATAAAATAACTTGTTAGTAAAACAAAGATGAGCCCTGCGAGTGTGTAGCACTCCACCACATTTTGTCCTGCACGATTCACCGGATAAACGATCCCTCCTCCATCACCTGCTCGCAAACCCGACAGCAAATTACCGAGCACACGGAACAAAGCCGTATAACTCCGGGCAGCAGGATCTATATACAAATCTGGGTCACGCACACTCATCCCTCACTTTTTTCATCAACAAAAAATGCATTTTCAAACACGTACCACTGAAACCAATATTTACGAATCACCGGCAGCAATATCCCAACCCATTGAGTAGCCGCCTCATTGATCGCCTTTTCATGATCACGGCTGGTGCGCTCACAGACAAACGAAGGCAATACCACGATCCGGTAGCGCCGACGCCCCAACCTAACCGCAAACAAGGGCAAGATCTGCGCCTTTGAAGTCAATGCCAATACAAAGGGCCCTTTGGGAATATTCATGTGCCAGCCGGGGATCTGCCCCAATGACACCTGCAAGGCTGACACATCAAAAAGCACCCGATCCCCTTGAATGGCCACGTATTCACCCTGCATCAAAGCTCTTGCCAAATCGATGCCCAAAAATTTGTCGTCAGCATTATAACGCACCTCGTAATCATCCGTGGCTTCATCGCTGAATTTTTTTTGCATGTATTCCTGCCGCTGGGCATCACGCTCCGGAGCCCTGACCGCATGCAGTTTTTTGCCGAACTTGTTAGCAAACATGGGCGCGGCGACATCGTAATTTCCCATGTGAGCCGTCAATACAATAGCCCCGCCCTCTTGATCCGTGAACTGTTGAAAAAACTCATCGCCCTCTACCTCCCAATCGATAATATTCTCACCTTCCCGGCAATAGGCAGCATCCGTGATACTGCTTGAGAAACTCCAGAACACCCGCAGCGCACGGAAAGCATTTATCCACCGAGGCGACTCAGGGAATAATACCGACAAATTATCAATCACGGGCTTGCGGGTGCCCGGGCAGAGGGCAAAGAAAAACAAGGTGTAATAGACAAGCAGGATGGGTTCGAAAAAAAACGGGCACTGCCGTACCGCGGCAGCCTGAACCTGAGTCCAAAAGTCTCCATACACCGAAAACTTCTTCACTGCAGACGACGAATCTTGCGAAGAATCTTCGCGCACCCTTTCCCCTGCCGTTTCATCAAGTTCACTCATTGTTATTATAAATCATCCCCTCACTTGTCTGCGCGAACGCAGCCACCAATATGGAAGCAGGCCAACGGTTGTCAGCATAATAATCAGAACCCCCAAACCACAAATACGCCCGATGCTCGCCAAACCAAGATTTGACGCCAAGGACAGCGACCCAAAACCAATCGCCGTGGAAAGGCCACAAAAAAGAATCGCCCGCGAGATCCCCAATCGCACCGACCTCAAATCGCCCTCACTGCGACGCAAGGCAAATATCATGTGAATCGTGTAATCCAAACCCACCCCAAAAAGAATCGGCACACTGCTGAGACTGAAAGCATTCCATTCTATTTTTAAAACAGAACTGATCGCCAACAACACAACGATGCTGAAAATCAAAGTGCCCAGGCTCAACAACACATCCCGCCAATTGCGGAAAATAAAATACAACATCGCGATCAAAGCCAGGGCCACCGGCAAAAACACCCTCAACGAATCGAGCTCAATCAATCTCTGAATCGCAGGGTCAAGAGTGTGCCAACCCGTAATGTAAATGTTTGCCTCCAATAAAGCCGCCGAATCTTTTTCGCCAACGACCTGCCCTTCTTTAGAATTCACCGCCCCCAGCACGTAACACTTACCCTGCTCATCCCTCGAAAACAAACGTTCCATCACCCAACGGCTGTTAGCATGGCCAGGAAAAACACCACCTCCATTCTCCGCATCCGGCCTATCCAGCCATGACCGCCACACGGCAAAAACTTTACCCGCAAACAACCAAGCTTCATCGTTAAAGCCCGCTGCTTCCAAACCCGCTCGCAAGCGCTTTTCATCCGCTACCAACACGGCTAACAGCTTCCGGTTTTTTTTCTGATGCCTCACATTGGGCACCAATCCTTGCGGTAAAATAAAATCTGCAATCCCACCACTCTCCACCGCAACTTTCAACAACTGCTCTGCTTGCTGCATTTGTCCAGGCAATGCCGCCAAACTCTCAGCAGCGATCACTACCGGTTGCTGCTGCCCTCCATCCTGTGACAATCTTGCCTGCATCTGCTCAGTGGCATTCATCGACGGGCTATCGCGCAATTGCATCGGCTTGAAATCCTGCTGGAAACGCGGCCAGCCAAAAATCAGCAAAATGACAATACAAACCACCGGCAACAAGCCCGTCAGCATCGACGACCAAACAGGAGCAGCTTGCCCTGCTATATCCCCCCCTTTTTGCTTTCCCTCAAAATCACCCTCTGCCGACGCACCCACTAAAATTTGCCGCGAAGCATAACGCGCCGCTACCGGGGAATAAAAAAGCAACATCACCACCGAGCCCACCAGCACCCCGATAGCAACCAAAACCCCCAACTGCGCTACCCCCGGGAAACTACTGAACTGCAGTGCAAAAAATACCGCCGCCGTGGTAGTCGCTGCCCATATGATACTCGGACCCACCAGACGCTTCAAAGCCACTGGATCCCCCGGCGTGAGCCTTGCCTCCTTATAAAGAATCACTCCGTAATCTATCGTCAGGCCAATCAAAATAGCTGCAAAGCCCACCGACATAATACTCAACTGACCGATCACCAGCGATGCAATCGACAAGGTCAGGCCGAAGGTCACTATCAACATGAAGACCAACCACAATAAAGGCACCAGCCGCCGATGCATGATCCAAAACAGCAGACCAATCAACATAATCGTCGAGCTGATCGACGCGTGCATATCCTCCTCCATGCCCTTGCCAATTTCTGCCACAAATGCCGGCTCCCCCGTATAGCCCAATTCGACCGCCGCCCAATCAGGATGCTCTTTTGCCACTTGCTCTTTCCATTGCTGCACAAACGCCCGTATTTCACCTAACCAATGGTCAGCTTGTTTATAATCCATCTCACCACCCTCCGGTGTTTTCACATAAAGCACCCTGAACCGCTGATCTGCAGAAGCAAAAGGCGCATCCGCCGCCGCAGGATCTAAACCGGCACTTTCCAAGCCACTCGGCAAAGCCCCCACCAAACCCAGCGGATCATAAGCACGGAGAAATGTTTGCTGATCCGGCAAGCCAGTGGATAAGCCTTCGATCACCTCAGCCAGGCGCTGCTCAAGCTTACCCTCACCTAAATCATCAAGCAATTTTTGCGTATGAGATGGCTGCGCATTGAACCACATATAGGCCAACAGATCGGCGCCCGCCTCCGCATCATCCTGCAAAGACAAATGCCACACCACCGAACTCACAAGCTCCTGGCGCTCACCCAGGGCCTGCGCCAGTGACTGCGCCGCACCCTCAGCCCCCTCCCCCTCTAGGGTAACGATCAATTCATTGGGTCGACTGAACTGCTCATAAAAGTGCCGCACCCCTTTCACCTCGGGCAAATCCCCAGGCAGCAGAGCCAAAACATCCACGCTCAAAGTGATCCGCGACAAAGCGAAACCCGTCAGAGCAAGGAAAATGAGAATAAGAATGGAAGCTCGCAGTCGAGACATGATAACAAGCCGACATAGTGCTTGGAACCAAGGGCAATGTCAAAACTCGATCACTGCGGGATCATCCGGTTTTTTTGATGGAAATATCTCCCGTTATAGCAACCCTCCGCTCTTGCTGATGCCGCAGAGCCCGCGCCTGAGGCAAATCGGAAACGCGTTTGCCCTGGAACCAAAGCCTCAAACTGCCCGGCCACGACAAAATCCACAGCAAATAAAATAGCCAAGTGAACAAAAGAACCAAAATCAAATATTTACTCCAGTTCTCACCTAATACCCGGCAATCATGCCTCACATGCCACAATATGAGAATGCTCGCGATAATATGATAGCTGAAATACCAATCGCTCATAAGTCACTCTTACCGAAAATCCCCGCCCCTCTATTTGGTCACCAACCACAATGCGTGGATCATGCCAGGAAAGAAAAACACCAGGCACAACACAATATTGATGATCAAATCCTTACCCACCCCGTTTTTCAACAAAACGGCTACCGGCGGGAGAAATATAGCGAGCACGATGAGTAATACTTTATTCATTTTTTCTATTTTACGTTAATATCAAGACTAATGCGGCAGCGGCATATTGCGAATGTAAGCATCCCGCATTTCACGCAACTTGGCCAGTCGCTCATCTTCCTGGGGTTTCAACTTCCCTTCCAGATGAGTGAAGTCATTATTTTGGCCATACTTACGCCACGGCCCCTGCGGAACCTCGTTCACATCAACAAAACGCCAGTCGCAACGCTCACCACTGCGCAACATCAAAAAATCCCTCACTGCGGGCGATACATCCAAACCCGCTCCCCCATTGCCTGTCGCTTTTGGGCGTGAATTACCAAACACATAAGAATAATCATTGGTCACAAAAGGGCCTACATCCTCCCATTGCGCAAAACAAACCCTCCCTCCTTTTTGAATGGCTAACCAACGACCTTTCAAAACAGTGTGCCCTGCTTGCTGGTATTTCTTTTTGAACCAAGGAATCACATGTGGCGCTTCCGCTTTGGTTCCGGTCGCCCCTGAGCGAATATCGGTATAAGGCAACGCAATATAAAAAGGGTTCAAACCCGGCACAAAAGCTTTTGGCCGAAAATCCCAGGCTCTCGCTCCAGGATTGGGATCATCAAATCCCCCGAAGTTCTTAGCCCAATTCCGATCCCAGGCGCTCATGTGGTTGGGCGTCGGATTTTTTGCCGTCGGCTCCTCACCGATCCAGAACACCGTGGTCACAATCTGACGTTTCCAGGGGTAACGAGTGTAAGTCGTGCGCGGCCGGGTGGGAGCAAAAACCCGTGGCAAAGTCGAAACCGCGTATGCATTAGTCGGATGAGGCAAGGTGCCCGGCAATCCCTGCCGCAGTCTGGCCGAACGATTGGCTGGCAATACAGCGGAAGCGCCACCTTTAATCGACGTTGAGCGGGGAACGCTGTATTTGGACGAGCTGACCGGTCGCACCCCTGAAGATATATTCTGGCAAAATCCCTGCCCGACTAGCGCAACCAACGCCAACGACACCATCGTCAATACGGCAGCTCGCAGACATTCAGACATTGTATTCCGGACGGTCATTCTCCTAATTAGCAGTGAAATTTCCCCTGAAATTTCGCAAACGAACCTCGAATATAGATCCAAATTGATTCAAACGCGACCGAAAACGGTATCCCTGCGCCAGTTTTTGTCATCCCTTTCCGGATAGTCCAGCGTGTAGTGCAAACCCCGGCTTTCCGTGCGTTGTGCGGCATTATCCACAATCAAAGTCGCCACTTGCACCAAATTACGCAGCTCCAACAATTCGGAGGTCACTTTGAAATTCCAGTAGAACTCCTGAACCTCCCGGCTCAAGTTCTGCAGGCGTGTCGCCGCCCGCTGCAAACGCTTGCCGGTACGCACGATGCTGACATAATCCCACATCAAGCGCCTGATTTCGTCCCAGTTGTGATAAATCACCACCAACTCGTCCACGTCCGTCACATTGCCCAGCGTCCACTCGGGCAGGTCAAAAGTCTCGGTTTGACCCACCGGAAGCTTCTCCAACACATTGCCCACTGCTCGTTGCGCCACCGCCGCCCCCTCTAACAAAGAGTTACTGGCCAGACGATTAGCTCCGTGCAGACCGGTGCAGGCTACTTCACCCACCGCCCACAACCCAGACAGACTTGAGGCTCCGTTCACGTCCACTTGCACCCCTCCACATTGATAATGAGCCGCCGGCACCACCGGGATCGGATCCTTTTCGGCGTCAATACCCAGTGCGAGACAGGTGTTGTAAATGTGAGGAAAACGATCTTTCACAAAACCCTTTTTTTTGTGCGTGATATCCAAAAACACACAAGCCGCTCCGGTCACCTTGATCTCGCGGTCAATCGCCCGCGCCACGATATCCCTTGGAGCTAGTGACTTACGTTCATCGTAACGATGCATGAACTCTTTGCCATCCTGACCCACTAACACCCCACCCTCACCGCGCACCGCTTCGGATATCAAAAAAGATTTCACCTCGGGGTGATACAAACAAGTCGGATGAAACTGGATAAATTCCATGTTAGCGATTTTTGCCCCGGCCCGCCAAGCCATCGCCACTCCATCGCCGGTCGCCACTTTGGGATTAGTGGTGTAAAGATAAACACGCCCACAGCCGCCCGTGCACATCACAATGCGATCTGAGCGTAGCGTCACCACGGTGTTTTTTTCCTCATCCAAAACATACAGCCCCAAACAGCGCGGCGGCGAGGCAAAACCCAAGCGCCGGGTCGTGATCAGGTCGATGGCAAAATGATGTTCCAGAACTTCGATATTTTCGTTAGCCGCAACCGCTTCCAGTAATTGGGTTTCGATCTCCAAACCCGTGGTATCTTTGGAATGCAAAATACGGCGCTGTGAATGGCCTCCCTCCATACCCAGTGAAAAATCCCCGCTAGCCGAATCACGATCAAAACAAACCCCCAAGTCCACCAAATCGGCAATCGCCTGTGGCGCTTCACTAACGATGGTGCGCACCACCTCTTCGTTACACAAACCAGCTCCCGCGATCAGTGTATCCTTCACATGCAAGTCAAAGGAATCCTCAGCACTCTCAACGCAAGCAATTCCCCCCTGGGCTTTTGCGGTATTGCTGTCCCCACGATCCTTCTTTGTCACGATTGCAACGCGACCTTTCTGCGCAGCGCGCAGGGCAAAACTCAAACCAGCAATGCCGCTTCCCACGACAATAAAATCATAATTTTTCATCCCTTTTTTCCTCTGCGCTGTTGTTTCAAAGCCATCACCCCTCTTCCCTCCAGTGAAGATTGTCAATCAATCGCGTATTATCAAAATACACCGCTAAGGCGACCAACAGCCTTTCGCCAGCTGTATCCAAAGGTTGCAGGGTTCCCGGATCGACCATTTCCAAATAATCCAATCGCGCTAGAGAAAAACCAGAAATAACAGTCTCCATCAATGCTCGGATCTAGCTCAAACAGCGTCCTCCCTCATCCAAATACCCCTTGGCAGCGAGCAAAGCCTTACTCAGAACCACCGCCTGTTGGCGAGCAGACGGACTTAGGTTTTTATTCCGTGTGCTCATCGCTACCCCGTCAGCCTCCCTGACAATAGCGCCTCCCATGATGTCTATTGGATAATTCAAATCACGCACCAGACGACGAATAATCGCCAGTTGTTGGAAGTCTTTTTCTCCAAAAACCGCTACATTCGGCTGGAACAAATTAAACAACTTAGTAACAATCGTGCAAACCCCGCCAAAGTGAACCGGGCGACTTTGACCACACAAACCCGTAGACAAAATCTCTTCCGCCACCTTCACCGAGGCATCCTCCGCATACATCTCATTCACTGCCGGAGCGAACAACAAATCCACCCCACGCTCTTTGCACAGCTCCCGATCCCGCTGCATCGTTTTTGGGTAGGCCTGCAAATCTTCATCAGGGCCAAACTGAGTCGGGTTCACAAACAAACTGACCACCACCCTCCCGCTCTCCCCCGCCCGCTGCCGGGCTATATCAATGAGACTCAAATGCCCCTCATGCAATCCCCCCATCGTTGGCACCAGCACTCTCTCAATCCCAGCCCTTCTTTCTTGCTGAAGCCAATCCTGTACTTGTTCGGTTTTTTGTAACTCTATCACGACTTGATATCTCTTCTTTCGAAACTCATCCACCCGAGAACAAAGCCCGTCAAGCCGATGCCAACCAACCACGCCCAATTCTCTACCACCTTTGGCCAGGGGATATCCTGATACTGGGAATACACCCACATCTGCATACGTGGGGTCACAAACCAATCGCGGTATTCTTTAAACAAAGGAAACAGAGGGAAATTTGCCAAAACAAAATCCGCCATCACCACCGCCAGAGTGGTGATCGTCGCCGCCGCCGGTTTGATCCGCATGCAGGACAACATAAAAGCAAAACTGGTCAAGGGCAGATAAGAAACAACCAAAAACAACGGCATCAAATAAAACCTCTCCAAACCCTCACCCCATTCAAAAACCGAAGCGTGCGGCATTTCCGGAGTCATCACCACATAGCCCCCGCCCCAGCCTCGCTCAATGATGCCCACCACCAAAGCACTGCTCGATATAAAAAGGAACAAACTCAAGGCATAGATCTGGCAGGCCACATACTTGACCATCAGCAAGCGCAAACGAGACACCGGACGCGCCAGTAACAAGCGCAAATTACCGTCCTCACTTTCTTTGGCCACAATATCGCCCGACACCAACGACAAAAAAGGCGCCCCCAAAAGGAACACCGTTCCCCCCACTAAAATGAAAGCCAGAGTCAGGCCCGAGAAAAAATGATCAAAGCCTCCTGCAACATTTTCAATCCAATTTTGCAAGCCCCTCTGAATGCTCGGCCGTGATAACAAAAATAATACCAAACCTTCCACCAGGAGGAACACCGCAAAACCAATGTAAGTCCGAGGACGGGCATACATTCGGAAAAGTTCCCACTTCAACAAACGAAAGAATTCCATCATCCTGATTCCTCCCCCTGTTTTTGCCTTACCTTCATATAAAGGTCCTCCAGGGAAGGCTGTAAATAAGTCACCTGGCGCACCTTCACCCCCTCCTCAACCAAGGCACTCACCAAGAGCGCGATATCCTTTCCGCGTGGCCACTGCAGCAAACCTTCATCCGCTTGAACCTGACCACCGAACTGCCCCGCCACTCGCTGCAACGGTTTCCATTGATCCACTTCGATCCGATAATTCAAGGTCTCCTGCTCCAATCCCCGGCAGCTGCCCTCGTAAACTTTACACCCCTTACGCAGGATCACAATGCGGTCGCAGGTTTTCTCCACCTCCGAAAGCAAATGAGAGTTCAATAAAATAGTTACCCCAAAATCATCGCGCAAGGAGAACAACTGTTTGCGAAACTCCACAATGCCGTCGGGATCCAAGCCGTCCGTTGGTTCATCGAGCAATAACATCTCCGGCCGAGGCAGCAGCGCCTGGGCCAAAGCAAGTCGCTGCCTCATACCATGACTGTAAGTGCGCACTTTATCTAGGATCCGTTCTTTCAGCCCCACCCACTCGACCATTTCTTCCATTTCTTTTTTAGTCACCCCCCCGGAAAAAGCAGTCAATACTTGCAAGTTCCTCCACCCACTGAGGTAATCGTAAAAATTCGGCGACTCGAATATCGCTCCCGTCTTACTCATCGCCAGCTCACGCCGGCTCTGCACCGATACCCCACCTATGCTAACCTCACCTGAATCCGGATACACCATACCCAGCATGATTCCCAAAGCAGTGCTCTTGCCCGCTCCATTGTGACCGAGCAAGCCGAAGATCTCACCTTTCTCCACAGTGAAACTCAGATCGTTCAAAGCCGCAGGTTGATCCCTGCGTCCAAAACGTTTATTCAGATGTGATACCTTCAGCATTTATCCTGATAAAAGATAAACTCAGGGAAGCACCGAGAATTGCAACTCCGACACCACATGGCCATCGGCATATAGAATATTCACTTCATGGCCAATGTGCTTGTGAAAATTCTCCTTGTCGGAAATCATAGGAATGCCCGCCTGGTTTTTTGTCAGTCCCATGAAATTCATATTGCCCATCGGCTGCCCATTCACCAAACTATTCCAAAAATAGCTAGAGCCACTTTTTTCCCAAAGCCCCTCATGATCACTGGGACATCGAAAGGACTCATCAGAATCCACATATTTCAATAATTCTGTATCAATCGTTGGCAGGCTGTTATCATTTTTATCATCTCGTGCCGGGGCCAAAGTGGGCATCATCAAATTGTGATCGCTCAAATACAAATTCAGCCCCATACCCAAATGACGTAAATTGGCTGTACACAAATGAGCCCGCGCTTGACGTTTGACCCGCAAATACCCCGGAATACCCAAACCGGCTAATATCGTGATAATAGCGAGTGCCGTTAACATTTCCAACAAGGTGAACCCCATTATCGAGCTAGATTTTTTTATTCGTCCCGAATCTCTTGCTGCCCTCATCATCATTTTCCGTTTTTATACCGCAAAGCTTGCAAATTACGCTGCATTTGCTCCATCAAAGGAGCCAGATCCAATTTGGTTTCCGCCGAAGCGTCCTGGTAATAGGCTCGCAAACCTTCATTAACGATTTTTTCTGTAGCCGCCGGATCAGACTCCTCCAGACGCTGCAATCCCAACCTTTCATCATCATTGTCTCGCATGCGTTTTAAAGTGCGCTCCACCAGACGCTTGCGCTCACTGCGTTCCATTTCATTAAAAGCGTTCATCATCTGGTTGAAGGCTTTGCCAATCCGCCGCTCCATGAAAAAGTGCTGCTCCTCCGCACTCATTTCTTTGAAAAAATCACGCCTCCTATCCTTGTCCGGATCCGATTGAAACTCGTTGATCTGGATGTGGTCCAGGCGATTGAGCCGATCCGCCAGACCGGAAATGATCTCCCTCCGCTGATTTTCATCCTCAACTTCACTCAGCGGATTCCCCTCCATGTAAGCGATCACCTTTTCCGGGGTCTCACGAAATACCCCCGACACACTCATCACCCCCCAGACCACAGCCCAAATCAATGTGAGCACCACTGCGACTTTCAGCAAAAATAAGGCCTGGCTTTGGTTACCCATGATTAGACAAGATAGACGCAATTCATCAATAAAGCGTTACAAATTTGGCATTTCGGCTTTTTTGAGCTATGCTGATCCTGTGCCAGATCCAATACGCCCCGAAGATCCCTTGTCCCCAAATGCCGCATTACTCGGCACGGCAATCTCTATAGCCCCTGCAGCCATCGGCTGTGCGGTGGGTCTATTACTTGCCGACAAGATGAAAAGCAAAACACGGCAAAGTCTGGCCACCACTCTGCTAACCATCGGCGCCCTTTCAACCGCACCCCTGGCGGTCGACTACATCCGGCGCATCGTAAACAGCCCGTCACGCAGTCGCGGCAGCAATCGCCGCCTGGCCGGCATCCGCTCCACCGGAGTGAACGTCGAGCCCGACATCCTCGGCGGCGAAGAATACTTCGTAGACGAAATGTAAGTTGCCCCGCCTGCTCACAAGCGGATCCCCCAGTTCTTTGACCTAACTCGAAGGCTCAAGCACTTGCATGGCATGCATGGGGGTGCATGGGGTCACGCCCCACTTATTTTAGTTCTTGCGCGATATCCTGTCGTAAAAAGCACCTCGATTCTAACAAGGATTATATTACTTGGGGTTTGACCCCATCCATTCAACTTCAATTGTCGATACCCTTCTATTTAAACTTCCAAGGGGTCACACCCCACTTACTTTATTTCTAGGTCCAAGGGGTCACACCCCACTTACTTTATTTCTTGCGCGATATTCTATCGCAAAAAGCACCTCGATTCTAACAAGAATCGTATTGCTTGGGGTTTGACCCCTCATTCAACTTCAATTGTCTATACCCTTCTATTTCAACTTGGCAGGGAAAAACTTTGCGTTGGTGCGTTGGCGGGGAAGATCGGGGCTCCCGCCACGAGGATGCTCTTTTCCCAGAATTTGCTTCTGCTACGGTTTTGCTCAACTTGTCTGTCCATCTCGTAAATATCCGCTCAATCTCACCAGCAGATCGCGAATTTCCCACACATCTTTCAAACAAAGCGAATCTCCGTCTCGTTGCTGTTGTGGCAAAGAATTAACAATTGATTGGCAGCGGGCAATTTCTCTTTTGAGCAAAGCAATGATAAGGCCTGGAGCAGAGCAAGGTTCTTCGCCCAAGACCAAATCCATCGTCGCATTCACCTTAACATAAAGTGTCAGTAGCGCTTCCGTATCAAACGCTTCATCTATTGGCTCTCGTATCAACATCATGATAGAGCTAACCTTACACTGCAAATTTTTAGCCAGATCAATCATTTCACCATCGAGCTCCATGCGATTGACGCCGCCCTCAGGAGGTGCAAATTCATGGTCAACCGGCAGTAATTTTTCTTGCCGCAAATCGTCAAAAGCGTGTTTTAATAAAATTTTTCTATCCTCCTGCGTTTGAGCTTCATCGA
Source organism: Verrucomicrobiota bacterium (assembly GCA_024277195.1). GTDB lineage: Bacteria > Verrucomicrobiota > Verrucomicrobiia > Verrucomicrobiales > DEV007 > JAADHD01. The sequence goes on along the minus strand of JAJRVS010000126.1, from coordinate 210 downwards.
GTAAATCAAGCAGAGCATCCACCCGGTTTTCAGAATTCTGCAGACGCTGTTCCCAGGCAAATTCATCATTTGCTTGAGGATCGATTTTTTCTTCATTATAAGAAATCTCCTCCGTGCTATCTTCAAAAAGCTCTAGAGCAAGATTCATGTGTAAATCCATCGCCGAGCTTGCTTGTTGGGCCTGCTCAATCTCCTCTTCCTGCGTGAGCT
>JAJRVS010000125.1 GCA_024277195.1 Verrucomicrobiota bacterium | reverse complement strand
GGTGTTTACCCAGAATCGTGTGAAAGCAGCACCGGTGCAATTGTGTGCGGATTATCTGCGTGCCGATGACCCGCAGGCGATCATTGTGAACAGTGGCAATGCTAACGCTTGCACTGGTCCTGTAGGCATGGAGCACGCCCGGCAGATGGCTGATGTGACGGCGAAATCCCTGGGGATTCGCAGACGGCAAGTGATGGTGGCATCAACGGGCATCATTGGAGTGCCTTTGCCGATTGATCGTATTTTACCGAAAATCAAGGAACTGCCAGCGATGAACGGCAAGAAGGATTGCCGTTTGGCCGCGGAGGCGATCATGACCAGTGACACAGTGCCGAAGAGTGCGATGGTCGAGTTTGAGATTGGCGGAAAAAAAGTCAGTATTGGCGCGATTGCCAAAGGGTCGGGCATGATCAATCCGAACATGGCGACGATGTTGTGTTTTATCACTACGGACGCTTGTATTTCTAAAACTGAATTGCAGCGGGCGACCCGCGAGGCGACAGACCTTTCTTTTAACCGGATCACGATCGATGGTGACATGAGCACCAACGATACAGTGATAGTGATGGCAAACTGCCGTGCGGAGAATCGCCGGATCACGGCACGGGGGCCGGGCAGCCGTTTGTTTCGTGATGCTTTGACTGCTCTGATGCTGAAAATGGCCAAAAAGATGGTCGCGGACGGAGAGCGGGTGACCAAGCTGGTGGAGGTGCGGGTCAATGGGGCGTCATCGCAACGGGACGCGGAGTTGGTGGCACGTGCGGTGGCTAATTCGTCCTTGGTGAAATGTTCCTGGAACGGCAATGATCCCAACTGGGGCAGGATCATTCATGCGGTGGGGTATTCAGGGGCAAAAATCAAACCGGAGCTGGTGGATATTTATTTTGATGGTTTGTGTGCGGCCAAGCATGGCATCGCGCATCACAATGGTATATCGTTCAAGGAATTGGAGAAGGTGGTGGCTAAGCGGAAGTTTACCATTGGCATCGAGTTGAATCAGGGGCGGGCGGAGTATCATATTTATACTAGCGACTTGTCGCCCGAATACGTGGACTTCAATCGGCGTGAGTATGCGGCACCTCAGAGCTGAACTGGGCTCTTAATGGCATTCTTCGCTTGCTGATTGGCTGAAAATGACGAGATTAGACGCTTTTCTTTCGCCTACTCGTGAACACATCAGCATTACAGAACCCAATCGATAAAGCAGCGGTGCTGCTTGAAGCGCTGCCTTATTTGCAGAATTTCCGCGGCGCGACTTTTTTGATCAAAGTTGGCGGATCGGCGATGGAGGATCCTGCTTTGGTGAGGCGTTTGCTGCGCGATGTGGTATTTCTTGAAGTGGTCGGGGTGAATCCAGTGCTGGTGCATGGCGGCGGCAAGGCGATTTCTGCGGCGATGAAGGAAGCGGGATTGGATGCGGTGTTTTCAGGCGGGCAAAGGGTGACGACTGACGAGGCGATGGAGATCGTGGATGAGACTTTGAATGGGAAAATTAATCCCGGCTTGGTGAAAATGGTCGAGGAGTATGGTGGTCGCGCGGTGGGGATTCCTGGCAACGGGGTGTTTGTCGGTGAGCGATTGACTGGTTGGTCTGAAGAAGAGGGGCGTGAGGTTTCGTTGGGACGGGTGGGGCAGGCGGTGGACTTTAATCTGGAAAAAATCGAAAAAGCGATTGAGGATGAAATCGTGCCAGTGGTTTCTCCGGTGGCGTCCGAGCGGGACACCGGTTTGGCTTTGAATGTGAATGCCGACTTGGCAGCCAGTGCTTTGGCAAAGGCGATCAAGGCATCGAAGCTGGTGTTTCTCAGCGATGTACTGGGGGTGCTGGGGGATTACAAAGATGAGAGCACTTTGATTCCGTCGATCCAGGCAGGGGATGTCGAAGGCATGATCGAAGAGGGCACGATCCATGGCGGCATGATTCCAAAAATGCGTTCGGCGGTGGATGCGTTGGATGCTGGAGTGGGTAAGGTTCACATGATTGACGGTAGGCTGTCGCATTCATTGTTATTGGAAATTTTTACCGAATCGGGTGTGGGTACGGAGATTGTGAAATGAGTGGATCGAATAAAAGTGAAATAGCGACTTCTGATTTGATGAAGCAATACGTGATGCCGAACTACGGGCGTTTTGCGCTTGAGTTGGTGCGCGGGGAAGGTTCGTGGGTGGAAGATGACAAGGGGGCTCGTTATTTGGATTTTGCTACTGGCATTGCGGTGTGTTCGCTGGGGCATTGCCATCCGGTGATCCAGCAGGCCTTGCGGGAGCAGGGTGAAAAATTGATCCATTGTTCCAATCTGTATCAGATACGTGAGCAGGCACTGTTGGCCCGGCATTTGGTGGAGAAGGTGATGGGCGCGGCGGGCAAGGTTTTTTTCTGCAATAGTGGAGCGGAGGCGAATGATACGCTGATTAAGCTGGCGCGGAAGTATGGCAATCAACTGTCGGGGCCGGGCGGGCGTTATGAGATCATCACTTGTGAAGGATCTTTTCACGGACGCACCTTGGGGGGGATTGCGGCGACGGGGCAGGACAAAGTAAAAGCGGGTTTTGAGCCAATGTTGGAGGGATTCAAGCATGTGGCCTACAATGATGCTGAGGCTTTGGAAAATGCGGTCGGTGATCAGACGGTGGCTATTTTGATCGAGGTGGTTCAGGGAGAAGGGGGCATTCATGTGGTCAGTGAAGTATTTTTGCAAACCGCACTGCGTTTGCGTGATGAACACGATTTGCTTTTGATGTTCGATGAAGTGCAATGCGGGCTTGGGCGTACGGGGGATAAAAGAACTTGGGATGCGGTGATCGAGAAGCTTGAGCCGGATGCGGTGAGTTGGGCCAAAGGTTTGGCGGGCGGCTTTCCGATGGGTGCAGTGTGGGTGCGGGCGGATCGGACTACGAAAAATGCTGCTGGTGATAATGGCGCGGAGGGGCAACTCTGTGATGCACTGGGGCCAGGCAGTCATGGCTCGACTTTTGGCGGCACGCCGCTCGGCTCGGCGGTGGCTTTGGCGGTGTTGGAGGAGATCGAGAAAGAGCGCTTGTGGGAAAATGCCGCACAAATGGGAGCTTACATTGAGCGGGCGCTTGCTGATTGGGATTCCGATTTGATCCAGTCGGTGAGAGGTCGCGGATTAATGTTGGGTTTTGTACTTAATGTGGCGAAGTTGGAACAAAATGAAGCTTTTAAACAGAGCGGGCAGACCGCAGCTTTGTTTGTGGTCAGTCACTTGATGGATAAAGGATTACTGACCGTGCCGGCCGGAGTGGATGTGGTGCGATGGCTGCCGGCTTTGAATGTGAGTCAGGAAGATGTCGATTTGGCATTGAATAAGCTAAAGGAATTATTAAACGAGCTTGGTGGGTGATGCCGCTATTATTGATTTGAATTGAGATGAAAAATTTGTTATCACTGGAGGCCGCGTCAGCGGATGAAATCGAAGCATTGTTGATATCCGCCGAGGAGCTGAAGCATAAACGTTGGGCGAAGGATTTGTCAGACGATGATCTGAAGGATCAGTGTTGGGCCTTGATGTTTAGTAAATCATCAACCCGCACGCGGGTGAGTTTTGAAGTAGGGATTCGTGAGCTGGGGGGATCGGTGATGTTTTTGTCGTCGAATCAATCACAGTTGGGGCGCGGGGAACCGATCAAGGACACTGCGCGGGTGATGGGGAGGATGGTGCATGGTGCGGTGATCCGGACTTTTGCCCAGGACGATGTGGAGCAGTTTGCCGAATTCAGCGGTATACCAACTATTAACGCTTTGACCGATGACGAACATCCCTGCCAGATTCTGGCGGATTTGTTGACGATGAAAGAAAAACTCGGTGGCTGGGACGGCCGCAAAGTGGTGTTTTTTGGTGATGGTGACTGCAATGTGGCCAAGTCGTGGATGTGGGCAGCGGAACATATGGGATTCGAGTTGGTGATTGCAGCCCCAGAGGCGTTCATGCCTTCGGCGGAATACCAACAGCAATTCAGTGCAGCTGGCGTGGTGAGCTTCACCAGTGACGCGGCGGCGGCGGCGACCAATGCGGATGTGCTTTATACCGATGTGTGGGTGAGTATGGGCAAGGAAGATGAATCGGCGGATCGGCTGGATGTGTTTCAGCCTTATCAGATCAATGACGGCATCGTGGCTGCGGCAAAATCATCAGCTTTGGTGATGCATTGCCTGCCAGCCTATCGGGAAAAAGAGATCACAGAAAAAGTGCTCGAAGCGCATGCCAATACGATTTTTCAACAAGCTGAGAATAGGTTGCACGCGCAGAAGGCGGTGTTGAAAGCGGTGGCAGTTGGGGGTGAAAAATAAAAAATGAAGAATGAAGGGCGGAGTGGGGTCCGGATGAATCGGGGGGCGATTGCTTTTTTGTTATTGATTACCACGTTACAGCTGATCGGCTGTGGCGGTGGGCCGACGATTAAAAAGCTCAACAGCTCTTCGGTCATCGTTGCTTTTGGTGACAGCTTGACTTTCGGATACGGAGCAGGGCAAGATGATAGTTACCCTATGGTATTGGCTGGCTTGATAAATTGTCAGGTGCTTAATTCGGGAGTTCCCGGTGAAGACAGTAGCGCGGCTTTGCGGCGTTTGCCGGGGGTGTTGGAAAGGGAGTCAGCGGATTTGGTTATTCTGTGTTCGGGTGGCAATGACATGTTGCAAAAGCAATCCCGGCAAAAAATGAAAGCGAATTTGGAGCAGATGATTCAATTGATAAAAGGGGCGGGGGCGGAAGTCCTTCTAATTGGAGTGCCGGAACCCGGTTTGAGACTCAAGGTGCCGGACTTGTATGAGGATTTGGCGCAGCAGCACCAATTGCCTTATGATGGGGGGACGATCAGTGAAGTATTGTCATCAGCGGCGCTGAAGAGCGATCTGGTTCATCCGAATGAAGAAGGTTATAAACTGATGGCCGAGGCGTTTTTTGCCTTGATCCAGAAATCGACTGAAGATTGAGATGCCTTTTTAGTTTTTTCCGTAGATCTGCTTTTCCAGATAGGCGCTGACTTGTTGGATGATGCCGTCTAGTTGAGGGTCGTCGGCGGTGCGGAAGCCGTGATTGCCGTTTTTGACTTCGAGGTATTTGATTTTTGCTCCGATATTTTTGGCTTGGTCCACAAATAAGCGGGCACTCAAGACGGGCAGCACGGGGTCGGCATCGCCGTGTAAGATGAAGAGAGGTGGGGCGTTTTTATGCAGCAGGAAGATCGGGCTGAGTTGGCGGGCGAGCTCTTCGTTTTCTTCCAGGGGGCCACCGAGCATAATGTCGAAACGACCGGGTTTGCCGTATTGTGTCTCTCCCATGATGAGAGGGTCTCCAAAATGGCACAAGGGGTAAAAAGGAACGGCGGCGAGTAAGGGCGGTAGTTTTTGTTCGAGCTGTTGATCGCGGGCGAGAGCGGTCATCAGGGTCAAATGCCCTCCCGCTGAGCCTCCCATCAAAACGAAGCGTTGGGGATCAATGGCAAGACGTTTGGCATTGGCGGCAAAATAACGCACCGCGTCTTTGCAATCCGTTACGCTGTCGACAGTGGTGGGGCCGTCTTTTTTGGCGAGACGGTAGTTGATGGTGGCGACTTTCATGCCTTTGTTCATCAGCGGCAAAACGGAATCAAAAAACAAGTGACGGTAAAAGGCTTCTTTATTGCCACCTCGCCATCCTCCTCCGTGAATGAAGATGAGCAGGGGAGCGGGTTTGTCTGTGGTTTTGGCTGGAGTGATGAAGTCGAAGGTGAGCTTCTGACCATTGATGGTTTTATACACTTGGTTATATTCAACTTTAAAGGCATCGGGAGGTTTGACCACTTTGAGTGAGCCGTTGTCGGCAGGGGGCTGGGTTGGAGTTTGAGCGGGGGAATGATGCGCTGTAAGCAATAACATGCAGGTGAACAATGTATGGATGTGAGGTAGTTTCATTTGGAGGTTTTGTTCCAAGTATTGAATTCGTTAAGGATTAGAAAAAGATAGCATAAAACGGCTTTATAAATACGCGATTGTAACATTTGCCCCAATCCGGGTTATGTGGTAGGTAACAAGTCCCCTGACAAATAATTTGTAAGGAGGATGGTCCGTCTGACGACTGACTGCTGAACTCAAACTAAAAAAACTTATGAAAAAACTAATTACAGCTACTCTGTTTGGCGCCGTATTGGCATTCACTACACTTAGCGCATCTGCTAAGGATACGACTCTTAAAGGAACTGCTACTTGCGCAAAATGCGATCTTGGTACCGCGAGCAAATGCACCAACGTGCTTCAGGTGAAAGAGGACGGCAAAACCGTTACTTATCTTTTGGCAGGCAAAGCTGGAAAACCTTGGCACAAAAACGTGTGTAAAGGATCCAAAAAAGCAGAGATGACCGGAGAAGTATCTGAAAAAGACGGTGAAAAAGTATTCACGGTTTCAGAAATCAAATAATCCTGTTGAAGGCTTATATTGAGGCCGTTCATCGCTTGATGGACTGACTCAAAAAGATTTACGCCTCTCTTCCTAGTGAAGGGGGGCGTTTTTTTTGTGGGCGGATGATTTGAGTCGTGGAATTTAAAATTTGAGCTGAAGCACAGCGTAGGCATCCGGTGGATTTTAAAAAAGCTGGGGGCTTGCTCAATTTGCGTTGCAATTTGCACTAAACTCGGCGATGGGTGGGCTTCGAAAGGGAGACTTTCCTCCTACGGAGGCGTTGTATGTGGTGAATTCATCATGAACGCTGTGGTTTTGAAACTTTTGCTATTATTTACAGATGGAAACACCGTCATTTAAAGAATTAGGTTTATCGGATGATATTCTTGCTGCCATTGAGGTGCTGGGTTATGAAAAACCTTCGCCGATTCAAGCCTTGGCTATCCCTCCAGCGTTGGAAGGTATAGATCTGATTGGTTTGTCGCAGACCGGTTCTGGGAAAACGGCAGCTTTTACTTTGCCGGTATTGCAGAAGATTGACCTGTCTTTGTCCAAAACCCAGTGTTTGATCGTTTGTCCGACCCGTGAGTTGTGTATGCAGGTGTGTGACGAGGTGCATCGTCTGGGTTCCAAAATGAGAGGTTTGCGTGCGGTGCCTGTTTATGGTGGAGCACCGATTGATCGCCAGATTCGCGCATTGCGCCAGGGGACGCATATTGTAGTGGGCACGCCTGGTCGTCTGCTTGATCATTTGAGGCGCCGGACTTTTGCTACAGAAAACATCAAGTGCATCGTGTTGGACGAAGCTGACCGCATGTTGGACATGGGGTTCAAGGATGATATGGAGGATATGTTGAAAGACATGCCGAAGGATCGCCAGACTTCGTTTTTCTCGGCTACGATGAATCCTCAGGTGGAGAAGCTGACGAGACGTTATTCGACCGATCCTCAGACGATCGAGGTGGAGCGCAAAGCGCTGACGGTGGATTCGGTCGACCAGTGTTATTACGAGGTGCG
>JAJRVS010000124.1 GCA_024277195.1 Verrucomicrobiota bacterium | reverse complement strand
CGGCCCATTCACAGGACCAGGCGAGGTATTCCTCGGGGGTGCGCTGGTCTTCGTATTTGGAGTATTTGATGCCGAGATTGTAGGGAGGGGAGGTGACCACCAGATCGACGGATTTTTCCGGGATGCGGGCAAGTCCAGCGACGCAGTCCCCGAGATACAGGTCGAGCCGGGTTGGCGAGGGAGGGGCGGTGAATAGTTCAGCTTCGGTGCTCATTGAGTAGGAAGGTGGCACGGGTCAGGGAAAAGGTCAGCAAATATTGCGTGCTTGTTGCTTGACAATTAAAACAAGTGTTTTAAACGTATGATTGAAACGTTTGTTTCAAATGTATTGAGTCTGTTATGTCTGTGTCTGAAAAGAATCAACCCGAAGCCTCCGAGGTCCGTGAGCGGATCCTTGATGCGGCGGAGGAGTTGTTTGCCGAGCAGGGCTTTGACGCGGTGTCGTTGCGCCAGATCACGACTCGGGCGGAGGTCAACCTGGCGGCGGTGAATTATTATTTTGGTTCCAAGGGGGGCTTGGTGGTCGAGGTGTTGGCGCGGGTGGTGGGGCCGATTAATCAGCGACGTCTGCAGATGTTGGATGAAGCTGAGACGCAGGCAGCGGGTCAGGCGGTAGAGGTGGAGACTATTTTGGCAGCGGTTTTTCGCCCGGTGATTGTTTCGATGAATGAGTCGGAGCATTCCCGTCAGGTCGTGATGAAACTAGCCGGGCGCTGTATGAGTGAAGCTGGGTCGGAGATGCCGGAAGCGATGAGGCGTCTTTTCCGTGAAGTGGCGGATCGTTTTTGTGCGTCTTTGTCTAAGGCTTTACCTCGCTTGTCTGCGGCGGAGGTTTTTTGGCGGATGCATTTCACTATAGGTTCAATGTTGTATGCTTTGACCCAGCATGAGACTTTGGTTTTACTTTCCGACGGTAAGGTGTTGGCCGATGACGCTGAGAAGGCCTTGGAAGAATTGGTGGCGTTTACTGCCGGGGGATTGCGGGCGCAAAATGCAAAAGAAGGAGCAGGAAAATGAGAGCAAATTCTGTGATCTCATATTCTGGAGCTATCGCACTAACGCTGCTAGTGGTTTCTTGTGCCGCAACTTCACCTAAGTCGAGCAAGGGTAAGCTGGATGTGGGGGCACCAGAAGTTTATCAGGCAATGGATCGTCAAGGGCGGGCATTGGCCGATGTGCATTGGATCGCGGATTTTCATGACAGCAAACTGAATGCTCTGGTTAAGGAGGCGAATAAAAATAATCGTGATCTGGCGGTGGCAGCGGCTAATGTCGAAATAGCCGGGGCGCGGGCGATCCAGGCGGGCAGTGATCTGTTTCCACAGATCAACGGCCTGAGCCGGGGGCGGCGTACTAAGCAGAATTTTATTGGTTTTCCGATCGGGCCGGGTGGTTCGTCACCGATTCTGCAGAGTTTGAGCAATCAGTATGATTTGTCGATGGACTTGAGTTGGGAGCTGGATCTGTGGGGTAAAATCCGCGCTGGGCAATCGGCGGCGGTGGCGGAGTTGCAGGCGACGCAAACGGATCGTGCGGCGGCGCAACTGTCGGTCGGGGCGCAAACCGCTAAGCTGTGGTTTGCTTTGATTGAAACACGGCAACAGGAAAATTTGGCGCGAAGGACGGTTGAGATTTTTGGTAAAACGGAAAAGATTTTGAGGGATAAATTTGAACTGGGTATTGCAGACGAACAGAAAGGCTTGGCGTCGCAATTGCGCTTGGCGATGTCAGATCAGGCGACGGCGCGCGAGGCTTTGACTCGTCAGAAACAACAGCGTGAGCAGTTCAGTCGACAACTGGAGGTTTTGTTGGGACGTTATCCTGGTGGGGCGTTGAGCAGCGGAGTGAATCTGCCGCAAATGCCGTCCACTCCACCGGCGGGTTTACCGGCTTCGCTGTTGGATCGTCGTCCGGATCTGGTGGCTGCGGAACGCCGTCTGGCAGCGACGGATAAACGTTTGTTGGAAGCTAAGCTGGCGATGTTTCCAACGATTTCCCTGACCGCTTCCGGAGGACGGACAAGCAACGATTTACAGAGTTTGACGGATGGCAATCTGAGTGTGTGGAGTCTTGCCGGTGGGGTGACGCAGCCGGTGTTTCAAGGGGGCAGGATTCGTGAGGGGATCAATATTCGTAAAGGGGAAGCCAAGCGGGCATTGGCAAATTATGAAAAGGATGCGCTGGTGGCGTTCCGTGAGGTGGAGGATGCTTTGGCGGCGGAGTCTTATTTGTCACGGAGAGAAAGAGATTTGATCGCGGCTGCCAAACTGGCGGCGGAGGCGTATCAATCTGCTGATGAAGAATATGCCAACGGGGTAGGAGATGTATTAACGATGCTGACGGCGCAGCGACAGATGGTGTTGAAGGAGTCAGACCGGTTGATCATTCGCCGTGTGCGTTTGGATAATCGGGTTGATCTTTATCTGGCCTTGGGCGGGGATTTTAAGGAACGAAAAAAACAGGCAGCAGCAGCAGCAGAAGAAGAATGAATTTTTCTAACATTAGTGGCCATCAGTGGTTAACAAATATTTCAACCACTGATTTCTACTGATAAACACTGATTTTTATTTAAGGGCAAGACATGAGATTTTTGAAAATCATATTGGGTTTGGGGATTCTGGTAGGAGCTGGGGGGGCGGTTTTTTTGTTGGAATTGAATAAACCCAAAGCGCAGGTGGCGGACATCAAAAAGGTATTGCCGGCGGTGGAAGTCATGCAGGTGAATTCATCAGACCGTGAGATGGCGGTGCCTTCACAGGGGGTGGTGGAAGCGAGGAAAACGACCCAGGTGGCAGCGGAAGTCGCGGGGCGGGTGGTAGGCGTTTCTGAAAAATTTGATAAAGGTGGTGAGTTCGCTGAGGGGGAGATGGTGGTAAAACTAGATGAAGCGGATTACAAAGCGGCGGTGGCGGAGGCAAAAGCCTCACTGGTGGAGAGGAAATTATTATTGGAAACGGAGCAGGCTAAAGCGGCTCAGGCAAAGCGTGATTGGGATAATCTGGGGCGAGCTGGAGCGGTGAAAGATTTGACCTTGAGGAAACCGCAACTGGCGAGTGCCGAGGCAAAAGTGGAGGCTGCCAAGGCGGCGCTTAAAAAAGCGGAACGTGATTTGGCGAGGACGGAAATCAAAGCGCCATTTGCAGGCAGGATCCGAAAGATCAATACGGAGTTGGGTGCTTACCTGAAACCGGGCAATCCGGTGGTGGAGTATTACACCACCGAGCCTTACGAGCTGCGGATGCCGATTTCACTAGATGAATTGCAATTCATCAAAAATGTCAAACATGGTGGCAACGGCGCCCAGGTTGAAATTATCACTGCTGCGGGCGGCGAATTGTTCTCGTGGAAGGGGGAAGTGATCCGCAATGAATTGGAGGTAGAGCGGGCGAGTCGATCGGTTTATTTGGTGGCTTTGATGGAGGGCAGAAGTGAAGGTGTAGGGGTGCGTTTGCAGCCGGGTTTGTTTGTCCAGGCACGCATCGAAGGGGGCACTCTGAAGGACAGCTTCGAGGTGCCGATGAAGGCCTTTGTGGACTTGGATCATTTGCTGGTAGTGAATGACAAAAACCGACTGGAAATACGCCAGGTGCGGGTGGTGCGGCGTGAGGGTGCGGTGGCGATTATTGCCGAGGGTTTGAAGAACGGTGAGCGGATTTGTATGACGGCTTTGCCTGATGTGATCGATGGCATGGAGGTGAGGATTGTGGACGAGGAAAAAGATGAAGGGGATGGGAAGAAACAAACGACGCAGTCGACTCAGTTGCCTTGATGATATTGGGGGCATCATGCGTGTTAGAATTTATCGGAAAATACTTGTATTGTGGAAAAGCTGATCAATTGGTTTTGTAATAATCACGTCGCCGCCAATTTCATGATGGTGGTGATTGTGGCTTTGGGTATTGCGACCTGGTTCGGCTTGAAAAAGGAGATCTTTCCTGAGACCAGTGTGGATATCATTATGGTGCGGGTTCCTTACCCCAACGCGACGCCGGAAGAGGTCGAGAAGGGGGTGAACGTTCCGGTGGAAGAGGCGATTCAGGATCTGGATGGCATCGAGAGGTTGAAATCCACGGCTGCCCAGGGAATGGGGGTGGTGCTGATAGAGGTAGCCACGGGATATGATGTGCGCGATCTGATGGGCGATGTGAAAACCCGGGTCGATGCGATTCAGAATCTGGCTGAAGAAACTGAAAAACCGGTGTTGGAAGAGGTGATCATTAAATCCCAGGTGATGAGCATTGCGGTGTCGGCGCAGACGGATGAGAAGACTTTGAGCAAATTGACTCAACGGGTTCGCGACGGTTTGTTGAATTACAAGGGCGGGAAAACTTCCATCACCCAGGCTCAGTTGGCAGGGGTGAGGGATTATGAAATCTCGATCGAGGTGTCGGAGCAAACCTTGCGCGCTTACGGATTGACGTTTGATCAGTTGGCAACTGCGGTGCGGGCTTCTTCTTTGGATTTACCGGGCGGATCGGTGCGCACTTCGGCTGGGGAGGTTTTGATTCGCACTGAAGCGAAGCGTTATACGGCCAGTGAGTTTGCTTCGGTGACGGTGGTGACTCATCCGGATGGGTCGACCGTGAAACTGGGAGATATCGCTACCATTCGTGACGGTTTTGAAGAGGTGGATCTTAGCAGCCGTTTTGATGGGCGTCCGGCGATGTTGATCAATGTTTTCCGGGTCGGCAATGAGGATACTTTGGAAGTTGCTGATACGGTGAGGAAGTATGTTTACGAGGTGGCGCCTATGATGTTGCCCGAGGATGTGGAATTGGAAATTTGGCGGGACGAATCGAGTTTCCTGAGAGGGCGGATGAATTTGTTGGGGCGGAATGGTTTGATCGGTCTGCTGCTGGTGACGGTGGTATTGGCTTTGTTTTTGCGTCCGAGTCTGGCTTTGTTGGTGGCTTTGGGGATTCCGGTTTCGTTTGCGGGGGCGATTTTTCTGATGCCGATCACTGGTATCTCGATCAACATGATATCCTTGTTCGCGTTTATTTTGGTGCTGGGGATCGTGGTGGACGATGCGATTGTGATTGGTGAAAATGTGTACCGCCGGATTCGCAATGGAGAAGATCCGCGCACGGCGGCTCCACGGGGAACGCACGAGGTCGGGGTGGTGGTGATCTTTGGAGTATTGACGACGATGATGGCATTTACGCCGATGTTGGGATTGAGCGGGGTGAGTGGTAAGATCTGGCCCAATATCCCCTACATTGTGATCCCGACCCTATTCTTTTCCTTGATTCAGTCGAAGTTGGTTTTGCCGGCGCATTTGGCGATGTTGAAACCGCATGACCCGACTGCGCCAGTGGGCTGGATACATCGGGTGCAACGAACCTTTTCCCATGGTTTGGAAACTTTTGTCGATCAGGTCTATCGGCCGTTTTTGAAGGTTTGTTTGCACAATCGTTATTTGGTTTTGGCCACTTTCATGGCGGTATTGATTGTGGTGGTGGGCTTGGTGGGCACGGGTTGGGTGCGTTTCATGTTTTTTCCAAAAGTGGAGGCAGACATTGTATCGGCTAAGATCGAAATGGCCAAAGGGGTGCCGATCGAGGTGACGGAAAAAGCGGTGGCTCAGATCGAAGCGGCAGCGCTTCAGCTCAATGAAGAGTTTAAGGACAATGAGGGTAATAAGATCATCAAACACATGTTGGCGAGCAGCGGCACGCAGCCTTTCCAGATCAGTATTTTTGTTGCGGGCGGGGTTCCCAAGGATAGTAATCTAGGCGAGGTGACTTTGGAATTGCAGCCGGCTTCCAATCGGAATGTCACCGGTTCGGTGATAGCGGCCCGCTGGCGGGAATTGACGGAGGACATCCCCGGTGCGGTTGAGCTGACTTTCCAGACGGAAGCGGCAGGCGGTGGCAATGCGATTGATCTGGAGATTTCGGGGCCGGATCTTGACTTGTTGTCGGAGATTGTCGATGAGATCAAAGCTGAATTGGGTAAGATCGACGGGGTGATCGATATCGCCGACAGTCATCGTGAAGGCAAACGGGAGCTGAAGTTGGAAATTCTGCCGGCTGCCGAAGCGATGGGTTTGAGATTGAATGATATCGCTTTGCAGGTAAGGCAGGGTTTTTATGGAGAGGAGATCCAGCGTCTGCAGCGCGGACGGGATGAAGTGAAGGTGTTTGTGCGTTATCCGGAGAGTGAGCGCAAGGCGATCAGTGATTTGGATCAGATGAAGATCCGCACACGATCGGGAGCCGAAGTGCCGTTTTCTGCGGTGGCCAAAGCGAACTTTGGACGATCTTATGCGTCGATCCAGCGCAATGACCGTCGCCGGGCGATCACGATTACGGCGGATCTGGATAAAAATAAGGATGTGAACGCCAACGAGGTGGTCGCGGCTTTGGTGAATGAAAGAGAGGACAAAAAAGGGGTGCTGATTCGGATGACGGAAAAATACCCAGAGGTCACTTTCAGCTTCGAAGGTGAGCAGAAGGATCAGCGTAAATCAGTGAAGGAAATGGGCCAGAAAGCTTTGTTGGCCTTGTTGGGCATGTATGTGTTGATGGCGATTCCTTTGAAGTCCTACATTCAACCTATCATTGTGATGTCGGCGATTCCCTTTGGCATGGTGGGGGCGGTGATCGGGCATGTGATCATGGGTTTTGATCTGAGTATCATGTCGATGTGTGGCATCGTTGCCTTGGCAGGGGTGGTGGTGAACGACAGTCTGGTTCTGGTGGATTATGTGAACCGTCATCGTGGTGAGAGTGGATCCATTGTGGATGCGGCTTGGGAGGCGGGCGCGCGCCGTTTTCGCCCGATTATACTGACGTCCTTAACGACCTTTGCCGGGCTGACACCGATGTTGTTGGAGACGGATATTCAGGCGAAATTTTTGATTCCGATGGCGGTGTCTTTGAGTTTCGGGATTCTTTTTGCGACGGCGATCACTTTGATTCTGGTGCCGAGTATTTATTTGATGCTCGATGATGCGCTGCGGTTGCTGAAGCGTATTTTCGGGATGGAGGAAAAAGAATCGAGTTAAAAATCATAGAATGAGTCAAGTGCGTGACGCTTGTGCGTTGTCGTGCTAAATTGTTGACCGTATATGGGAGCGCTACTGGCATTATTGACAATCGTGACTTTTTCACTACTCGTGGTGCGAGTGGGGGCCAAGGCTTTGATGATGACAGGCTTGAGTTGGGATACGGCGAGCTTCCAAGCTTACTCGGCTTTTTTTGGAGTGGGTTTTACTACCAAAGAGGCAGAGATGGTGGTGGATCATCCGATTCGCCGCCGGATCATCAAACATTTGATTTTATTCGGCAATGTCGGCCTGACATCGGCTTTTGCCACTTTGGTGGTTACCTTTGTGCAGACAACGGGTGTCACTCAGACACTGGAGGCGGCGGGTTTGATAGCGGTGGGATTGATTATACTGGTGATTTTGTCCAGAGTTGAATTTTTAAAGAGTGCGATCGATTATGTGATTCAGTTGTCATTGGAAAGGGCAGGGGTGTCCCATGTGCTGGATTACGAGTTGTTGCTGCGGGTGCAGTCGGGTTATTGCGTGTCCGAGATTGATGTGCTGGGGGATAATCCGATAGCAGGGAAAGCTCTGGCTGAAACCCGTCCGGCGGATAAGGGAATCATTGTTTTGGGCATCACGGGGGCTGACGGAGTTTTCCATGGGGTGCCGGGTCCGTTGGATCGGGTGGAGGTGGGGGATGTGATCACGGTGTATGGAAATGAGGAAGCGATCAAAAAACTGATTTGCGAAGCGGGCGAGTGTGATTGATTAGAGGGGTATTAATTATGTCTGTAGAATTTAAAGATTATTATGAAATCCTCGGGGTGGAGCGTGAGGCGGATGACGATGCTATCCGCAAGGCTTATCGCAAGTTGGCGCGCAAGTATCATCCGGATGTGGCCAAGGACAAGGTGGAGGGAGAGCGTAAGTTCAAGGAACTGAATGAGGCGTATGAGGTGCTGAGTGATGCGGGTAAGAGGCGTAAGTATGATCAGTTGGGGGCAAATTGGGATCAACCGGGTGCTGGTTTTGGTGGCGGCGGGCAGTCGGCCTGGGGTGGTGGAGGCGGAGGTGGTCAGGACTGGCATTTTGAAGGTACGGGCTTCAGTGATTTTTCGAACAAATGTTCGGTTCGGGCATGGGAGGTGGTGGCGGACGCGGGGGATTTTCCGGGCAACAGGCTCGGAGTAATCAACCGCGCAAGGGGCGGGATGTGGAGACGGATTTGATGGTTTCATTGGACGAGGTTTATCATGGTGCGACCCGTACTTTGCGTTTGCGCAAACCGGGTGGCGCGGTGGGAGATGAGTCGGCGATTCAGACCGGCAAGGTGAAAATTCCGGTAGGGGTGCAGGCAGGGCAGATGTTGCGGTTGAAGGGTTTGGGCAATCAGGGGCTTAACGGAGGGGCGGCGGGGGATTTGTATCTCAATGTTCGTTTGGAGCGTCATCCGGATTTTCATGTGCAGGGTGTGGATCTTTATCACGACATCGATCTGGCTCCCTGGGATGCGGTTTTGGGCACTGAAGTGGAGGTTCGGGTGCCTAAAGGCAAGGTCAAGCTCAAGGTTCCCGCGGGTAGTGGGGAGGGGGATGATTTGCGGTTGGGCGGTTTGGGCCTGCCGAACGGAGAGGGTGGTTTTGGAGATCTGCATGCGGTGGTGAAATTAAAAGTGCCATCCAGTGTGAACAGTAAAGAAAAGGCAGCTTGGGAGAAGTTAAAAGAGATATCGAGTTTTAACGCAGGAGAGTGATTGGTGATGATGAAGGCATGGCAGCAGATAATTGTGGGCATAGATTTTTCCCGTCCGTGTATTAATGCCTTGAGAGAGGCCGCGAGGATGGCGCAGTGGTCGGGGGCGCAGTTGACCGTGATCCATGTGGTGGATCAGGCGGCCTTGGAGGCGATCGGGCAGCAGGTGGATGTAAAAAAAATTGATGTGCCGGGTCGGGCGGAAAGACGCTTGAAGGATTTTGTGGAGCAGCATTTGCAATTGAAACTGGAGCTGCCGGTAAATATCGAAATTGGAGTGGGGCATCCCTTTGAAGAAATGGTGGCGGCGTGTGAAGCGCATCGGGCGGATCTTCTGGTGATGGGGGCGCAGGGCAACAGTGGTCGTGGTTGGCGGACGGGGGTTTTAGCGAGCAATTGTGTGCGTCGGGCTCCCGTCGAGGTTTTGTTGGTCAGGGGTTTTCAGGACCAGCGTTTTTGTAAGATCCTGGTGTGTGTGGATTTTTCTGAAACTGCCAAACATGCCATCGAGCAGGGCTTGATGATCGCTCGTCAGGATCGGGCGGAGGTGGAGTTTCTCTATGTTTACCAGCCGATTACAGAGATGACCGGGGATTTGGCGGCTTTTGTCCAAATCATGCCACCGGTGAACAATGTGGATTACCGGAAAACGGTGGAGAAGGATTTACAGATTTTCATGCAGCCTTTTTTGGCAAGCCGTGATGATCTGGAGTATCGCATCAGGGTGGTTGAAAACAGCCGGGTGGCCGATGCCATCATTGATCGCGCCAATGACAGTGGTGCGGATCTGGTGGTATTGGGAACTCGCGGACGAGCGGGGTTGAAGCGTTTATTGCTGCTGGGAACGACTGCGGAGCGGATCGTGTCGGATGCGCCCTGTTCAGTATTAACTGTTAAGCCTAAGACGCATGGGTGATTTTTCTGATCATGAAAATGTGGCCGGGGCGGAGGTGGAAGCGCGCTCTGTCGATATAGAGCGTTTTCGATTGGTCGTGGATGCGGCTCCGAATGGGATTCTTCTGGTGGATGCCAAAGGGGAGGTCGTATTGATCAATGCTTGTGCGGAGAAGATGTTTTTGTATGAAAAAGGTGAGTTGGATGGTCAGGCGATGAGCAGACTGTTGCCCGAGCGTTATCGCGGGCACCATCATCAGAAGCAACAATCGTTTTTCGCCGATCCAGAAGTCCGTCCGATGGGGGAGGGCCGTGAGCTGTTTGCAGCGAGGAAGGATGGCAGTGAGTTTCCGGTGGAAATAGGTTTGCAACCGGTGACGACTGAAACGGGGGAGAAGATGGTTTTGGCGGTGGTGGTGGATATCAGCCAGCGTCGTCGATTGCAGCAGGAACGGCGGCAAATGGAGCAACGGGTTTTGGAGATCAATGAAAACGAGCAGCGTCGTCTGGGGCGGGAGATTCATGATGACCTTTGCCAGCAGTTGGCAGCGATCGGATGTTTGGCCAGGGTGGTCGAAATGGATCTGAAAAAAATGGATTTGTCGGCGGCGGAGGCGGTCAGTGAGATTGTTGACCTGGTCAGTCAGGCTAATGCCCGGGCTCGCGAAATATCCCGTGGATCAGCAGCGGCGGTATTGGATGTGGATGGATTGCCTGGTGCGTTGAAGGAGTTGGTTGACCTGACGAGCAAGGCAACTGGAAAGAAGTGTCGTTTGCAGTGTGATGAGGGTGAATCGAGTGGTTCGTTGACGGTGGACTTGCAATTGTATCGGATTGCCCAGGAGGCAGTGAATAATGCTATTCGTCATGGGGATCCGGATGAGATTTCTCTGCGTTTGCGCAGGAAGGACGGGCAAATAGAGTTAAGCGTAGAGGACAGTGGTTGTGGAATAAGTGTGGAGTGTTTGTCGGGAATGACTGGAATGGGATTGAGAACGATGTCCTATCGGGCAGAGGCTTCCGGTGGGCGTTTGAGTGTTCAAGCGGGGGAGTCAAGAGGAACCAAGGTTTGTTGTGTGGTGCCTTTGGTTTAAAATGGGTATAGTGAGAATAGATGGCAGATAAGGATAGCAGGGCACGAGTGATGATTGTGGATGATCATCCGATCATGCGGCATGGCATGGCGCAGTTGATCGATGCCCAGGATGATCTCACGGTTTGTTCCTGGGCGGGTACGGCGACTGAGGCCTTGACGGCGATTTCCGGGGATCAACCGGAACTGGCTTTGCTGGATATCAGTTTGCCGGATCGCAATGGTTTGGAATTATTAAAGGATATCAGGGTTTTGCATCCGGAGGTAAAAGTGTTGATGGTGTCGATGCATGACGAATCCCTGTATGCAGAGCGGGCTTTGCGTGCGGGGGCGCGGGGTTATATCATGAAAGAGGAGGCGGCCGATAAATTGATCGAAGCGATCCATACGATTCTGGCCGGGCGGATCTATGTGAGCGGAGAGATGTCGGCGCGCATCATTGAGATGTTTTCTGGCAATAAAGGGGATTCGCAATCGGCGCCTCTGAGTCGTTTGTCTGATCGAGAGCTGGAAGTATTTGAGGAAATCGGGCGAGGCAAGGCCACTCGAGAGGTGGCTGGGATGTTGGGGATCAGTGCCCGCACGGTGGACGCGCACCGGGCGCATTTGAAAAAAAAGCTCGGTTTGAAGGATGGCAGCGAATTGGTTCGCTATGCAGTGAGGTGGGTGGAGACAGGGAAGCTGGACTGAGCTTTGGTCAGGATCAGGGGGCTGCGGGTACTGGATTTCAGTACGAGATTTTGCGAGATGCCGCATAGGTATTCTATTACCACTACGAATTTACGCTGAGCAATAGAGCTTTATGTTTTCAGTGTGAGGCAGGGCGGTCTTTTTGGATTGCCTATATATTGTCTCTGGTCTGGAAAATAAACCTGTTTGCTGTAATGAATGATAATACGAGGAAAACTGAATCGGATTTAATGTTGGAAGGGCTGAGACGCTCGGCTTTGTTTATAAGTTATCAAAAAGCGTTTATAGACGCTACGGGTTTGGGTATGGTTTTACTCACCTGTCGGGAGGTCGAGCGGCATCCTTGTCGGCCTAGCGACAGTCGCAACCGCTTTTGTTCGATTTTGAATTCGAGCAATCACCTGTGCGATTCTTGTCAGGCGAATCACTGGGAGGAGAAGGTGAAGGGCAATCGATATAGCCATTGGGAAGCGAAGTGTTTCTCGGGGATGAAGATCACAGCGATCCCGATTGTGGTGGGAGAGACAAAAATTGGTTTTTTACGTGCGGCTCCGACTTTGGAGGAGAGTCCGGCGGTGAAAAAAATAGCAAAACTGGGTGGTGAGTTGCAACTGGATGAAGCGGCTCGCAAGAAAGTGGAGGAGGCATATCTGGAAATCGAATCGGTAGATGGGCAAAAGTATTCTTCTATGTTGACCTTGTTGTCGATGTTTGCCATCCAGTTGTCCGAAATGGCAAATCGCATTGCGCTGGAGCAACAGCAAGCTGAGCCCAAGGTTATCATCATGGCTAAACGTTTCATCACTGAGCACCTCGATGAAAAACTCACTTTGGACCGGGTGTCCCGGGAAGTGGGGGTCAGTTCGTTTTATTTTTGCAAGTTGTTCAAACAAACGACGGGGCTCTCGTTCACGGAATACATCAATCGAAGAAGAGTGGAGTGGGCGAAGCGAAAATTGTTGGCCCCTGATACCCGCGTGACCGAGGTGGCTTTTGACGTAGGTTATATGTCGTTGTCCCAGTTTAACCGCAGTTTTTTGAAATATGCGGGAGAATCGCCTACTCGATACAGAGAGCGCATTCGTCGTAGCGATCTGGCTGCCGCAGCGGCGGCCTGATGGGGGGCGATATAGGAATATAGGATCTATATTCCGAAAATCGCTCGGATATGCTCAGTGGACGGGCTGTGTGGAGGATTATTTTGCCCAGTTGCCGTCTTGAGTGAGCTAAGGGCTTGAGCATCGGTCAATATGGGGTCAAAGTAAGGGCATGAGACGGTTACGAAAATCGGAATATCTATCGGCGGGGGCTTGTGCTTCTTTGTTATTGTTGTTGTCAGGCTATGGAGCTGCTCCGGTGTTTGCCGAGAAGGCACCGCAAAAGATTAATTTGAATCAATTGCAGGTCGAATTGATTCAAGATGTGGTGATCCCTATTCCACAGGAGATTTTTGCATCACTGGACAAACTGGGGCAACAGAGTTGGCGCTCCCAGGTATCAGGTAAAAAAGTGAAACTGGACACCAACCGGGCACGAACGGCCTTGCTGTTTGGCATGGTGGTGGCGGACGGTTTCATCGCGGTGCAGGCAGAGGATCGGGACGAGGTGAAGCGGGTCGGCCGCGAGGTGCTGGATTTGTCGGGAGCGCTGGGGGTGAAATCGGCAGTGAATGAACATGCTTTGTCGATCATAGAGGGAGCCAATGCCGGTGACTGGGCTGAGGTGAAACATGAGTTGGACCGGGTGCGGGAAACGGTGATTCGCACGATGGAAGAGATGCGGGATCGTGATTTTGCCACTTTGGTGAGTATTGGGGGTTGGTTGGGAGGAACCCGGACTCTGGCCAATCTGATGGCGGCGGATTATAAAGAGGAGGGGGCGGAATTGTTGCACCAGCCGGATCTGTTGGCGGACATTGTTCGCCGATACCGGGAAATGCCGGAGAAATCCCGTCCGGGTGCATTGTTTCAAAAAGTGGATTCGACTTTGGAGAAGCTGGGGCCTTTGATGAAAAAGGGCGGCGACGGCAAAATCAATAAGGAGTCGGTGGTCAAAATCCAACAACTGACGGTGGCCGTGACGGAAGCGGTTTACGGTAAGTGAAGCGCGGAGGGAGCAGTTGATTTTGAATGCGATTAACGCGAAACCAATTTCAGTGTGGATGGCCTTTGTTCTAGCGCTTATGCTTGGAGCAGGGAGCTTGTGGGCATTTGTTCACGAAGGCAAAGACGCCGCGATCGGGGCAGCTTTGCCTAAATTGGATTTGCCCAAGAACCCATACGTATTGCGTGAGGCCTGGTGGCATGGGGAATTGAAAAGCGGGGAAACAAAGCTGATCAAACACCAGTTGTTCCAGCGTAATGATTATTGGTTCTGGATGGGCTCGTCGAATCCGGATGCCAAGGTGAGTATCCATATTTATGATGACCAGGGCAACTTGGTGGATAAGGAAAGTTTCGAAAAGGGCCAGGCGGCAGGTGCGAGGGTGGTACCGAAAACCAGTGGCACTTATTATGTGCGAATCAAGGTCTTGGCCGGCCCGGCCGGGCCAAGTGAATGGGCGGTGATTTACGCTTTCCGTTGATGTTTTTGAGAAGATATCCCTGCTAGGCGAGATAATCGGCGGGTGATTTTTTTTGAGACAGCGGCGGGCTGAGCAGTAGATTGTTCTATGCACTATCTATTCCCCTCGGTTGGTTTCCTTAAAATTCCCTGCATGGCATTTTTTGCCTTGAGCCTGTTTTGGCTACCAGTTTCGGTGGATCTCAATGCGCAGGGGAAACAAGAGAAAGAAGGTTTTGTTGATTTGTTCAACGGCAAGGATCTGTCGGGTTGGTATAATGTGAACGGGGCTCCGGAAACCTGGTCGGTTAAGGACGGCATGATTCATTGCACCGGCAAACCAATTTGCACCTTGAGAACAGAGCGGCAGTATGAAAATTTTATTTTGGAGTTGGAGTGGCGACATCTCAAACCCAAGGGCAATGCCGGAGTGTTCATCTGGTCTTCTGAAGTGGCGGCGCGTGGGCAGCCTTTTTTGCGCGCGATTGAGGTTCAGGTATTGGAAAATGCCTACGGCAATACGGATTCGCATACCACTCATGGTGACATTTTTCCGATCCACGGATCGACGATGAAGCCACATGGCCCGCATCGTGGACAGCGCAGTTTTCCAACGGAACAGCGCGCCAAGGATTCTCCGCAGTGGAACCACTATCGGATCGAGTGCAACGACGGAGTGGTGAGGTTACAGGTTAATGGTAGGGAGGTGTCGGGTGGTAGTGACTGCAACTGGCGCAAGGGCTATCTGGCGCTGGAATCTGAAGGTTCACCGGTGGAGTTTCGCAATGTGCGGATCAAGGAGTTGTCTTCGACGGGCGCGCCGAAGGAGATGAGTGCTCCTTTGGCCAAGGGATTTCGCTCTTTGTATAACGGCATTGATTTTCGTGGCTGGAAATTGCCGCAGGGATCGCGCGAGCATTGGAAGTCGGAAGACTGGAGGATTGTCTATGATGGCAAAAGCACGGCGGATGACAAAAACTTGTGGACGGAGGAATCCTTTGAGGATTTTGAGTTGATCGTGGACTGGCGTTTGCCAAAAAAATCGTTGGGTAAGAAAACACACCCTAAGTTATTGGCGTCGGGGGAGTATGAAAAAGATGCGCAGGGCAAAGCACTGCAAATCGAGATCGAAGACCATGGAGACAGTGGTATTTTTTTGCGCGGCAGTTCCAAAGCGCAGGTGAATATCTGGAGCTGGCCGAATGGGTCGGGGGAAGTGTGGGGCTATCGCACGGATGTCAAGACGAGTGCCGAGCAAAAGGCCCGATTGACGCCTAAAGAGAATGCGGATGAGGATTTTGGGAAATGGAACCGTTTTGTTATCACGATGAGAGGAGAAAAGCTGACAGTGGAGTTGAATGGCAAAATGGTGATTGAAGATGCGCTGTTGACCGGAGTGCCGAGCAGTGGTCCAATCGGCTTGCAGCATCATGGGGATGAGGTGGAGTTCGCCAATATTTATATCCGTAAACTTTGAGTCTGGATTGGGGCAGGAAGAAGGAGGGTCTCATTGTGCTGTGACATAATAGAATCCGGCGGAAATATATCGAGATTTTTCAGGTATGAAAGACGACTTTGTGGGAAGTATCATGTATCCTCCACGCCAGCTTCCCATTCCATCGGTGACAATGACCACTCCTTGGTCATTTGCTGTGACGTAGGTGGCTTGAGGAATAAAATTTTGAATTGGCTCCGGTATTTCGGCAGGTGGCACTTCCCCTCCAAACCATCGAAACGGGTATTCTCGTAAGCTTGATCGCTGAACCAACAGATCTGCGGCATCTCGTAGTATGTGACTTCCAGCAGATTCAAAATCTTGCCGTTCTGAGTATGTCGATACGGCTGGCATAATTTGCCACGTCGCCCAAGGTATAACAATGCCGCTAATTCCCACGAGGAACCCGATAGATGCCACTGGTCGCGAGATGAACTTGAATCGGATGGCTACGATAATAGTCATCATAAGCCCACTGTCGTAGAGATAGCACCCCCTGCGATGACGATTAGGCTGAGAACCATTCCATAGTTCGAATCATGACGGACTCCGTGAAGGAATGATCCGTAGAGCCCAGTTACGCAAATCGCGAGAATAAAAATTGCTGCGATTAGTTCGAGGGCTTTGACGGACCGGGAGTTCATTCACCGAATCACTGCCCCTTCGGAGCCTCTGGTTTCATGATGGAGAAGTCGCGGCTGGAGCGGGTGGCTGCGGTGCTGGACTGGCTGGTGGCGAGCAAGATGGTGCCTGGCGTGATGATTGAGATGACTTTGTTTCTGAAGTCGTCTGGAACAGCAATGCGACCGCGCATTTCGCCGACCGCGTTGCGTGAGGCTTTGCCTCCGTGCAGACTGAGTACCGTCCAATTTGGAGGCGAAGTATTGCCTTCGAGCATCATGAAGACGCCTTCGGGAAGGTTGGCCGGGCCGCTGATGCCAATCGGTGACTGGCCGATTTGAATCCCGTTGCGGTAGATGTAAGCGGTCGCGTCTTTGTAACTGACGAGGATGCTGACTGGTCCGCTTGGGCTTTTTCCAGGATTCCAAGTGGGTTTGTGGTCAGGATTGGGAATGGCGGGAGCTGAGCCTGCTTTGGCGCGGGAGGCGAGCAAGAGCGAGGCTGGTTGTGAGGATCGGGAGGGTTTGGCGGCTTTGTTGGTGATGACCACCGTTGATCCGTTTTGAGTGACGGTGAAGAGTTTTTTGGAAAACTCGTAAGGCAGACGCACACAACCGTGGGAGGCGGGGTAGCCGGGCAGGTTGCCGGCGTGCATGGCAATGCCGCCCCAGGTGAGGCGCTGCATGTAGGGCATTTTGGCTCCTTTGTAGATACTGGACTCGTGGTCAACATGGCGCTGCAGGATGGTGAATACGCCGGTAGGGGTATCGTGGCCGGATTTGCCAGTGCTGACAGTGGAGCGGGCGATGTTTACGCCGTTGCGATAGACGTAAACCATTTGGTCATCGACACTGATGACGATCAGCAAAGGGCCGCTAGGGGAGCGTTCGGGGTGCCACTCGTATTGGCCGGGTTTGAGTTTGGCCTGCGGCATGGGCAGGGTTTCGCAGCTGGGGGTGAAGATGATGCTGACTGCGAGCAGTGCGACGGTGAGAAAATTGAAGAGATGGGATCGTTTCATGTTGCGACTATGAAGAAATAGAGTGGAGATGCAAGACTTTCTGCGAGGAGAGGAAAAAAAGTGTTCTCCCAGTGTTGGTGATTTGCGTCTGGTGAGGCTTGAGTTTATCAATAGCGCGATGACGAGTGAAGCAGCTAAGATTGAGATCGAGCGTTTGAGCAGGGAACTGGAGCGGCATAATCGGCTGTATTATGTCGAGGCGGCGCCGGAGGTATCTGATGCGGAGTATGATATGCTCTATCGTCAACTCGAAGAGTTGGAGCAGAAGTTCCCTGATTTGCTTTTGTCGGACTCGCCGACCCAAAGGGTGGGAGGTGCGCCGATTGAGGGTTTTGAGCAATTGCAGCATCGTCTGCCGATGCTGAGCATTGATGATGTGTTTTCTCAAACAGAGGTGACTGCTTTTTTTGTCCGCTTACAGAAGCTGACAGGATTGCAGAACATCCCCATGACCGTGGAGCCGAAGATCGACGGGGTGGCGGTTTCTCTGATTTATGTGAAAGGACGACTGGAAAATGCGGTGACTCGCGGTGACGGGGTGATGGGGGATGTGGTGACCTCCAATGTGAGAACGATGCAGACGGTGCCGCTGAGGTTACCGCAGGGGGCTCCGGATTTGCTGGAGATCAGGGGGGAGATTTTTATGCCGAACAAGGATTTCGCCGAGTTGAATGCCCGGCGCGATGAAGCGGGTTTGCCGGCTTTTGCTAATCCGAGGAATTCCACGGCGGGTACTTTGAAACTGTTGGATCCGCGGGAGGTGGCGAAGCGGCCTTTGGAATTTCTGGCGCATGGTTTTGGAGCGATTGAGGGGCTGGAGTTGAGTTCAATGAGCGAGTTTTTTGCGCTGCTGAAAAAAATGGGGATTCGTGGCAATCAACCGGTGTGGCAGATTTCAAGCCTGGATGAGATCTTTGAAAAAATCGAGCAGCTCGATCATTTGCGTCATGAACTGCCATATGGCACGGATGGGGCGGTTATCAAGGTGGATAGCCTTGCGATGCAGCGGGATCTGGGCGCGACCAGTCGTGCGCCGCGTTGGGCTGCGGCGTTTAAGTTTCCGCCGGAGCAGGTGGAGACCTTGTTGAAATCAATCACGGTGCAGGTGGGTCGGACGGGGGTGGTCACTCCGGTGGCTGAGTTGGCGCCGGTATTGGTTTCCGGCACGACGGTGGCGCGGGCGACTTTGCATAATCAGGATGAGATTGATCGTAAGGATGTGCGCATCGGGGACACGGTGTTGATAGAAAAGGCGGGCGAGATCATTCCGGCGGTGGTGCGGGTGGTGAAAGAGAAACGCCCGCAGGACAGTGAACCTTTTGTTTTGTTTGATTACGTGCAGGGTAAGTGCCCGTCTTGTGGAGAGGGGATTATTCGTGAGCAGGGCAAGGTGGCGTGGAAGTGTGTGAACTTTTTTTGTCCGGCCAAGGAGGTGAATCAGATTCTGCAATTTGTCTCGCGCAAGGCATTGGATATCGAAGGCGTGGGGGAATCGGTGGCGGTGAAGTTGGTGGAGAAGGATATGGTTCATTCGCCGCTCGACTTGTTTTTTTTGCAAGAAAGCCAGTTAGCTGAGATGGAGTTGGATCCTGCTAAAATGGAGTCGGGTGGACTATCGAAGCCGCGGCGTTTTGGAGAAAAGCGGGCGAGTTCGGTTATCAATGCTTTGCAGGATGCGATCAAAAACAAACCGCTGTCACGCTGGATCTATGCGATGGGGATTCCCCAGGTGGGGCAATCGGCATCGCGGGAGTTGTCTCGCTTGTGTAAGGATTTTGCTTCGTTGCCAGAGTGTGAAGTCATAAGGATGATTAGGGAGCGCGGGGACAAGGATAGCTGGTGCAAGGATCATCCTTTGCGTCCGGGAAAAGAAACGATCACAGAAGAGGAGAAATTGAGACGTAAGGAGATCCATGATGAATACAAACCGCGTATTGCCGAACTCAACGAGGCTTTGGCTCAATATCAGGTAGCCTCGGAATTAGGCGGCGTGGCGGCGGGCAAGCTGTTGGACTTTTTTGCATCAGATGCAGGGCGGCGAGTGTTAGCGCGGATGAGTGACTTGGGGATTGTCCCTCAGTCGGATAACTTTGCGCCTGAGCCTGCGAGGGTGGAGGGCGCGGGAGATTTGTCTTTGGCGGGTAAGACTTTTGTGATCACAGGGGCTTTATCGGCTGCCCGGGATGAGTTTAAGACTCTGATTGAGAGCCAGGGCGGCAAGGTGACGGGGGCAGTTAGCAAAAATACTCATTATTTGCTTTGTGGCGAGGGCGGAGGTTCGAAACGTGATAAAGCGGAAAAGTTGAATGTGTCGGTGATCACGGAAGAAGAATTGAAGCAGATGATGGGGGCTTGACTGCGGATTTTGCAGTTTGGGATTGAGCTGTCAGGGGCGTTGATTTTTGTCTTTGTCAAGAATTGTTGCCTGACCCCTAATTTGACCCTTAATTGGGGTTAGATTCCCATTCGGCCTAGAATGTTGCCGATGCGGGCGAGGGTTTCGGCGGTTTTGGG
>JAJRVS010000123.1 GCA_024277195.1 Verrucomicrobiota bacterium | reverse complement strand
TCACATCATCGACAATTTTGCGCTCGAATACCTGCTTGGACTCACGATCATACAAACTTCCCACCTCATCAATAAAACAGCTCACCCCGGTGTTCGCCGCACGGATCATCGGACGGCGCAACTCGATGCAGCGGAAGCGGGCATTGGCAAGATGTTGGGCAGATTCCGAGCTCTCCCAAAACCAGCCGTCATTAGTCACATTAACAATCAACTGAGGCACGTTAGGCCGCACAAACTTCCGCGCCAAACTGCCAATGGTATCCTCAAAACAAATCAGAGGAATGATCTGCCACTCTTCTCCATCCTCCCCTCCACCGAGCTTTAAAGGCTCGAAGCTTTTACCTGCCTGAAAATCCGCCGGTATCAAATCCCCGGCAATCCATTCAAAGGGCGGGAATACTCCGCGCAAGGGCAGGTATTCACCAAAAGGAACCAGGTGCGACTTGCGGTACATCTGATAATTCCTGGTCGATCCTTTCATCAGCGTCGCCACATTATACAACTCCCCCGGTTGAACCTCCTCTTCGAGTCCCGCCAATAGATAAAAATCCCCGGTTACCAAAACCTGATTCAAAAAGGTCTGCACCCAGGGATAAAAGTACCGTCCGGGCAAAGAAGTCTCCGGCCAAACCACCAGATCGTAATCGGACGACTCTACGTAAGCCGTGGTTAAGTTATAATACTCATCCAAATTTTTAGCGAGAGCTTGATCATCCCACACTTTGTCGATCGGTATATTCAGCTGAACCAACAACGCACGTATGTCTTTGGTCTCACCGGGTTTCTGATTGATGCGATTCAGACCATAAAGAAAAATCCCCATGATCATCGCTACCGCCACAGTGAAATCCAGATGCGGTCGCAAACCGCGTTTGCCAAATTCCTGCACCAGACGAAAACTGGTCGCCAAAGCCACACAGGAACAAAACATCATCACAAAGGACAAACCCGTCGCCCCGATGATATCGGCGATCTGGATCAGGTAGAGGTTATTATGCAGCGCCACCCCAAGACCGTTCCAAGGCAAACCCGTGAAAGCCACCCCTCTCAACCACTCCATCCCACACCACATCGCCCCATTGAGAAAAGCCACCCGCAGAACCGCCCACGAAGGCGCAAAAACCTTCTGCCATTTGCTCAACCCCTCACCATCCATAGATGAATGAGATGCATCCCACCGCCCAACCGTAGCCGCAAAAGCCCCCCAAAAGCCAAAATACACCGCTAAATAAGCCGGAAGTGCCACCGCCCCCACTCCACTGACTTCGAACAGCCAACTCAGATTGAACAGGAAAAAAGCCAGGCCGCTGAGATAACCCAGCCACCAACCCCGCCAAGCCCGGCTGCGAGCTCGGCCGTCTTTTTTCGTACCCGGTTCAGAAAACCACAATGCTGCCAACAAAGGCAAAGCCCAAAACCAGATCAAAGCGCTGATATCCCAGGTGGGGTAACACAAAGCAAGCAATACCCCGCTCGACAAAGCTGCCAGCCAAGGCCAAAACCATAATTTGTTCAAATTCATATCCATCATCCCAACACCTGCGGAACATAGACTGACGTAAAACAAATTTCCATATTTGTTAATCGATGCCAATCAAAACTAGAACCAGGTTTGAATCAAAAAAGCTACCTGCTCATCACTTTCATCCCCCCCCCTTGGCAAAGGTGAGTAAGCTAGCGATGGTCAATATATCTCCGCTTCAAACTAATGGCTTGTAGATCTAACAAACCTTTCAGCCCTCGTAACGTTTGATCAAAAGTGAGGCATTGTGCCCTCCGAAACCAAACGAATTGCTCAAGGCCGTATCGATTTTGACTTCCCTTGCGACATTCGGCACGTAGTCGAGGTCACATTGTGGGTCGGGGTTCTCAAGGTTGATCGTTGGTGGAATGATGCCTTCGTTGATCGCTTTGATACAAGCGGCCAGTTCCACTCCACCTGCGGCACCCAATAAGTGACCGGTCATGGATTTGGTCGAGCTCACCATCAAACCATTGTTGGCATACTCTCCAAAAGTTTTTTTGATCGCTTTGGTCTCACACACATCACCCATGCTGGTGGAGGTGCCGTGAGCGTTGACATAATCGACTTGTTCGGGGTTCAAGCGTGAGTGTTTCAAGGCCATCTGCATGCAGCGTTTGGCACCGTCTCCTTCTGGGTGTGGAGAGGTCAAATGGTAAGCGTCAGCTGATACGCCGTAGCCTGTCAGTTCACAATAAATACGAGCGCCACGTTTTTTGGCGTGTTCCAGTTCTTCGATCACTACGGTGCCGGCACCTTCACCCATGACAAAACCGTCACGGTCGGTATCAAATGGCCGCGAAGCTCTCTCGGGCTCATCGTTGCGGGTGCTCAGCGCTTTCATGTTGCCAAAACCCGCCAGACCCATCGGAGTGATCGAGGCTTCAGAGCCGCCGGCGACAAAGATGTCAGCGTCATCAAATTTGATCATGCGCCAAGCTTCGCCGATGTTGTGGTTGGCCGTGGCGCAAGCGGTGACGATGCACATGTTGGGTCCGCGCAAATCAAAATCGATGGAAATGATGCCGCTGGCGATATTGGCAATCATCATCGGAATGGTGAAGGGAGATACTTTCGAGGCACCCCGGCTGAGCAGGGATGCGTGTTGTTTTTCCAAAGTTCCCAGACCGCCGATACCGCTGCCAACCATGACTCCAAAACGGTCGCGATCGACTTGATTAAAATCCACCCCGCAATCTTCCAAAGCCATTTTGGCACCGGCCACTCCTAGCTGAGTGAAACGGTCAGCTCGACGTGCATCCTTATGCGAAGCAAAAAACGGGGCGGGATCAAAATCTTTTACCTGCCCTCCGATTTTACAGCTATATGCCTCGGTATCGAGCGCGTCGAGTAGTTGAATACCGCTTTTTCCGGCGATCAGGTTTTCCCAGAAAGTATCCAATTGATTTCCTATCGGTGACAAAACACCAATACCTGTGATGACGACTCTTCGTTCCATAGTAATCCTATCGTTTGTGGGCGGGGGAGTGGCTAATATTCACCACGCTTTCACCCTCATTGCAAGGGCAATTTGTGCTTGCTGGGCTCAGTTGGGCTAAATTTCCCTCACTTTGCCACGTTCATTTAGACGTCCACAGCTGGGGCAGGTCAAAAGTTCGCGTTCAGAGGGATCTTCAAAACTGTGTCCACATATATCACATACCACCATCGAGCGCCTTTTGCGGTTATCCTGACGGAACCTGATCACTTCTCCAACCAACCAGGCAAAACACAGGATGCCCAGCAGCACTGCCATGTAAATGAGGATCAGGTGACTAAGAGTGACGCGAAACATAGTGATCTGGCGCTGCTATTTTGCGGGCTTTTTGGCTGCCGCCCCAGTTGCATTCGTAGCCGTCTTTTTAACGGGGGGGAAAAGAGAGTGTTGCAGATTAAACGGAGGAAAAATCGTTGATTGCGCAGGTAAGTCCATGGCTGCAGCTTTGATTTTGTTAGATTTCTCCGTAGTGGGTTTTTTGAAAGGGGGGTTCCGGTTGAGAAAGGAGGGGCGGAATGAAACTGAAAAGTCACTCAGTTTTTTGCGACCGGGAGCTCCGTTGGAAGCAGGTTGGAGAAAAGCCAGGCGATCATTCAGTTCTTGTAGCAAAATGGCATTGGCCGGATTTTTTTCGTCGAGGATCAATACCCGGGAGGGGAAGGGTTCGACCCGTCCAGAGGAGGGATAAACCACTTGGAAAAGATAAAAACCCGTGGCGTGCAATAACAAAGAGAGGATCAAGAATCCCCAAAGCCAAAAAGTACCGGGGTGTTTGCGGGACCAGGAAAAAAGAAATCCATCGGCGTCCTCTGCGCTAGCCGCCAGTTTTCTATTAGCTTTGCCTGGCATGGCTTTTAATCCCCGCTTTCTGAACTGGTGGCATAAACCAGGTCGTAGCCGTGACGCAGGACAAGGTTGGAGATTTCGATGACGGATCCAAAAGTCGCTGATTGATCCGCTCGTATAATCACTTGGTGAACTTTGTCAGTGGCGGCGTTTTTCTCGAGACGTTCGTTCAGTTCGTCCAGAGTAACGCGGTCTTCGTTGAAAAAAATGCGCGAACTTTCACCAGGTGCCAAAGTGATGATGTGGGAACGGTCGATGGAGGGCAGGCTGGAATTAGAAAAGGGAATCTCTACGGAAATGCCTGACTTAAGAATAAAATTGGAACCGAGCAGGAAAAAGATCAGCAGCAGCAATACCACGTCCAATACAGGAGCCGAGTAGAGAAAGTTCGCCCGGGTGGGTAAAGTGGATTCGAGTTTCATCAGTGGCCCTCGTTTTCACGCCGCTCACTGTCATCATCGTGCTTGGCGTGATGGCTATCATCGTCACCCGTTTTTGCAGCGGGTTCTTCTTGATGCTCAAATTTGATGATCTCGGAGTGATGATCGCGGTTTTCGACAATGATATTGACGATCTCGATGCCGCCGCGCTCCATGTCATGCATCAGCGTTTTGGCGTAGGCGACGAGAAAAGAATAAATCACAAAAGTAGGCACGGCCACCATCAGTCCAGCGGCGGAGCTGATCAGGCTTTCGTAAACACCTTTGGAGATCTCTGTAGCGGTGGCATATCCGCCGGTGGCGTTGACTTGGACAAACGTATTGACCAGTCCCAGAATAGTTCCCAATAAACCGATCAGAGGGGCGACGTAGGCGATGGAAAGCAGCACGGCGAGATGTTTTTCCAATTTGGGCATCTCCAATTGCCCAGTTTCCTGCACGATTTCTTTCAACTCTGCACGCGGAGCACCATGATGAAGGATGGCGGAGTGAATCACTCGGGCGACCGGGCCGGGGGTGCCTGCACATTCGTGGATGGCTTCGGCGAAGTTTTTTTTGCGGATCAGGTTCCTCAATCCGTAAAGCAAGTCACCCACATCGATGCGCGAGCGGTGAAAATGAAAATAACGTTCCAGAGCAATGGCGATGGCCAAACTACTGCCCCCGAGCAGTAACCACATCAGTGGTCCGCCTTTGAAAATCAGATCCATCATAATTCAAATAAATACGCTGTACGCGTGTTCGCGAGCACTTACTCGCAAATTTGAGAGGATTTTACCACAAATTCGGCCAAATTGAAAGAATCAAATGATTGCCGTCAATTTCGAGCCTGCCTGGGTGATGAGAAATAGTTTTTCCCATAAACCAGCGGGAGGATTTTCTGCATCATGACGTGCCATGAGGGAGAAACCTGCATTTGAAAAACAAGAGACTGAACCGCTTGTTGAGCGTAATAAAATGCCGTCCACTGTGGCCTGGCCAAGCAGTTCGAGCTCTGCAGCAAAAGCCTCGGGCTGGGGGGGATTTTGATGATCTTCAATGGTTTCAACACGCTCTGACTCAGTAGTAGCTAGGACCGAACGATCACAACTCTTTAGTAGGCAGTTGCTTACACCAGGAAGTTGGGCGGTTAAAGCTGCGATGTTATCCAAGGTGAACGCAGCGTTGGTCGAAAAAATCGCCCGCAATTGGATTTGAGCGTCGCAGTGATCATTTGCAACTACGCTAGAATTGTCTGGATAAGTTAGGGGTTGCTCTAGAGTGACCGTTTCTGGCTCGCGTGTCAGTACGGCCGTTTGCTGTGAGCTCTGAAGGGGGGGTTCTACAGTTGATTCAGCTTGCAAGCTGTCCAGAGAATAGAAAACACTGTCCTCGTCGCGGTGTTCAGGAGTTTTCACCTGCACTGCAATTGGGGCATCAGCCGGTTTTGCAGGGATTTGGCTTATTGGACCGGACTTGAGTGGTCCGGGAATGCCAGTAGGCATGGATTGGCTGCGAGCTTCAGCTGTAGGATCGAGTGATCGCCGAGCAAGGGTTGGAGAAAGCCGTTCACTGGTTCTGATCGAATCCGAAACACGACGGACTGGTGTGTCTTGGTCATCAGCGTAGAGACTGCGAAAAGAAAAGCCCATGTTAATTGTGTTTTCTACAAGGAAGGTTTTGTTGGAGCAACTAAAGGCAAAACTTTAGTTAGATCTGAATATCTGCGACGACCCAGATTCACTTAGAGGAATTATGTCTTAAGTTTGTTAAATAGTCAACTTATACGAATTAAGCCCGATCAGCTCTTCTCAGCAACGGCTTCCAACAAGCGTTCGATCACTTGATCGACATTGATGTTTTCTGCTTCGGCGCGGTAGTTGATCAAAATGCGGTGTCGTAACACGGGTTGGGCCAGTGCGCGGATGTCAGCGAAGGTGACATGGGTGCGTCCTTCCAACAGCGCCCGGGTTTTGGCACCGAGGATGAGGAACTGCCCGGCTCGGGTGCCAGCTCCCCAGTTGACCCACTCATTGATGAAGTCAGGGGTGCCATCTTGTCCGGGCCGTGAGGCGGCGGCGAGGCAGACGGCGTAGCGTACCACTTCTTCGGCGACAGGAACTTGACGAACAATTTGGTGACATTGTATCAAATGTTCTCCGGTATAAAGTGGCTGCACTTTTTCATCCGAACCGGCAGTGGTTTTGGTCACCACGCTGACCTCTTCATCTTCACTGAGGTATTTGACCACAATGTTGAACATAAAGCGGTCGAGCTGGGCTTCGGGCAGTGGATACGTGCCCTCCATTTCGATCGGATTCTGGGTAGCGAGGACAAAAAAGGGTT
Source organism: Verrucomicrobiota bacterium (assembly GCA_024277195.1). Taxonomy (GTDB): domain Bacteria; phylum Verrucomicrobiota; class Verrucomicrobiia; order Verrucomicrobiales; family DEV007; genus JAADHD01. The sequence goes on along the minus strand of JAJRVS010000123.1, from coordinate 32,460 downwards.
CTTCCAGTGGCATCGTTTTTCCTGCTACGGAAACTTGATGCTCCTGCATCGCCTCCAACAAGGCGGCCTGGGTTTTCGGCGGAGTGCGGTTGATTTCATCGGCTAATACGATGTTGGCAAAAATCGGTCCACGGCTGAAAACCAGTTCTCGTTGGCCATCATCACGTTGTTCGAGGATCTCCGTGCCGGTGATGTCGGAGGGCATCAGATCGGGGGTGAACTGGATACGGTGAAAGGACAAGTGGAACACTTGCGATAAAGTTTTGACCAACAGGGTTTTGGCGAGCCCCGGTGCTCCGGTGATCAAACAGTGCCCGCCTGATAACAAAGCGATCAGCATTTGCTCAACCGCCTCGTGCTGACCGACGATCACTTTGCTGAGTTCTTTGCCAATTGCTTTATGGGCTTGCGCTAATTGCTCAACCAATTCGCGTTCTGACATCACTTTATTTTCCGACTTATCATCCATGGTAATAAAAAATCCTATCTCCTAATTTCTAAATGCTAACTTCTTCCCCCTCAATGTGTCATCGCATAAAAAACAATATTGATACCGAGTGGGTAAGCGTATTTTTCCGAGAACGTTTTAAAATACCAGGGGTCCGTCCCTTCTTCTTCCCAACCATCACCGAGGTCGGTATTAAAACAAATGACCATGCACATGCGACCTTCATCATCGTAAACCGCACGGTAATGAGGTGTTTCGGTGCCGGGTTTGTTCCATTCGTAAGTGATGCCACGCTCACGTCCCATCATGGCGATTCCGACTGCAGGGATCTGCGGTTTCATATCAATCTTGAAAACCATGTTGAAAATAGGATGGTCAAGTTCCAACTCAACAGGCTCCCGGTCTGGAAATATTTGCTTGAGCCCCTGATAAAATCCCGCCCATTCATCATCGCCCCAGAAGTCATCGACCATGATGAATCCTCCATTAAGTAAATACTCGCGCAGAATACGGGCCTCGTCATCGGTCAGATAAATATTACCCGGTTCGATCATGTAAACAAAGGGGTAGTGAGACAACTGTTCTTCGTTGATGTCCACTATGGCACCTTTGGGGTTGACCTCTAAAGAAGTTAGCTGTTGCAAGCGGTAGGAAAAATTCAAATCGGCATCGGGGTAGTCGATCAGCCACTTGGGGCGCCGTTGTTGCCACATGCCGGAGTTGTAACGCAGACGGGCGAAGGTGAAAACGTCATTGGGCAGCTCTTTACTGGTTTCCCATATAGGAAAATCCTGCAGTTGCCCGCCAAAAGCATCGCGTGGGTCTTCGGGCACTTCAGCGTCTTTGGTTCCAAAATTGGTCGCTCCAGCCGGACGAGCGGCGAGACCTGGCATGGAGACTTCCTGCGCCCATAACCAAAGACCTGCGCCGAAGATGAACGACAAGCAGAGCAAAGCTAATATTGGCGGATTATTTTTCATTATTTTCAGCCAGTTCGAGCAACAGCACCCTGGCATCCTTGTATCTAGGGGCATCGGCCAAGGCATCGAGCACCCGGTATTTGGCTTGCCCGGGGTCACTGTGTTGCAGTGAACGGGCAAGCTGATAGTTGACCTCAGCAGGGTTGGCGGGTTTTAATTTTAGTAACCGTTTGTATGAAGCAACGGCTTTTTCTTTTTCTCCAAGTCCGTCCCAAGCTTGTCCGCGACTCCAGTGCGCAGGTTTTAAAAAAGGGTTGATCGCCAGAACTCGTTTGGAATGATCGATCACTTGTTGCCATTGCTGTGATTCCAAATCGATGTCGATGAGCCGTAGTTTGGCGGGCAAGGCTTCCGCAGAACGCCAGACCAGTTCCCGCAGGGCGGCGGCTTCCTGTTTGGGTTGCTCCAGGGCGCGATGGGCAGCGGCTTTCATTTCATAAGCGTTGTCAGCGTCAATGTACTCTGGGTAAAGTTCGATCATCCACAGGGCGGATTGCGCAGCTTCTTTCCAGCGTTCTTCTAACAATAAGTTAGCAGTGTGAATTTGGCGAGCGCGAAAATTATCGGGGTGTAGCTTGCTATAAACTTCCACAGCTGCAGGCAAACTGAGATCGACTTCTTTGGCATCGGGGTCACTCCAGTCAACGCCAGGGCCGAGATTAAGCGCCAGGGTTATCACGTTTTTTGCAAAGGCCAATTCCAAGTCTTCCATCGGTAAAGTGTGCTTGGCAATGGCGTCATTGATCAGCACCCCGTCTCCCAAATCCTTGAGAATCTTGAGTAAAGATTGCTGGCCGAAATTTTCAATCAGGTAGTCGACAAACAAATAGGATTCGTAATAGGCAAACATCAGATGTTCTCCGTCCTTGGCGGTGAGAAAAGCCGCGCTTAAGTGGCTGATCGGGGTGAGAACCTCTTCTTCGAGTATCATTTTGCGATATCGAGGGCTCATTTTTTGTCCCCAGTTGGAGTTGTGCTGTCGTTCTTCGTAAACAGAAATGCCTTCGCTCAACCAGCGCGGCATGCGGTTATTGGTCAGGGTCAGGGTGATCACGTGACAGAATTCGTGCCACAGGGTGGCTTCCCAGTTGTTGGATTGGGCAGCGAGCCCACCCGGACTGTTGACGGTGATGACGGAACCAAAACACGCACCCAGGATGCCGGCTCCACCAAGATTACCCAGAGTACGAATGGCAAAGTCCTGTTGGTTAGGGAAAAATTCGACCAAAATAGGATCCTTGAGTTCGAGTTGATATTTTTGGCACAGCACTTGTTTGGCCTCACTGAGCAGGAACAAAGCCTGGTCGCCATAGATTGAGGCTTCGTTTTTTGGCAGGCGCATGGTGAAGTCCGATGTTTCGATGGTGGTGAAGTTTTCCATCTCGGCTTGTAACAGCCCTAAATTGTAGGCAGCTACGTTATAGGGATCTGCTTCAGCGACAGCAGCAGCGAGTTTCCAGGCTTCTTTTTCATCACCCAGGCGCAACAGGTCATCCGCCAACTGCAAGGTGGCGTTCTGAAAGTGAGTATCTAGTCTGAGAGACTGACGTTGATGTTGTGCTCCTTTTTCAAAGCGGTAAGCGCGGGTGAGGATTTTTCCAATGGTGTGATCCACCACTGGATTTTTTTTCCACAAGGCCAAGCCTTTTTTGCGATAAAGAGCCGTTGTTTTGGAGTCCGCCGAGCTTAATTCTGCCAGCGCCGCTTTCATTGCCCAGGCTTCCGGGCAACTTTTATTGATCGACAGAACACGGTTCAAATAGGTCTCGCCCTCGATGTAGTTTTCCGCGCCAATAGCGTGTTGGGCGAACAAGAGTAGGGCTCCCTGGTGTAGCGGATTAAGCTGCAAGGTGCGGTTGAGGTGGCTGAGGGATTTTTTTTGGTCATCAGGATAAAATGCCTGGGCCAGACCAAAACGAAGGTCGGGGTGGTTGGGGGCGAGTTTGAGTCCGGCGGAAAACTCCTTGGCGGCCTTGTTAAAGTCGGATTTTTCCAAGGCCAGATTGCCGATGGCCTGGTAAGCGGAGACCACGTCGTACGGAACCAGATTGTTAAACGGCGGCGCAGATTTTTTCTTTTTGGCTGGTTCAAAGTATTGACTGATCACCTTACCGGGGTCGGCCCCGAGGGCTGAGGCGGCTTTGCCTAGAGCGACCAAGTCGGCAGCGCTGCGATCCTTGCGTTTTTTGACTAAAGCTACCTGATTGATGCGTTGTAGGATATCGGTGGCTTCTGCTTGTTTGCCGATTTGCCCGGCCAGTTGGTAGAGCACGATCAGAGCGGGCAGGTTTTGTCCGGTAGGAGAATCCAGTCTTTGTTGTCCTTTTTCAAAAGCGTCGGCGATCCGCCCCTGGGCTGCGATGGCCTGCCATTGCATCACTTCCCAGTCAGGAGAGGGTTGGCCTTTTGACTGGGCGTATTCACAAAGACGTTCGACCAGATCATATTTGCCGCCGGCCAATAATTCGCGGACGGCAGGGATATTCTGTTCATCAAAGAAGCGTTTGTAGTCGTTTTGTGCCCACACCCAGGGACTGCTGAGCAGCAGACCAAACACTACCAGATAGCGCAGGCAGCAGCGATTATGTAAAACTCGTGACAGATGGGGGGTAAACACTCTGTCAATGAAGCGGAGATTACCCTCCAGGTAAAGCTTATACCATTTCAAGACCCTTTGGGCCTTAACACAAAGCTTCATTCGATCAATTTGGCGGTATTGCTTTCATCTGCCATGCCACCGGGCAGTTCCATCAGGCGGATTTTTCGGAAGTGAATCAGTCCGCCTTCGGATTCGAGACAGAGGTAACCTTTTCGCACCGAGGCCTTTTGGAAACCGTTGACAAATTTTCCGTTCACAGAAAGTTTGACCGTTCCATCAACGGCCACCACCACATAACGGTTCCATTCACCGCGGGGGTTACAGCGGTTTTCGATCGATTGACTGCGTTTGCCACGGGGGTTGTCGGGAACTCCGGTCAGGCTGCCGGCGCCAAAAAGCTCGCCGTGCACATAGGCCACCGGAGGCAGACTGCCGTCCTTCTTTTTATGCAGTTTGGGCCAATCGAGTTCGAGCATCTGCACTTCCATGCCATTGGGCAAGGTGTCCTCCCGGTCTGCAATGGCGTCACTCCATAGGAAAACCCCCGAATTGCCGCCGGCCTCCATGTGTCGCCATTCAACGATCAGGATGAAATTTTCGTATTGTCGCTCAGAGCGCATCACTCCGATGGGACGTCCGGAGCAGATCAACATACCATCCCGAACCGACCATGTTTCGGGAGAAGTATTGACATCCACCCAGCCGCTGAGATCAACGCCGTTGAAGAGGTCAACAAATTCAGGATCCGCGACACGGACTTGTTTGTTTTCTGTAGCCGTTTTTTCGGGTTCTTTTGCCGTAGTGAAAAATATAGCGCCGGCAAAGATGAAAATGGCTGATAGAATAAGGGGAAGTTTCATAAGGTTTGATTAGGGGAATATTAACATGTTCAAGCCATCAGATAGAGAAACTGTTGTTCTGCGGCTTTCTTCTTGGAAGGATCGTTGATTTGTTCGAGTAAATTGAAAAATCCGTAAAGAGTTTTGATCCGGTGGGTCAACCAGGCGGACCATTGATCCGATTTGATACGCTCAGGATTCCAGTATTCAGGTGTGCGTGGGTCGTGATTTGCCTTTTCCAAAGTTCCTAGCTCAGCGCTGAGATCAGGCAGTGAGAGATACAACCGCAGGTGATGGTGATGGCCGGCCAAGCCTTGCCTGGCTAGCTGTTTGTATCCTAGAGCCGACAGTTCGGTCAGCGCGTTGGCGTGGTTGATGATATGAAAAAAACCACCAAAACCTTGCCGATGTTTTGCCGCGGAAGTGATCAGATGATCCACCACGACTTCTGCCATGGTTTCTTCGGATGAATATGGTGGGAAATCATTATCGGCAGTCAGGGCTACTTTATCTCCATTGATCCAGCCTTTCTTCTTTCCATAATAACCACGTCCAGGATGCGCGCCGTTAAAACCTTCGATCAACTTGCGGATACCACTTATCATGGCAGGTGTGGCAAATTCCGGGTGATCGTGCAAAGCCCGCAGAGCAATGGAAGCAAAAATGACATTGTGCCCGGATTGACGGGTTTTATTTATGTTAGCGGAAAGCGCGGTGGCGATTTCATCAATTTGTTCTTTTTGACTATCCTCCTTTGCTAGTGGAGAAAAAAGCTCGTTGATACTGATGCCAGCCTTTTTTGGTTGGTACCAAAATCCTTCTTCGCCATCGATAATGCGATCTAATTCACCTGTTATAGCTTTGTTCACTTTAACATCGAGATGGCCTTGATCCTCACCGAAAAAATACCCGGCGACTGTTGCCGCGCCGAGGTGCCCAGCCATTGTATTGGCTTTATGCGCTTTGGACATAGCGCAAAGCCCTTGGTAGAGATAGCTGAAGTCCGTCATTATCAAGTGGGGGGATTAGTTTTAAGATGAGGAGGAAGGTGCAACACATCGAAGCTAGCGTTGGCTGTAAAGAGCCAACCCTAGATAAAGAAAAGCTATGATGGCTTCTTTTCAAGTTTTGTCACTAGGGAACTTATGGAAGACAGCGTTAGGTTCAGCGCGAGAATTCGGAAGTGACCACTTGCCATAACAATGCTAAAATTAAGGTGATTATGAAATTCTCAACAATTTACTCCCTCTTGTTTGTTTCTATTTTCCTATCCAGTACCACTGCCGCTGATTCTTTAGTCAGCGAAAAAGAGGTCATCGATCAAGTTTTTTCTCAGGCCAAACAATATTTTGCCGAGTTTCAACATCCACAAACAGGGGTGCTTTATGGATCGCGACTGAGCAGTAAGGACTCATGGACTTCTCCGGCTGATGTATTGGCGGAAAAACCGAAACCCTGGGGTTATGGGTCACGCATCGCGGATACCGGTTTGCACACGGGTCATATTCTAGCCGCGCTGTTGGACGCTTATGAAGCCCGTCCGGATCCATTTTTAAAAAAGGAAATCGGCAAGTGTTTTGCGGCCTTGAAGTTGATCGGATCACTGCCGGAAACCCATCCGAAGCCTGATAAAGCAGCACAAGAGGGTTTGGTGCCACGCGGCCCGCATCCGGATAATATGTCGGCCTGGTTCGATGATTCTTCGATGGATCAGCACACCACCTATATAATCAGTCTGGCACTTTATGCCAATTCTACACTGGCAAGTAATGAGGAAAAAGCCTGGATCAAACAATCCCTGGGTAAAGTCGGGCGGCGTCTGGAGGGCAATGACTGGTCGATCAAACGGGCTGACGGGGTGACGGAATCACATGTGGGTTTTTCCTGGCGGGGGTACAATTCCAATCATGTGTCGATTTTATTACCTGCTGTATTAGCACTGTATTACGGAACAGGTGACGAGCATTGGTTGCAGCAGTATGAATTTTTTCTTAAAGAGGCAGCTGGCAAGCGCTGGCAGGCGGTGCACCCGGGGCCGCATATCAAAATCAACGGCCATCCGATTTATGCTAACCAAAATGCATTCCGGGTCAATGCCTGGTATCATTTCGAAAAAGACGGGCAACGCAAAAAAGTGATCGGCGGATTGTTGCAGCAATCCACCGAGATGCAGTTGGCACGGGATTTTCCCGGGCCGATGTACAGAAAATTTCAAGCTACAGAAATCTGGCAACGAGTGAAAAAAAACTTTGCCTGGGGTGATGAAGAATTGCACGGAGCGGCGTCTGCCTGGGAAAAGTTCAAACCGGAAATGCTCGAAGGCAAAGACGGCGGTATGGGAGCCTTGGCCCATGTGCGTTTTCCCTTGGGTGGTTACCACATGGTGCTGCAGAGTGAGCAAGAGTCATTAATCCGGGAGAATTTGCCAGCGATCTGGAAAATGCTCACTACGGTGGATTTGGACAAAATCGCTGCCGCTGAAACCCACTATTTGTTCACTGTGGTGGGCTTGCATTTGTATGCTTTGTATTTTGATCAACCAGAGCTGTTTGAATCACTTGCAGCAGCTAAATCAAACGCGGGAGCTATTCACAATCAAGCGAAAACCCGCTTGGAACAAAAAGCCCTAGCGAATGATTACAGTGTGGTTTGGAAAACCGCGGATCAAAAAAATGAAATCGGCTATTGCCCTGCGCTGGCACGCTTGCCTGGAGGGCGGCTGATCGCTTGTATGCTCAAAGCAGGGGCGAAGTCTGGAAAAAAACGACCATGGACGGTGAAAGTTCATACCAGTGACGACGGGGGCAGCACATGGAAGCATCGCCAGGATGTGTCGATGATCGATTGTTTTCCCTTTGTAGCGGGATCTTCGTTATACGTGATAGGGGGACGACATGATTTGACAATCATAAAATCGGAGGATCAAGGTAATACCTGGTCGCAGCCGGTAAAGCTGAGCGCGGGCAAACTTTGGTATTCGCATCCGGGCAGCGCGGTTTATAACCATGGACGGATTTATTTTGTCATGGATCAAATCACCGAAGCGATTGACAGTGGTTTTCCGACTCACGTGTTTGCACCGGTCGTATTATCGGCGAATTTGGAGGACGATCTGACAAAACCCGCGGCGTGGACTTTCTCCAATGCCTTGGGTTTCCAACAAGTAATCAAGCAGGAAGGTGATCCCAATTTGTTAGGAATTCCTTTTTATAAAGCAGGCCAACATGGCCCCGGACGCCATATGAGCCCATTGGGATGGGGCGAGACCAATTTGATTCAGATCAAGGACCCTAATCATCAATGGTATGATCCGACGGGGCGCACCTTTCATCTGCTGTCCCGAGCTGTTTCAGGGCGCACCAATATTGCTTGTCTGGCCAAAGCCGTGGAAGCCAGTGACAGCAAGAAAATCACGGTGTCTTTGCAAAAAGCGCCGTCGGGGCAAACCATGCTTTTTGTGCCTTTGCCCGGCGGCCAGGTTTCGTTTCATATCGTTTATGACGAAAAAACACGCCTTTATTGGATGATTTCCTCCCAGGCCACCGACTCCATGAGGCGGGTGGATAAGTTGCAGACAAAGCGCTATGGCATGCCCAGTCAGGAGAGAAATCGCTTGGCCCTGCATTTTTCTAAAAATGCAATGGATTGGGTTTTTGCCGGCTTGGTGGCTGCGGTGGATAACTTGGGACAATCCCATCACGGCGGTAATATGCTCATTGATGGAGACGATCTCGTTATTTTGATGCGCACTGCTGATGCTGATGCTGTCAATGCCCACAACTCCAACTTGATCACCTTTCACCGGGTCAACGATTTCCGCACATTGGTTTATTAAGCAGAGCGCGCCTTAAGTTATAAAAAGCAGGATAAAATCCTGACTCAAACCTGTTTCATTTATAACAAGAAATAGGCACCTGAACTTAGCCTGATTTGACAAGCTGATGGATTGGCCTATTCTATATCATCGCATACGAATATGCGGCTACCCCATGGCCATATTAAAATCCATATTCAGCGCTTATATCGGAGTATATCTGATATTGCCGGGTTGTTTGTGCCAAATACTCACTCCATTTGGCATCAATGTATTGCACGCTCCGCCGGATGGTTCGGCCGCTGCAAATCACAGTGTTCCCGTGGCGACTCTAACCGCACCGACTGCCTGTCCGAGCCCGGTGGATTGCAATTGTGATGATACCAGCTTAAAAACAGCAGAGCAGAGTGTGGTTTCGAATGTGCTCTACCAGATTGACATTTTTAAGGCAACTTCTCCCTGCCCTTGGGCTGGGCTGGATATTTTGCCTACTCGATTTTCCAATCCCCCCAGTCTAATTTCCAGCCGGGCTCCGCCTGACTGTCAAAGGCCGTATTCGCTCAAGCGGCCTTCGCAGACTTTGTATGGCATCATGCTTGTTTGATCTGATCCGATCTTTCATCGGACCAGCGTATGTATTCGTAGATCCCGTTCGGATCCGATGAACCCTCCCGCAGGAAATCTTCCTGTACTTTCTAGGCGTATCATGCGTCCATTTCCTGTCAGTCAAAATTCGACATAGGAAGCATCCAAACAATTTTTCAAAAATTTACACAAATAAACATGAAAACTCAAAACTTAAATTTTCGCAGTAAATGCAAGCCTTGGCTAACATGGCTGGCTTTATATTTGCTCACCATGCTTCCGCTACAGGCAGCAGATAATATTAATCAAAACCTAAACATCAATCAGGCTCTCGCTCGTGCCTTGGTCAGTAACCCTTCACTCAATTTATTTGATCAGGAAATGCGCATGGCTGAAGCCCGGGTATTAACCGCATCTCTATTACTGAATCCGCAATTGGAAACCGAGTTGGAGGATTTTGGTGGCAGCGGTGCCTATAGTGGAACTGATAGCGCGACTTATAACGTCGGACTCAGTCAGTTGTTTCGTTTAGGGGGAAAGAGGCGTGCAGGCATGGCGGAAAAAACAGCTGAGAGAAAAGCTCTGGCGCTGACCTATGAAGTACGTAAAAGATTGGTTTTAGAAGAGGTCGGCCGCCGCTTCGTGGGGGTGTTGAAAGCCCAACAAATGGAACAGAATCGGAAGAACATTCTTAGTATTTCCGAAGAGAGTGCCAAGGCGGTTAAAGCAAAAGTAGAGGGCGGTCGGGGTTCTTCCATCAATTTGAATCAGGCCGAGCTTAGCGTGATGAACGCCCGACTGTCTTATCAAACTGCGGCTCAGAGAACCAATATCGCACGAATTCAATTGGCAGCACTGTGGAACAAAAGTGAAGTGGATTTCAATAAGGCGGTGGGGTTTTTGAGCGCGCCACCAGCTCAATTACGATCGCTGGTGAAGTACCAAGACAGTTTGCAAAATCATCCTGACCTTGAGTTGGCAGAAGCGTCTTTGCAGCTTGCGCATAAAAGTCTGGGATTCCAGAAATCACAAAGAATTCCCAATTTACGTCTGGGACTGGGTTACCGCCGGGATTCTTCGATAGACGAAAGCGCACTGGTGCTGGGCGCGTCCTTGCCCTTGCCACTATTTAATCGCAATCAAGGAGGCATTGCTGAAGCGAAAGCGTCGATCGATCGAGGCACTCAACAGCGCGCCAATGCCTTCGCAGGTTTGCAGGTGCGGTTATCCCAGGCTTATTCCGAGCTCGCAGTTTCCCACATGGCAAGTCGCTTGATTGTGACCGAGTTGATGCCCAAAGCACGGGATAGTTTTAAGGCTACCGAAGAATCCCACCGTTTAGGTCGCACCACCTATCTTCAATTGCTGGTGGCGCAACGCAATCTCACCGCCATCATCGAACGGCAAACCGAGGCCTTTGCACAATTTCATCAAGCGCGCATCACTATTGAAGCGCTCACTGGAAAGGCTCTGTGATGACGCAACCTTCGAACAACAAAAACACAAACTTTTACTTTTATATTATGAAACATCTAAACAAAGCATTTTCCTTTCTAATTTACATATTGATATTTTCACCTGCATTCACTGCAAGGGTTCAAGCCGCAGAAGAAGTGAAGGAGAAAAAAGAATCTATCATTCAAATCAACGGGGAATCCCTGGTTAATCTAAATCTTGAGTTTGGAAAAGTGATCAACCGTCCGGTTTCGGCAGCGACACCAGTAAGCGGAGCTATCCAACTGGATGCCACCCGTGTTTACGATGTGGTGCCACGTATCTCAGGTATCGTTTCCAAAGACTACCAGGCTTTGGGCGATGTGATCAAAGCAGGCGACTCATTGTTACAGATAGAAAGCCAGGAGTATGCCCTGGCTCTGATCAAGTACTTTGAAGCGGAACACGAAATGGAACATGCGACAAAATCATATTCCCGAGAGCAATCACTGGTAGAGAAAAAAGTCAGCTCGTCAGAATTGTTGCTGAAAGCGGAGCATGATTACCGGATAGCGCAAATCAATCATACGGCTTCTTTGCAAATATTAAAATTGCTGCATTTGCCCGAATCGGAATTACATCGTTTGCTTAACCAGGTCGACCATGCGGATTTAACCAAGTACGAAATCAGTTCGCCCGCTGACGGTGTTATTATTAAAAAAGAAGTGCGCCTGGGCTCGGATGTGAAGCCGGATCAAATGCTCTTTACCATTGCTGATCTTTCCCACCTTTGGGTGGATATCAAAGTTCCCATCAGAGAAGCCGGATCGGTAAAAGTTGGATCCAACGTGGATTTATCCACTGCCATTGATCAACGCTCTGCGACCGCGAAGGTAATTTACGTGGCACCCATAGCTGACGATGTGACAAGGACGATTCTTGTTCGCGCGGAGCTAGATAATATAAAAGGGACATGGCGCCCTGGAACCGCCGTATCAGTACAATTGCGTGACTCCTCATCAGATAACTCGTCTGCTCTAGCGGTGCCCCTCAACGCGGTATTTGATATCGAAGGTGCCAAGGCTGTTTTTGTGCAAAAAGCTAAGGACAAATTTCAATTGGTAACGGTGAAAACTGGTGCCAGTGACGGAGAATTTGTTCGCATTCTTTCTGGACTCAAAAAGGACGATACCGTGGTTAGCCGAAATGTGGTGCAACTGAAAGCCCAGTTCATGATGCAAGGTGATGAATAAGCAGCATGTCCAAACACTCATTTAATTTAAAAATTTAACTACTATGTTATCAAGTCTAATTCAATTTGCATTGGCACAACGTTTTTTGTTTGTGGTATTTGCCGCCGTTTTAATTGGTGGCGGGGTTTACGCATGGAAGGAACTACCGATCGATGCGTTCCCGGATATTTCCAATACCCAGGTACAAGTCATCGTAAAGGCATCGGGCATGACCCCGACTGAAGTGGAGCAGCGTATCACGCGCCCTTTGGAAATAGAGGTGCGCGGAATTCCCAAACAAACGGTTTTACGTTCTATTACCAAATACGCACTTTCTGTGATCACTATCGATTTTGCCGATGGCACGGACATGTATTGGGCGCGGCAACAGGTTTCGGAGCGTATCACCCAGGTGCTTTCCGGTTTGCCCGAAGGAGTAGAGGGAGGATTGGCGCCGATCACGATGCCCTTGTCCGACATCTACATGTTTCTGGTCGAAGGTGACGACTACAGCAATATGGAATTGAGATCTGTTCTCGATTGGATCATTCGGCCGCGCTTGTTATCTGTCAACGGAGTGGCCGATGTCAATGCGCTGGGCGGGGAAGTCCGCAGTTTCCACGTGATTCCCAGGCCAGAAGCTCTGCAAGCCTACGGTCTGGATATTGATGATCTGAGTTCGGCATTAAAGAATAACAATGCTAATGCAGGAGGAGATCGTTTTGTGCGCAATGATGAAGTGTTGCTGGTGACAACGATTGGCCAACTGCGCACTATCGAGGATATCGCAGCGACATCGGTCACGGTTCGCGATCAGCGTCCCATCCGCATTTCTGATGTGGCAGATGTGAAACTCGGTGCGCTCACCCGTTATGGAGCGGTCACTGCGCATGGTAAAGGCGAAGCCGTCGAAGGATTGGTGCTCAATCGTCGCGGAGCCAACGGGCGCAAAACAGTCGAAGCGGTCAAAGCCGCCTTGGAGGATATCAAAACGGCTTTGCCGGAGGGGGTTCGTATTGTGCCTTTTTATGATCGTTCCGAGCTCATCACCGCTTCCGTGGCAACGGTGCGCAATGCTTTAATCCAGGCAGTGGTCCTGGTATTGATCGTTCTGATATTGTTTTTAGGAAATCTACGCTCGGCGATTTGTGTCGGCATTATTCTACCGCTCACTGTGCTTGGCACTTTTGTGGTGATGCTTTTTTCCGGATTAACTGCAAATTTGATGTCTCTCGGAGGCATCGCAATCGCGGTAGGTATCCTGGTCGACTCTGCAGTGGTCATGATCGAAAATATTCATAGTCAGCTTCATCACGATCATAAACATGGCAAAGCAAAAATTGTGCTGCACGCAGCTAAAGAAGTAGCACCGCCAATTTTTGCCGGCGTATTGATTATCGCCGTGTCTTTGTTTCCTATCCTGGCTTTGACCGGTATCGAAGGGAAACTATTCCGCCCCTTAGCGCAAACGATTGGTATTTCCTTACTGGTCTCCCTGTTATTAAGCTTAACGGTCATTCCAGTATTTGCTTCGTTGTTAATGAAGCCGTCCAATGCCAAAGACAACATCGTGGTACGCCTTTTGCAAGCCACTTACACTCCTTTGTTGAAACTGGTGATGCGTAAAAGAAAAACCGCAATTATCAGTGGAACGGTGATCGTTTTGTTGAGCCTTCTGCTGGGCACCCGGATCGGCAGCGAGTTCCTCCCTTTTCTCGATGAAGGAACCATGTTGGTTCAATTTGAAAAACTGCCAACCATTTCATTGCAGCGTTCGATTGAAATTGATAACCAAATAGAACAAAAGTTACTCGAATTGCCTGAGATCACCGGCATCGTATCCCGGCTCGGATCCGATGAACTGCGGCTTGATCCTATGGGCCTGAATGAAAGCGATGTGTTTTTGGTGACCAAACCGCGACATGAATGGGAGAGTGGCAGCGTTGAAGGTTTGCAAAATAAAATCCGCAAGGTACTCGATACTTTCCCAGGTATTCTTTACGGCTTCACTCAACCGATTGATATGCGGGTCTCGGAAATGATATCGGGAGTCACCTCGGCGGTGGCGATCAAATTATCGGGTGACGATTTGGGAACCCTTGATCAAAAAGCGAAGGAAATCGAGGTTTTGGTCAATGCGGTTACTGGCGCGATCGATGTACAGCGAACCCCGCTGGAAGGCCAGCTTTATTTAAGCATTGGCATGCGCCACGCCGAAGCGGCTCGATTGGGAATCACGGTTCAGCAGGTAAATAATCTGGTCAGTCAAGCGGTCGGCGGACGAGTAGTCACCGAGGTGATCGAGGGTAATAAACGCATCCCTGTATTGGTGCGTTACCCTTCTCTGCAACGCAGTTCAGCCAAAGCAATTGGCAACCTTCGTTTGGCTGCCGCCGATGGGCATCCGGTTTATCTCAGTGATGTGACCCAAATCACGGAAGTGGATGGGCCCAATCAGATTGATCGAGAGGATGGCAATCGGGTGGTCGTTCTGCAGGCCAACGTCCAGAACCGCGATGTGGTGGGATTTGTCACTGAGTTGCGTGAGCTGATAGAGGAAAAAGTCGATCTGCCTGCCGGTTATTTTATTGAGTACGGCGGTCAGTTTGAAAATCAGGCCAGAGCCTCGGCTCGCCTGCAAGTGGTGGTGCCGGTATCGTTATTTGTCATTTTCATCATTCTGTTTTTAACGTTCGGAACGATAAGACAAGCGCTCCTGATTCTGCTCAACATCCCCTTTGCCTTGGTGGGAGGAATTTTGACCCTGTATTTCTCAGGCTTCTATTTGTCGGTTCCAGCTTCGATTGGTTTTGTTGCCCTGATTGGTCTCGCCATTATGAATGGCGTGGTGATGGTCAACCATTTCAATCAGTTGCGTGAAATAGACGGCCTGGATATTGATACGGCCACGCAGCGGGGAGCCGGCAACCGCCTGAGACCTGTATTGATGACTGCCATTTTGACGGTACTGGGTCTGGTGCCTTTGCTTATTGCTACAGGCCCGGGTTCGGAGATTCAGAAGCCGCTTGCTGTGGTGGTGATCGGCGGCACGGTGTCCTCGACCCTGCTGACGCTGTTGTTACTTCCAGCTCTGTATAGCGGAGTAGAAGCTATTGTTGCTAACCGACGCAAGGTTTAAATGGGGTCACTAATGGAAAGTTATATAATCAAACCCTCAGGAGGGCCTTGAGGAAAAATTTCATAACTTTTCATTAGCCCCTCATCGTTGATTTCGACTTTAATTTCCCTGGCCATGCGCCAATCCTTCATTGTGCTCACACTAAGCCCACAGCATTTGGCTTGTTCTTCCGTATTCAAAGACAAGGGTTCTTGAATGATCTTTCTAGGGTTCCGAAAACGATAAAGACTGTGAACACCGAATAAGGTAAGTAGCAAAACCAGTGAAGTCACCACAATCAAGCTGAAAAGAAGCTCTTGAACCAAATCAGGAGACCAGTATCCCGGGCCGATAAGCTGCCCAGCTTCTTCAGGATTATTAATGGCAGCATCCAGTATTAACAATATCCAAGCTCCCCAGGCTAAGGTCATAAGAATCCAATCCCTGATTCGAATTTTCATTGGCAAACCCTTGCGGGTCTCAATCACAAAAATGGTTAAGTGGCGGTTGCTAGGTTTCAACCAGCCTCGTTTTAATGCCCAAGCCAAACGATCCTGCCCGCCGTTTGATCTAGGCAACAAGGGTTTTTTTGGAAGGATAGGCTTCATTTTGGAAGTGTCAGATTGGCTGGTGCTCATGATATTATAGCTGTTTAAACTCCACGATCAGGGCTGACCCAGGTCGCATGTTTTTTTCTGCCAAAAATGAGAGCTCGGTATAAACCTACAATGGAAGTAAGCATCGAAAGCATCCAGTGGGCGGTGGGGTACCAGATCAACCATCCCAAAAACCGGAATAAGCGCCGTTCATAACGGTGTTCAAGAGTCATACTGACAAATGATTGGATAAAAAAGGTGGCGGCCAGAATGAGCCCCCAATGTGAAGGGATCGGGCCATGTAATTGGAAAGGGAGAGATACAAAAGGTAATAGGGAAATCAACCAAAGCGCGAAAATCGCTATGGTGATATGTGCCCAGATGATACTGATAAAATAATCGGCTACGATGGGCAGCATTCTCCAAGAACGACCTTTAGTTCCTTCGGCCAATCGTTTGAGAATGACTTCTGCTCCACCCTGTGCCCAGCGCAAGCGTTGACTCCATAAACCACGTAAGGTTTCCGGCATCAGGATCCAGCATATCGCATTAGGTTCATAGCGAATTCGCCAGCCACCTTCTTGTAAGCGCCAGGTGATATCAATATCATCGGTTAGCATGTCCATCCCCCAGTATCCCACTTCGTGTAGAGCTCTTTTGCGGAAACCGCAAACCACTCCCGATACGGTAAATACACGACCATAAACAGATTGGGTTCTTTTGATCAGTCCGATAATGGAGGAGAATTCACCAACTTGTAATCGCCCTAACAGCGTTCGGCGGTTGCGAATACGCGGATTGCCCGTCACTCCTCCGATATTTGGTCTCAGAGTCAGGCTGTAAACCAACCAGCTCAGGGCGTTGTGCTCCAGCAAAGCGTCACCATCAATGCAGATGACATATTCTGCATCCGTTGCGGCTACTCCGGCCCTCATCGCTAATGCTTTGCCCCGGTTGTGGACTAGATTAACTACTCGAAGGAATTCGTATTGTTGCTGGAGTAGTTCCAGAAGGTAAGCGGTTTTGTCACTCGAACCATCGTTGACTGCGATGACTTCAAAATCGGGGTAATCCAGTTGGGAAAGCGCACCGATGGTATCGGCGATGGTTTCCTCTTCATTAAAACAAGGAACAATGACCGCGGCTCTGGGCCACTCTTTCATTTCGGGAACCTCTGATGGCCGACCCGCTGATCTTTCACGTAACAGCCAATACAAAATCCCTCCTGTGATCCAGAACCAACCCATCACAAAAGGGTATAACCAGATGAAACGTTGCAGCTCGGTTACAATTTGTTGTAAATCCAAAGTCATATCAAGGGCCCTCCTTTTTCTCAACTTCAGACCAAATTCTAAATTCCGGATCATTCCAGGGAAAACCCTCGGCGCTTATCATAGGCCGGACCTGTTTGAGAGCAGGCTGCCCTGATAGCGGCCAATCGTGATCATAAATCCAGCTGACCATGCCCAGACCTTCAATGAGTTTGAGTTTATCTGTCAGGCGGTGCGAGCCGAGTTTGGCGAAGCCCCGATCATTGTATTTAAAATCCACCAGTACCTGCCCATATTTGGCAAGATTGTTTTGCAAAGGTTTTTGGCGAATATCCTTTTTCAAGTCCCGCTGGGAAAGTCCGCGCGCGTCCAAAACCAAGCGGTCAAATACCATCAATAGATGGTGAAGTTCATCTTCGCTCATAGCGCGTGCCTGCTGCCAGGATATTTGTAGATAGACTTGGCTGTAGGGTTGCCATTGTTGAAAAGCTTCGAGATTTTTTAAAGTCTGTTGAGCGAGAGATGGTGAACGTTGATTTTTGTTTAAACATACTTGGCGTCGGTGACGCCTCATAGTTGGAGACTCACCGGATATTTTTTGATGGAGGGCGCTGTATTGGTTCCATGGTAAAGCGAGCAGCGCTGGTGACAGCTCAGGCCCACCGATCACGACGGCAAACACGGGAGACATAGGACCTATTTCAGGCCAGGTTTTGATCATTTTTCTGTCATCCCATTTCCATGAAGGGCGGTCATTACATAACCACAAAAGAGAGCGGGTTTGCCCACGTGTCCGTGTTTGCCAAATGGTTCTGAGCAAACGGTCTTGTGATACTTCCAGCTGTTGGCTTGGAAAAAAAGCTTTTACCACCCCATCCCGAAGTTCATAGGGGCGGATGCAAACACCATCGGGTTTCATCTGGGAACACCTTTCCAGCCACTTTGCCAAGCGTTCTTCACTGTGTGGGTCTTTTTCAATCAGTGATTGCATTTCGAGCAAAGGGAAACGTCCAACGATTTTTTCCAAAGGTTGATCGAGGAAATTTCTGTATTCCAGTGTGGTAGGGTTTCTCCACACGTAATTTCGTCCCGTGTGCATGAGGTCGTCGAGCCGTCCTTGTTCGCGATTGAGGGTCAGCGCCATTGAAAACCCCTCTTTTTCAGCAGCAGCAACCGCAATGTCAGTGTAGCGACCATAAGGCCAAACGAGCACGCGGACTGAATGGCCAATGCGCTCATTCAGATTGGCTTGGGCTTGTTTGAGATCACTTTGCACACGTGCCCGATAGTTTGCCTGGGATTCGTAATTCTGGTTTTGGCGATTGTAAGTAAGCGTGGCTCCAGCAGCCAGTCCATTACCTTGAGCCGTGGCGTTCACTTCTCCATGCAGCTGGTAGCTGTGCGATGCGATTTCGACCAAGCCGGATTGATCCAACTCGCGTGCTTGATCCCAGGAGATCAGAGTATTTCGAGGCACTTGACCTTTGCCGTAGTTCACCGTTCCATCTTCGCCGACTTCCATCCAGGATCCTACCAAAGCTAATACCGCCGGGTATTGATAAGCTTTTAACAAGGGGAAAACCAGGCTGTAAAAAGACTGATACCCATCATCAAAAGTAAGCAGGACGGATTTGGAGGGCAAGGGTTTTTCGCCGGCACGGGCTTTCAAAATATCTGTTACGCTGACAGGATGATAGTGGTGGGCAAGCAACCATTCAAACTGGTTAACCAAATGATCAAGGGTAACCGAGTCTTCGCTTAATTCACTGCGAGTTAGAACCACGTCATGATAAGAGAGAACGCTGAAATTCTGTTCGGAGGCTATGGCCGATTCTATTATCCAGGAAAAGAGAGCGCAGAAAGTGAGCAGGCGCATCCAGCAACGAGGCCGCGAACCTAAACGTTTGCTTCCGTGTTCTGTAACCGGGGGGATATGATTAGAACCGTGCATGAATCAAAAAATTAAATCCGAAAAAAGGCTCGGGGTGTCCATCATATACCCGACGACCAGCATTGATCCCGGCGACCAGTTCCCAATCAGGGTAAAGGGTCAGGCGTTGTTCGTATCCGATCCTGCCGGTCCAGTCGCTGGCATAGTTTTTTTGATCGTACCATCCTAATTGACACGTTATATGTTGAACCCATGTCCGGTCATAGCTGCGCCATAATATATGTTCGGTGTCAAGGCCGAGCGCGCTTGCTAAATCTTGTTCAGGATTAAAATAAGGGGCATTGCGCGAAGAATTTTGTGAACCATAAACACTCAATATAGCATCCACATCCAGATGAGGGATGTCGATCAAGCGCTGACGAAGACTAGCATCTGCCATCCAGCGTTCATTATCGTCAGTGAAATTGGATCGCGCGAGGCTGACGCGGAATAACCGGCTTTCATGCCAGCGGTAACTCAGTGATGCCCCGATACGGTCAGCGGTGATCCCATACCAAAGAGCTCGCAGAGGCATGTCGAGATCAAAGGTCGAATACTCCCCGCTGAGTGTCCACTGGTCTTGCGGAAACCAAGTAGCGCGAAGATTACCAGAGGCAGTGTCTTTCAAGAGGGATTGCACATAACCCCCGCTCGCCAATAGTTCCCAGTTTGGAGAACGGTACTCCGCACCCACTCCGATATAAGCAAGATAGGTTTCGCCTTCCAGAATCTCACCCCAAGCATAACGCCCTTGTAACACCGGTCTCCAATTGTAGGCAAAAGGGGAACCGTATAGTTCGCTTGTGGCGAGAATTCCGGCACCATTCAGTTCGGGGCCATTGCTGTGATTGTATTGAAAATCGCTCCATAATTCAGCCATCTGGTAAACGTCCCAATCTTTACGCAACTGTTTGACTGTCGGAGTTTGTGGATACTTGGTCTCTAAATCCAACAAATTGGCTTCAGCTTCTTTGAAGGCTCCCATTTGCAATTGACTACTGGCGATGCCAGTCAAAGCTGCGGTGGATTCGGGATTGATGGCCGCGGCGGTCTTGAACTCTGCCAGCGCCTGGTGCCTCCAGTTTCTAGCAAGCGCAATGTTAGCGTGCATTTCTCGAATCCAATTGTTGCTAGGAGCGGCCTGTTCCAATTGGTCGATCCAATTCCAGGATTTGCTCAACTGGTCAGCAAAATACCGAGCATTGATTCCCATCATGACTAAATCCAATTCACGCCCGTTTTCTACCGGGCTTGGAGTGCCTACATAAGACCTCCATACAGGTTCTTCACGGGCAAGGCCGTCGATGAGTTCATAGGCGTCCGTAAAATTTTCTTCTTCGACCAGTGAGTAAAAAAGTCCACTGCTCACCTCTTCATCCTTAAATCCGGCTTCCCACATTTGCTGATACAGTTCATGGGCAAGATCGGGCTGTTTTAAAGCCAGATAAGAACCTGCAATCGCGATCGTCACATAAGAGGGAAGTTTATCGTGCTCTTCAAGATCCTCATACAGCTCGGTAGCCTCCTGCCAGCGATTGGCATTATGTAAAGCAATCACTTTTAAAGAGGCCAGCTTGCGTGGCAGGGTGGTTGGTGCGCTGTATTTAGCCAAACGATCAATCACCGCTTCGGCACGCTGGATACGCTCTTCCATCGTCAATGCAGCATAACCGCTCCAATGCAGATCAACTGCTGTAAGCCGGTCTGTGACGTCCAGTTTTCTTTTATTGTTACGCAATTCAGGGTATTTATCCAAGATGTGCTCGGCCGCATGGGCGGCGCCAAGATGAATCAATGCATCCACTTTTAATCCCAATACAGAAAGATCCGGTTGATTGAGTTTTTCCAATTTCTCCTGGCTGTAGCGTAAAACCGACATCCAATCTTCAGTGACCTGAGCCGCATAGATGCGCACGTCATACCAGTCAGGATACTGGTGTCGGGTTTCCCTGATTTTTTCCAATTCCTTAGCGGCCTGACCTGCTTTGCCTAGATCGACCAATAATTGGGCGCGGCGAATTTTCCATTCAGCATTTCGAGGTTGTTGGCTTATTTTTGCGGCGACCAGCTTCAGTGCAAGTTCAGTTTCTTTTAACTCGCGACAGGTTGTTATCGCTGTTCGAATGACGTAGTCCGGTGCTTCTTTCGCATCGATGGTTTTTATAATAAGCAACGCTTCACGATTTCTACCTGTTCTGGCCAGTAATACGGCACGATCCTGGGTCAATCCCACGTCTTGAGGGAATTGTTTGCCGAGTGATTCGATAATAGCCAGCGCCTTGGGATAGTTTTCCAGATGCAACCAAGCATCCGCCTGCAATTTAAGGGTTTGCAAACTGGCTTCGGGTTGACGGTCTATGTTCTGTTGATTGTAGCGAACGACGCCAGTCCAGTCTTGAGAGTCACGAGCCGCCTGGATGCGTAAGTTAAGCCAATCGGGGTGCTGTTGGGCCGTTTTATCTAGCTGGTCGAGTTCCTTGGCGGCTTGTTGACCCTCGCCTTTGTCCAGTAACAATTGAACCCGGCGTATTTGCCATTCGGCACTCTTCGGTTTATTCGTCAATCGAGTATCTATCAGTTGTAAGGCCAGATCGGGTTTTTGCTGTTGACGGGCAACTTCCACGGCAGCTTGAATCACCCAATCGGGAGCTGTTTGCGGATTAATTTTATTGATCAGAGCAAGAGCCTCTGCATTTTCTCCCTGCAAAGACAACAGCACCAACCTATCCTGCATCAAGCCGGTATCAGAAGGAAAACGTTGCCTGGCAGCAGTGAGCAAAGGCAGCGCTTTTTCATGATCCTTTAAATGTAGCAGCGCATCAATCTGGATCTTTATAAGTTCCAGATCTGGTTGCTGCTGCGCTTCGATGCGTTGTTGATTGTAATCAACCACAGCAGACCAGTCTTCTTCGCCAAGTGCGGCAAGGATACGCAGATTCAGCCAGTCAGGATGTTGACGGTCTTTCTGATTAAAATCCTGCAATAACTGGCTGGCAATTTTGTAGTCTGCTTTATCCAGCAAAAGTTGGGCGCGGCGTATTTGCCATTCTATTTCTTCGGGATGTTGTTCTAATTGTGCTGCTACCAGTTTTAACGCCAATTCGGTTCGCTTAAGCTCACGGCAGGCATTCACCACTGCCCGGGCCAAATGTGCGGGTATTTTGGAGGGTTTGAGCTTTTCAAATAACTCCAGAGCTTCTCTGTTTTTCCCCGACTCCGAGAGAATAATGATTTGGTCGTGAATGACGCCCTCATCTTGCGGGTGTCGCAGACTTATTGCTGCAAGAATTTTAAGAGCTTCGGCGCTTTGGCCATCCCGTGCTTTTTGTACAGCAGCTTCTTTGCGCTGCATAACCTTTTCAGGCAATTCAGCCCTAATCGGGACTAAATAACCTAACAAAACGATCAGTAGTAATCGTTTAACTGTAATAATGGTCGGCATCAGTTGGGCATTCTACTGTGAGCGAATCTTGCTTGAAAAGATTTAGCCCACTTTAAAACTATATTCTAATCTTGTTATATTATACGTCTAGATACATAGTTGCGATAAATGTAAATGCCAATAAATACTGCGCAGCTTACATTTTGACAGAATCCGCATTCTCAATGACAAAATATAGAGGAAAAGTTGATTTTGATCGCTGGCTAGAAAAAAGTTCAATAAATGTTTACGGTTGATGTGCAGACTCGGGAATTTTGCCTTATATCCGATCCGCTCCCGAGCTTTGTAACTTGAGCACTTTAAAAGCTCTTCCCATCATACCTGGATGGGTAAGGGTTTGAAACTGTCGCAGCAATTTTTTATTGTCTTGTTCTTGAGTTTTTTGTTCGGCTTCCATTCCCAGCAGCCAGGACTTGGCGGCATGGGTGAGGAAATCGTGCTGGTCTTGCAGCGTTTGGCACTGCAGCCCAGCTTGTTGGGCGTAGTCTGCCAAGCGGGTGAAATTGACATGCGCGGTGATATCACATTCGCCGGGCATCACGAAGGGGTCGTCCGAGGCACGGTGTTGGTGATAACAGCGCAAGGTGCCTTCACGGCGTTCGGGAGAGTAATACTGCTCTTCCAGATGGCCGTAATCGATGATCCAAAAATGACCCCCTTGATCTGCGAACAGGTTGCGGATGGAATCCAACCAGGGGTGCATGGCAAGATTGATCTCCGTAGTGTAATTCTCTGGAAATTCTTCCTTGTTCAGGCGTGAGGCTTCGGCCAATAGATCAGGATTCGTGATTTCTTGGTAGGAAATTTCAAAACCACTCGGCGTACCTCCCTGTTTGACCCAAATTTCCTGCCACTGGCTATTTTTCAAAGTGATCCGGTGCACGGGAAAGGCATCGACCAGCTCATTGCAAAGAAATATCCCCGCGGTGCTTTTTTGCTGCGGATTCTGAACTTCACCGGCGGTATTAGCAACTTTCACCCGTTCCGAATGATCACTGTCTTCGATACGTGCGATCAGAAAATCACGCCGCGCTTGGTGGGCTTCGATCACATGATAAGACAAATGATCTAACAAGGAGCTGCCGCGATTCTTGAGACCATCGAGGATGTCGAATGCGAGTTGACCATCGTGAGCGCCTTGTTCTACTATCAACCAGGTGCCCGGTGAACCATTTTTTTCCCATTCAGCTTCGATCGCGTAGCCCAGCAACAAACCAAAACACTTGCCAACGCTGACGCTGGTATAAAAATCGCCACTCTGCCTACCAATGACACGACCTGGCTGGCTGTAATAGCCTAAATCCGGTTCATAGAGAGCCAGTTCCATAAAATCAGCAAAAGAGATCGCTTTTGTTGGAGTTTTATCTATTTTTTGAAAGATTTGCTCTTTCAGGCCCGTATCTCCTGTGTTCTTATGTCGCATTTAAATAAAATTACCGTAAAAAAGTGTTTTTCTCACCCTTGCCCCCTTGCCTGATTCAGTCCATATTCCCTGTTGGGTATCCAGCTTAATCTTGCATCGGCACTGTTTCTGCTATCATTCCCTGATTATACAGCCAATACATATATGCGTCGTCGTCGGAGATTCTCCAGATTTTTTCTCAAGCTGTTCATTGTCCTCCTATTCATGGGGATAATGGCGGGACTTATTGGTGCGGGTATCGCTTACCTTTACGCCAAACCACGTTTTGACTTGGCGCAGACTTTTGATTTGGAGAAAATCCACGATTTGGAGGTGGCCAGCATTATTTTTGACCGTAATGGCGAGGAACTGGGGCGCATCTTTGTTCAAAACCGTCGCCCAGTCTCAATAGATGAAGTATCAGAAAACGTGGTTAATGCCCTGGTGGCCACCGAGGACGCACGGTTCTTCAGTCACAATGGAGTTGATTATTTTGGTATTTTTCGCGCAGCGATCAGTAACTTTAAAGCTGGGGGAGTGACTCAAGGTGCTAGCACCGTGACCCAGCAGTTGGGGCGCAACGCTTTTGAAATGAGGGAGCGTAGTATCAGCCGTAAAGTAGCTGAAATTTTCCTAGCCCAGAGAATCGAGGAAAAATTCACCAAACGCGAGATTCTCGAATTGTACTTGAATCGCATCTATTTTGGCAGCGGTTATTATGGCATCGCAGCGGCTTCCAATGGTTATTTTGGCAAAGAACCCATTGACCTCACCATCCCTGAAGCCGCCACCTTAGTGGGGCTGATCAAAAGTCCCAACCGCTTGTCTCCCTTTAATAATCCTGAAAAGTCGCGTAATACCCGCAACTATGTTTTTCAGCGGATGCGCGCAGAAGGCATGATCAGCAAAAAGAAAATGCTGGAACTGCAAAAAACGCCCTTAGGTACAATTGTCAAAGGCTCGGCATTTGCCAAATCAAAGTACGTTTACGAACAAGTCCGCCAACGGGTGATTGAAGTGGTTGGATACGAACTGGCTTCCCAGGGAGGTTTTCATATTTATACCACTATTGATAACCGGCTTCAGTTGAAGGCCGAAGCCAGTTTGGCGAAACAACTGGATGAAATTGAAAAACATAAATCCTACGAACACCAGACGCTGGTAGATTATAAAACCTTGAAAAAGGAGTTTCATGCCCGCCAAAAAGGCACCGAAATCAAAGTGGTGAGCGAAGGGGAGGAAAAAAGCGAATCTTTGTTACACATCAAAAGCAAGTTGCCCAAACCAACTTATTTACAGGGAGCGGTACTCGCCATAGACAATGAAACCGGGGGTATTCTAACCTTGGTGGGCGGGCGTGATTTTAATGACAGTATGTTCGATCGCGCGGTATTGAGCCGTCGTCCACCTGGCACCGCATTTATTCCATTTGTGTATGCTGCTGCTTTTCAAAGCGGCCGTTTCCCCGGAACTCCAGTGGAAGATATCCCGATTGACAACCGCCGGGTGATGATCGGTGGCATGAGCGGCATTCTCGGGGAATGGGGTACCGAAAGCTTGACTAACGTTCATGTGGGACAATTGCCGGCACGGCAAGCTTTGGCGCTTTCTAAAGTTGCTGCGACTGTGCGATTGGGAATTTTAACGGGATTGTCAAAAGTAGTCGGCCTAGCCGAAGACTCTGGCATCCGTTTTGATGGAGAGATCAAAAACTTCAACGCAGCTATGCTGGGCCGCTCACCAGCTTCGATGCCGGAGATGTGCCTGGCTTATTCGATTTTTCCCAATCAAGGGGTTAGGGCGGAACGCACGCATATTCTCTCCAGCATCAAGGACGCCAAGGACAAAATCATTTATTCAACACAAATTCGTAAACTTAAACAACCTTTGATCGATCAATACACCGCTTGGCAGGTTACCAGTTGTCTGACTGATGCGTTAAAAGACGGCACGGGACGTAAGGCTTACGAGAAGTATGGCTTGAATAAAAAAATGTCTATCGCTGGAAAAACCGGCACTGAGTATGCTTATACCGACAACTGGTTCGTCGGATATACCAGTGAAATCACCTGCGCGGTGTGGGCAGGTTTTGATACGCCTAAAACGATTTATCCAAATGCATTCAGTAGTGACACGGTGTTGCCGATATGGTCACAGATTATGAATGACGCTGCCGAGTATTTTCCACCAAAAACTTTTTTACCACCGAAAGGATCGACTCAAGTGGAGCTGTGCCGGATCTCGGGAGAACGCGCTACCGACCAATGCTCGGACATGGTGCCCGGCGCGCCTGGCAAACCACCCAAAAATGTGCGTACCACTTACATCGAGTATCTGCGACCCGGCACCGTGGTTCACACTTCCTGCTCAGTTCATGGCGGCAGTGTTTCGCCCAATATGACTCATGGCCCCCGCCCCTTTGATCCGTCTTTCCCCTTCAGTTCGTCTGCTGCCTTGCGTGCCCAGGTAGCTCATGCCGAGCCTATTCACCCCTTGAGCCCGATTTTATTAGGGCATGACCCCTATAATTCAGTGATCCCTAGTTTGAAAGCCCGTGCGATTGCGGTTCCTAAAAAGGAGACCAAGACCCCGCTCAAAGCGGTGCCGATCGCGGTTCCCGTAGCGGTGCCTTCCGGAGGATTAAAAGCGGTTCCCGTGGTGCAACCGGTGGTCATGCAGGAGGGAGCAGAAGCAGGAGGGCTTGTCGCGAAACCCGTGCAAAAAGCCCAGCCGGTCAAAAAAGCGAGGGCAAGGCCATCGGGTATTTTTCCGCCACCTAGAAATGAAAGCCGGGTGAAAATCAACCGTCCGGCACCGATCAGATTTCAAGATTGATCCTGATTTCAGAAATCAGGCAGCGAGCTAAAGCGCTTGAATTTCACTCTGTCAGCGGCTTTCTTCGTGCGCAACACCACCACCTATTTATTCATGAGTTCCATATCCGACCAGCTAGAGACTTTAATGCGGGGCACTGCCCAGGTGTTGAGCGAAAAAGAACTGCTCAAAAAACTGCAGCGAGGCAAACCCCTACGCGCTAAGCTTGGCGTGGATCCCACCGCACCGGATCTGCATTTAGGCCATGGGGTGCCTTTGGAAAAACTGCGACAGTTTCAGGAGTTCGGCCACACGGCCGTACTGATCATCGGTGATTTCACCGCCTTGATCGGTGATCCCAGCGGTCGCTCAAAAACCCGCCCCCAGTTGACCAGCGAAGAAGTGCTGGATAATGCGCGCACTTTTACCGATCAGGCCTTTAAGATTTTGGATAAAGACAAAACAGAGCTGCGTTTTAACGGTGAGTGGTTCAAGCAGATGACATTTGAAGATGTGATCCGACTCAATGCGCGGGTGACAATGCAGCAGATGCTGCAGCGAGAAGATTTCAAAGCGCGTATTGCGGCGGATCAGGAAGTGCGTCTGCATGAAATCCAATACCCCATCGTGCAAGGTTGGGATTCGGTGATGGTAAAAGCTGACGTTGAGTTGGGCGCGACAGACCAGTTATTTAATATACTAGTCGGACGGGACATGCAGAAGAGCGAAGGCATGGAGCAGCAGGTTGTCATGTTGATGCCTATTCTCGAAGGCCTGGATGGGGTGCAAAAGATGAGCAAAAGTCTGGGCAACTATATCGGCGTGAGCGAAGCCCCGGATGAAATGTTCGGCAAGTTAATGAGTATTTCTGATGATCTAATGGGACGCTATTACACCTTGCTGCTAGGAGAAGATCTTGATGCTTCGGCCCATCCGATGGATGCCAAGAAAAAACTGGCTGAGAAAGTTGTCACCCGTTTTCACACCACAGGGGAAGCCGCTGATGCCCTGAAAAACTGGGAAGTCAAGTTCAGTAAACGTGATCACGAGGCGGCTGATTTGCCAGAGTTTTCCCTGGGAGAGCGCCGTGATTTGCTGGGAGTGGTCGGACATGCCTACCAGACGGCTTTTGATAGCAAACGCTCCGGATCCGATTTGCGTAGATTGATCCAGCAGGGTAGCGTGCAGTTGAATGGTGAAAAGGTCACCGACCTCAAAAGCGAACCTGATTGGAAAACAGGCGATGTGCTCAAACTGGACAAAAAAAGGTTTGTGAGGTTAAAATAGCGGCGTGAATCAACCCGCAAACTAGCCAGAGCTACTGCTCAGTTTAAAAATGACGACAGAGAGCAATAAAGATCCCCTTCATGGCATCACGCTTGAGCAGATCGTCAAGAGTCTGGTCGAGTATTATGGCTGGGAGGATTTGGGTTTACGCATTGATATTCGTTGTTTCAACAGCGACCCTTCGGTGAAGTCGAGTCTTAAATTTTTGCGCAAGACACCCTGGGCAAGAAAAAAAGTCGAAGCTTTGTATCTGCATATGCAGGAAATTGAGAGCAAGAAATAATCGAATGATGTCTGCTAGTCGAAAAAAATTCAAAGCGCCGCCCAAGAGGTTTCACCCCAAGGGACTGAACATCATTTATGAGGATCATGACATCCTCGTGGTGGATAAAATCAGCGGCCTATTGACAGTGAGCAATGATAAAGTGCGGGAACAGACGGCTTATTTTATGCTCAATGACTATGTGCGTAAGGGAAACTCAAAATCAAACAGGCGCATATTCATCGTGCATCGTTTGGATCGTGATACTTCAGGCTTACTGGTTTTTGCTAAAAACGAAGAGGCCAAAATCTATCTTCAGGAGGAATGGCAGAACTTCAAAAAGAAATACTACGCCGTGGTGCATGGGCTTCCTCCAGAACCGCAGGGTGAAATTTCATCCTATCTTGCAGAAAATTCGGTATTCCGTATGTACTCGGTGAAGGACCCCGCAAAAGGCAAATTTGCCAAAACGGGTTACAAGGTTCTGAGAGAGGCAAATAAATACAGTTTGCTTGAAGTGGATCTCTATACCGGCAGAAAAAACCAAATCAGAGTGCATCTCGCCGATTTAGGTTGCCCGGTGGTGGGAGACAAAAAGTATGGCGAAAAAGAAAAAGGCATCAAGCGACTTGCCTTGCATGCGTCGTCGCTGAGCATCAAACACCCTTTTTCTAAAGAACCGATGAGCTTTGAAACCAAAATCCCTGGTTATTTCAAATCATTGGTTAGCCAGAAAGAGGAGAGAGAAACAAGCAGTTAGCCAAAGGAACACAGACTTTTCAGTGTGCCGTTTTCACTGCGCTGCGCGAATCGCCTGGATCATGATGCTGACACTGACCCGGCCCCGGTATTCGTTGCGGTCGATGGTATAAGCGATGTCCCACGGGGTGGGTGGTAGATCCAGATCGGCGGCGTTGAAGTAGATGGCGTCACGGCTACAGCCATCCTGGATAAAAAGAAATTTGAGGTGTTTATCCTTAAGAATCTGCGGTTCGTTTTTGAGTTGTACTCCACGGGTGAAAAGAACAGGTTGCGGATTGCTTTTTCCAAAAGGTCGTAACAACTCATAACTGTCGAGCAACGACAAATCTATGTTTTCCAATCGTGCTTCAACATCAAGGCGGATTTTGTGGGTGAGAAATTCCTGGTCACCCTTTCCCTGTTCCCCTACGTAGGCATTGAATTTTTTCCTGAAAGCATCTAGGTTTTCTTTGCGCACGCTGAGCCCCGCCGCCTGATCATGGCCGCCGCCGGCTTCCAGCAGATCCCTACAGTGATCAAGAGCCTTCACCAGGGAGATGCCTTCTACACTACGTCCGCTGCCTTTACCGATACCCTGCGCATCACAGGCAATGACAAAAGTCGGTAAGTGATATTTTCTCATCAACCGGCTGGCGACGATGCCAACCACGCCCGGGTGCCAATCATCGCCTGCGACCACCAAGGCAAATTCTTTTTCTTCTGCCGACAGGCTTTCAATCTGAGCTTCAGCCTGGTCCCGTGCTTTCTGTTCCAAAGTCTGGCGCTCGCGGTTGAGACTGTCCAGATGCCTGGCCAGATTCATACATTCCTCCGCATCAGAGGATAACAGCAAATCGAGCGCATCGTGAGCTGTATTAACTCGCCCGGCCGCATTGAGACGCGGGCCGATTTTAAATCCTACATCGACCGCATCACAGGGCGGACGCAGACCCGACACCGTTTTCAAAGCCTTCAGCCCTTGATTCTCAGTGCGATCCAGTTGTTGCAAACCGCGTCTCACCAGAATTCTATTTTCATCCACCAGTGGCACAATGTCGGCCACAGTACCGAGCGCAACCAGATCAAGGTGCTGGCGCAAATCAAACCCCCCTTCCACCGGACGTGCCTTGAGCAAGGCGTGGGCGACTTTGAACACCACTCCGGCGGTGCAGAGGTAGTGATAGTCTTCTCCTAGCTTAGGATTAACGATAGAAACACAGTCCGCAACACCTTCACGTGACGGTTCGTGATGGTCGAGCACCAACAGGTCGATGTTGTGCTCCCGCAGCCAGTCGGCTTCGTCACGGGAATTGGTGCCGCAGTCGGCCGCGATCAGCAGCGCGGCTTGGGTGCCGTCGATGGCTTTTTGTATGCCCCCGATCGACAGGCCATAACCCTCTGAAAGCCGTTGTGGAAGAAAAGTCTTGGTTTTAAGACCATAAGCTGACAGAACCAGCGTCAGTAAAGCGGTGGAGCTGACACCATCCACGTCATAATCGCCATAGAGCACCACCTCTTCATCCGCATCGACGGCTTGCAACAACCGATCGATAGTGGCCTGCATGCCAGGCATATCAAAAGGGTCACCTAGATCCTGCAAACGAGGATGAAGGAATCTTGCCAGCTCATCCGTTTGATCAAAACCCCGCTGCATCGCCAACTGAATAGCCAGCGGACTGAGTTCAAACTCTGTTGCCAAAGCCTGCACACGGTCAGCGTCAGGCACTTCGGCTAACAGCCATTTGGACTCGCTTGTCATTTATGAGCCTATCATAGAGGACTGAGACACGAAGTAAAGATAAGCACCACGGAAAAAGAATATTTCCTCCCCAAAATGGGGTCAGGCAACAATTCTTGACAAATCGCGAGTATATATCACTTGAGTAATATCGAAAGCAGACCGCTAGCGTGCTAAATAGTCCCCTCGGCGGCCGCTGCGGATTTGTCTATACCGCCACTTTGTTCTTCAAGAGCTGAGACCCGATTGACGGCATTGAGGTAAGCACGCGCGCTGGCTTCGATGACATCGGTGCTGGCACCTTTTCCTGAGATAAGGTTGCCATCGCCAAAATCGACTTTCAGGCTGACTTCTCCCAAAGCGTCCTTGCCTCCGGAAGTGGCACTGACATTGTATTCGACCAAGTGGCCGCGTTTTTTCAAAATACGGTCGATGGCCTTCATCGAAGCATCCACCGCACCGTTGCCAGGACTGGAGTCCTCAAGCGTCTCTTCGCCGCGTTTCAACTGCACCGTGGCAGTCGGTATCGCGGTGGTACCGGAGCTGACATGCAAATATTCAAGTGAATAGGATTCCTTGACCGTGGTCAGGGAGTCATCCACCAAAGCAGCCAAATCATCGTCATAAACGAATTTTTTGCGATCACCGATGTCTTTGAAACGGCTGAAAATATCATCAATCTCGGCATCGGTGAGGGTGTAGCTCAAAGCCTGCAAACGCAAAGCCACTGCGTGGCGTCCGCTGTGTTTGGTCAATGGCAACTCGGTTTCACCCCAGCCGATTTCCTTGGGATCCATGATCTCGTAGGTCTCTCGTTTTTTGATAATGCCATCCTGATGAATGCCAGCTCCATGGGCAAAAGCATTCTCACCGACGATGGCTTTGTTGCGCTGCACCTGCAAACTGCACATGCGACTGACCAAACGCGAAGTTTTAACAATTTCCGAAACGTCGATGTCAGTATGCACATCGACGAAAATATCAGAACGAGTTTTGATCGCCATGATCACTTCTTCCAAAGCCGCGTTGCCGGCACGTTCGCCGATGCCATTAATGGTGCCTTCGATCTGACGCGCACCTGCCTGCACCGCGGCCAGGGAGTTGGCCACCGCCAAACCCAGGTCGTTGTGGCAGTGCACAGAAATAACCGCGTCGTCGATATTATTGACGTTGTCAAAAAGGTAACGGATCATGTCTGCGTATGTCTGTGGCACGGCAAATCCAACCGTATCCGGGATATTGACCGTGGTGGCTCCGGCAGCGATCACTGCCTGAGTCACTTCGGCGAGGAACTCAGGTTCGGTGCGCGAAGCATCCTCGGGAGAAAACTCCACGTCCTGCACAAAACTCTTGGCATAAGTCACGCTTTCCACCGCCAAACGCACAATTTCGTCATGGGCTTTTTTCAACTTATGCTCACGATGAATTTTTGAAGTAGCCAAAAATACGTGGATACGTCCTCTCTCGGCCGCAGGTTTGACCGCTGCGCCGGCCGCTTCGATATCCTTTTTGATACAACGAGCCAGGCCAGCGATGATTGGGCCTTTAACTTCCGTGGCGATTTGTTCGACAGAGGCAAAATCACCGTCACTGATCACTGGGAATCCGGCTTCGATCACGTCTACGTTCAGACAGGCGAGCTGACGAGCGACCTCCATTTTTTCGCGTGGATCCATGGATGCGCCCGGACATTGTTCGCCGTCGCGCAAGGTGGTATCAAATATGGTCAATCGGTCTGACATAGTAGTGTGGTGTTGATATTAAAGGATTCGGGTAAATGTATTCGCTGTAAAATAAAAATTCGATTCTCTGCGTCCGTTGCAGGGAATCGAATAAGCGAACAAACTGCGAGGACAACAAAAGATACTAGGCAACTAGGCCTAGCTCCAGAAGGAGTAGCTTCAGCTTGAGAGCTGGAATGTGCTGTG
>JAJRVS010000122.1 GCA_024277195.1 Verrucomicrobiota bacterium | reverse complement strand
TGCCAAAAAACATGGCACCAAACGTCAAAAACTGAACGCCGAACAAAAACGGGAAATCGGCGTGAAATTCCTGGCCTATGTGCGGGAGCAAGCCATGAAATCAACCGCCCCGCTGAAAAACGAACTGCCCGATGCTCTGGCCTTAGTGGAATTCTGGATCGAACCCGATACCGAGAATGGCGGTTTCATTGAAAAACCCAGCCTCATCGCCCGTCTCTCAAAAAAACAAAACCCTGCTCACTGAGCCCATCCCTTACTCCACTGCCATCAAGTGCACACTATGAATATTTTCCGCCGACTCCCCTACCTCTTCAAACGCATCTCGGAGAATCTCCGAGTATGGAAATTCTCCCGTTACGAAGTGGTCACCATGCGCATCCTCTTTGCTTTTGTTATTTATCAAACCATGCCGCTGGGCAAACCCTTTTCCAATCTAACCCAGGGTCTGTTCCCTGCTATCAATTCAGCCATCAGCAACAAGGAGAAAAACGAACAGTTCCGCCCCCCTCTTCCGCCCATCGTCGAGCTGCTCCCCAACAGCTCCGAACGCATGACCTTCGACAGTCAGCCCTCCCCCAACGGCATCGCCCGCTTGGTCGATCTCACCTTTTTCTCAAACGACCGTTTTGTCAGCCTGTTACCCTGGATAGTCATCCCTGCCATTTTGCTCTACGCCTCGGGCATGGCTTTGCCTATTACCCTGCCGCTGCTCACCTTCATCAGCATCGGCAGCCGCACCCTGTCCAATTCCCAGGGAGCCATCAATCACGGTTTCCAGTTGGTTTCTGCCATCCTGCTGATCCAGACCAGCATCATCCTCTTTGGTTGGATCTACCGCCTGATCAAAAAGAGGCACTTTGTCGATCGCAGGCAACGCACCGTGCGCGACTACTTCATCTACAGCACCATCCTACTCTGCGTGGGTTTTTACATGATCGCCGGATACATCAAACTGATAAAATCCGACGGTGAATGGATCAAAAATAGTCCTTACATCGGCATCCAGTTGGTAAAAACGGATCGACAAAATTATTACACCAACATGGACGCCAAACATTTTGGCCAGTCAAAAGTCCGCTGGGCCAGCGACATGCTGGAGCACCCCAACTTCACCCGCGTTTTCATGGGTTGTGGGCTGTGCCTGGAACTCTTTGCGTTTGTCGCCCTGTTTGGTCGCGGTTGGTGCGCCATCACCGGACTAATGATTATCGGTTTTCACCAACTCAATGACGAAATCATGGGCCTGATGTTTTACCACAACGAAAAAATCGTCTGGATCTTCCTCGTCAACCTACCTTTCTGGCTCGTTATCCTCAGCCGGAAAATCCGCAAAGACCCCGCCCTCATCCCCCTGTTAAGCGACGAAGAAAGCGAACCCGAAGCCCTACCCACCTAAGCTCACGTAGCGCGGGCCTCCGACCCGCTTCTGTGGAATTTCTTCGACCCCGCCCGAGGCCGGGTGAGGACACCCATCCTACGGGCATCCTCCAAAATACCCAGATTTATTTATCCAAGCGTTTGATCGCAATATTACGGAACATCACCGGGTCATTGTGACCAGCAAAACCGAAGTGACCGCGTTTGCGATCCTTACCCGGATGAGCTTTGCCCTTCATGAACTCCGTCACTTTGCTGAGATCCGTATCCAAAATCACCGTGCCGTTCACCTCGACCTTAATGGTTGATCCCTTCACTGTGACTTCCTGATAATTCCACTCACCGGCAGGACGGGTGTAACCGCGATGAGCGGCCGCCATCGCATAGGCCGATCCATGAAACTGACGTTTATCGAGTTTTTTGTATTTCTCAGCATCATTATCCAAAACCTGGAGCTCACACATACCGTCATAAGCCGCGCGCCCTTCACCGGGATAACGAATTGCCAAACCATTGTTGCCACCCGACGGCACCTTGAACTCCAAACGCACCACGAAGTCCTCATATTCATCTGCGGTGAATAACACCCCGCCTTTGCCCGCTTTGCACATCACCGCACCGTCCTTCACCTCGTAGTCATCGACCGCACCGCGCCAACCAGTCAGATCCTTGCCATTAAACACCGATACAAACCCCTGATCCGAATCCGAACCACGCAAAGTTTTATTCGCTTCATCCACCCCGATTTCCCGCAGCTTGATATTTTTCCAGCGGATCTCTCCGCCATGAGTTTGCAAGTGAATCACCCCTTTTGCAGGCAGTGGTGGTGTTTGCTGGGGCGCGTCCTTTTTACGAACCTTGTCCCAGTAATTTTCCATGATGGCATTGTCCACCACCAGCTTTCCGTTATAAACCACGGTCGTACGCGCTCCAATCTGAGTGATCTTAAAATGGTTCCATTCTCCAAAAGGCTTGTCAGCATGCACCAATGGCAATTTTCCCGCTGCTCCCTCCGAATTATTATACAAACTGCCCGATCCCAAATTGGCTTTGATCTTCCACTTCCCGCCTTCTTTGGTCGTATCCCAGATCTGCACCTGGGGCGCACCGCGCAGATAAATTCCACTATCCGCCTTAGCCACTGTTTTGTAATCCAACTCCAACTCGATATCGCCGTATTCCTTGTCAGTAGTGGCGTAAGGCCCATGCCCGTCATTCACCAGCTCTCCATTGTCCACCGACCAATGTTGCTTGAATTCTTCCTGATAGCCCTCAATCGCCGCTTTCTTTTTATCCTCCGCGACCTTGACCAAAGTATGGGGGTTCAGGCCATACCAGCCCGACAAGTCATTGCCATTAAAGAGCGCTTTGGCATCTTCCGCCTGAAGTCCGGATCCTGCGCTCATCAAGGCGACAGCCAAACACAGATTTCCCGTCGTGATTGATTTGAATGGGGTAAGTTTCATGGCCGCCACCTTAACTTGCCCTCCACAGGTCATGCAAGTGGAGATTTCACCTACCCCCCGCCTGCATTTTCGCTATCGTTGCCTTATTTATAATCCCGCTATGACCTATCCGGCTCCGATCACCCCCAAACCACCCTGCGCCAAATCGGCAATTTTGTGGTCGGGCAGTGTTATGAGCCTGCTTTGCCTAATCACCACTTGCCTGACCCATGGCCTGCACCCTGCTGTGCTCAGCTCCCTCAATTTCATCACCGGGCACCTCCTCACCCACCCAATTCAAAAACTCGGCGAGGGCTTCCATTATGAAACTCCTAATCAGGAAATGCCGCTCACCGCCTTCCTGCTCATATACGCCGCACTGTGCTTGCTCTCCATCATCCCGCTCGCCAAACTCAAACGTCAATTGCCCTCCGCTGAAGCCAAACCTTCCAAATTTTCTCTCACATCCCCGCTGCCGCTCATCCTGATGTTCTCCGTGTTTTTCAGAATCACCCTGCTATTCAGCATCCCTATTCACGAAAGCGATTTCTATCGTTACCTTTGGGACGGCAAAAGCGCCACCCACGGTATCAATCCCTTCCTCTACGAGCCCGGCGCGCTCAAACTCTACGAGCAAAAAATCACCGCTCCTTTTAAAGAGTCTAATAACAGCGTTACCTGGCGAGGGCGTGAATTCGCCGCCAGCGAAAAGCAGATCCTCAGCCAACTCCAGCAACTACGTGATCAAAACCCAATATTGCACCGGCGGGTCAGCCATCAAGCCGTGCCGACCATCTACCCACCCACCGCCCAGGCCGTGTTCGCCCTGTCCGCATGGCTCTTTGGTGATTCCCTCATCGGCCTCAAAATCATCCTACTCAGCTTCGACTTACTCATCATCCTATTGCTGACTTCCATCCTGCGTCAGTTAAAAATCAACCCCGCGTGGGTCATCATTTACGCCTGGTCACCACTGGTGCTCAAAGAATTTGCCAACTCCGCCCACTACGACGCCGTGCCTTTATTCTTCACCTTGCTCGCCATTTATTTTGCCCTCGGCCAAACCCGTAAACTCAAAACCGCCGCCGCGCTCGCGCTGGGAACACTAGCCAAATTTTTCTCCGTCATCCTGCTTCCCGTGCTGCTGCCCCCACGCTTATCACAGTGGAAAAGTTACACCCTCTTCAGTGCCATCATTCTGATCGCCTACCTGCCCTTCTTTTTCTGGAATCAGGCCGGTCCGCAACAAGTGTTCGCCGGGCTCGGCGTTTACAATCAACACTGGCAATACAACGCCGGACTTTTTGCCCTGATCCAGCAGAGCCTACTCAGTATCACCTCCATTTCCCCCGGCGATCTCCAACCGGCCAAAATCATCGTCGCCCTCATTCTGATCGCCGTCATCGGCAGGCAGAGCTTCCGCCCGGCTGGTGATCAACAGGATCTGTTCAAACGCTGCTTCATCATCATCGCCGCCCTGTTTGTCCTGAGCCCCACCGCCTTCCCCTGGTATTACACCTGGGTGATGCCCTTTTTATGCGTCTTCCCCAGCCGTTCCTGGATCATGCTGTCCTGGTTGTTGCCGCTCTCCTATCTCGATTTCCATCAAGATCTCGCCATCTCCCGCAGCTACTTCTGGCACATCCCCACCCTCTCTTGGATCATTTGGCTCACATTTGCCCTTCTCTTCCTCGCCGATTCCATTAAACTCCAGCAATCCAAACCCAAAACCCAAAATCCTGAATCCTGAATCCTGAATCCTGAATCCTGAATCCTGAATCCTGAATTCTGAATTCTAACTCCTGAATCCTTTCCCCATGCTCCCCCTACTCAGCTTCCTCTTTTTCACC
>JAJRVS010000121.1 GCA_024277195.1 Verrucomicrobiota bacterium | reverse complement strand
ATTCCGAATCGCATTGTGAACAAGCTCTAGATGATACATATTGCTACTCCAATTGAGAGTTTCCGGGTATCGGCATTTCGGGCGATGTGCAGCTTGCTCGATTTCTTCCATAGCCGAGGAGTAAGGCGAAAGTTTTCTCAATAGTTCCTCTCCGATTCGAGATGAAGGAGATACTCCTTTCTTAACGAGATACTTTGGTAAAGTGATTGGTATTCGATGGCCCATTCTCTTCGTAGGTGGCGAATCAGGTTCCCAAACTATTGGAAGCCTCTCAAAGCCGGGAAAGGGATCGGTATTTTGTTTTTTGTCATACAATTCCACAATGAAATCTGCCGCCCCAAAATTGTCTTCATCCAGAGGCATGGGCCCCAAAATTTCGTCAATATCCAGACTACGCCCTGTCTCTAAACGGACATTACCTGCTTAAAAACTGAACTATCCCCGATGGGCATTGCCCTGGAGGCGTTTTCAAATTTCAAGGTGGTGGCTACGTCACTTGCTTCAATAATCGAAGGATCTCGCTTTGTTCGTCATCGGCCTCGGTGATTTGATCAAACTCCACTCCATTGGCGGAGACTCGGTTGCTGCGGATCGTAGCGAGACGCTCAATCACGTTCTCGACGGTCCATCGGCGATCTTTTCCCGTCCCATCACCTGCAAAGAGAGGTCGCAAGCGCTCAACGAAATGCCATTGCAAATAGTAGGCGAGCATGCACATGAAGACGTGGGCTTTGATCCGCTCGTCTTTCTTGTGAAAGATCGGGCGCATCTCAAGCAGGGTGGTTTTCAGGCTTCGAAAGGCACGCTCCACTCCTCCCAATGCTTTGTAACCAGCTACAACTTCATTGGTGTCCATCGCTTCCTCCGGCACATCGCTCCGGACTATGTAGCAGCCGTCCAGTGCCTCTTCGCGCTCTGCTTTCTCTTCATCGATACGCCACTTTAACACGTGCGCTTTGGATTTTTTTCTATCTCTATCCTGAACGACTTCCCAGATGATAAATTTCCCCATTTTGTATTTGGCGAGCAGTTTGCCTACTCGGGAGCCAAGTATCTCTACGGTGGTGGAGTAGGTGTAGTCAGCGATTTTTTCAAGCCCCTCTTCACTGAGTTTAAGCAGGCGTTTGCGGGTCTCGGTTTCGCTCTTTGCAGTGACTGGGTTGCGGCACAGGCAATAGCGTTCCCGGTCGTTATCGGGTTCGCTTATCTCGACTATATTTTTTTCATCAAAAAGCTCTGGCTGGATGACATTGCGACGGAGCAGATCGGCCAGTTGATGGTGGGTCAAAGCACTGATGGTATTGAGTCCGGCAATGTCACGAAGGTCGTCGAGACGCGCCGCAGTCAGCATTCCTCGATCCCCCACAAAGACAACTCTCTCCAGTTGATATTTCTTGCGCAGCTCAGCGATTTTGTCATTTACAGTGGTAGCATCGTTAGTGCTTCCCTTGAAAACCTCGACTCCCACGGGACAGCCTTGCGCATTGCATAGTAGGCCGATCACGATTTGTTTATGTCCCTTTTTCTTGTCCCGGTTGTAACCGAATTCGACTATTTTACTGCCTTCATATTCGCCCTCCAGATAGCTGCTGGTAATATCATAGAGAACGAGGCAGCCGTTTTTTAAATGTTTGCCAGCGAGCTTTTTCTGAATCGCCGTCTGTCGTTGGAGGAGGCGATCCAGCGGTTCGTAGCAATGCTCTTCGACATCGGGGCTGCCTTCGATCCCGCAAAGTTCCCACAAACAAGTGTTGGGAGATTGGTTGCACAGGCTCAGTTTGCTGCCCTGATAAACGATCCGTCCGATCACCATGGCGAGTACCGAATCGACCCAAGGCTCGGATCTCGAATAGAGCATCCGGTGGAGTCCGAGATCTTTGGCGAGGTCGAGCAGCGCGTGGCTGGCACCGAATTCCCGGGAGGAGAGGACTTTAAAAGCCTCGGGAGAATCAGCGGGGATCACGCCTTGGCGAAAAGCGAGTTGGAGCATTTTGAGCTGGTCGAGCGAGCACCCGGTGATCCTGCCATGCTGGGTGTGAACATTTTTACCAGTGGATTTTTCTCGAAAGGTGGTGCGCAGCAGTCCGACGGGGTTCTTGCGGGAAGTCTGGATTTCGAGGTGTAAATTGCCGCGCCGAGTCTGCATGGCTGAATATTTACATACATCAACAGTAAGTAAAGGATTATTATTTCAAATGCATGGCTACGTTTGGAAATATCATATTCTCTGCAAGTTCAGTATTGATCAGGGCTGGAGGCCCAAAAGTGGTGTTTTCAGGGGGGTAAAACCCGCCTAAACCGGTCGATTTGAGGTCATTGATACGCCCAAGAAGGCGGGAAATTCGTGTGCCACTGGGCGTCCTGATGACTTGGAGCGAAGAATAGTCCTTCCAGAAAAACCGTATTCTACGCGTCTTCTTTTTTGGGGGGAATGGGTTTAGGCAATGACATTTCACTCGCCAGCGGGACAAGAGTGTCCCACCTCCTTGAATTTGTTACTCTTTCCTCGCAAAAATACTGATCTTCTTTTCTGCGCAGAGTTTTTCAATCTCGTCCTTCCCCAACAACAAAGCACAACCGGCTTCCACGACAATTGCATTCACTCCCGACTCAGATGCGGTCTCGATGGTGGCGGGACCGACTACGGGAACGTCGAAGCGAAAATCCTGATT
>JAJRVS010000120.1 GCA_024277195.1 Verrucomicrobiota bacterium | reverse complement strand
TTGCGCATATGAACAAAAAAGGTGAACAGGATTGGCCGGGCCAATCGCATTCACCTTCCCTGGATTGCGGTCACAAACATGCCGTCTGTTCCGGTATTTTGCATGGGTGCCGGGCTTTATTTAAAGTTTGTATCATATGACGGTAGGAGTTTTTATCTTTCAGTTTTTCACAAACCTATTTCAGAAAGGAGAACTCCCATGTCAAAAAATCAAGATTTCAAAAAACAAGGCGCTTATGGTGTTTTGCGTCTAAAGTCCAAGGACGCTCGAGCGGCTATTGTCCACAAGCTCGCATCTGATTTCAACCTCACCCCGATCATTGCTGAAGCCTTCTACCAGCAATTTTCCCTTTACTTTGAAGAGCACGCCAACGTTTCGCTCTCCACCGGCGAAATCGCCTACGAAGCTGTTGCTGCTGAAGAGCCGGCCGGCAAGCACATCCGGCTGACACGCCGGATCACGGTACGACTCAAACACATCGATTTCAGCTCCGACCTCGAAGCGTTGGCTAACTATGGCCTGCAGGGGCTCAGAAGGCACCGGCTCGCGCGGCTCTCCCGACAAGCCTATGACCAGGGCGGCCTGCTCAGTTTTGAAGACCTCGCCATGATTTTGACCACCAGCCCATCAACCGTCCGGCGCGACGTTCAGCATCTCAGAAGCCAAGGACAGTTCATCATGACACGTGGCACCAAACAGGATATGGGGCCCGGGGCCTCCCACAAGACCATCATCATCGATCTCTACTTCAAGGGCTACACTTTCAGCGAGATCGAGCTGAAAACCAACCACTCCGAAACCAGCGTCAAGCGCTACTTGGCCGATTTTATCCAAATCGCCACACTCCACAAACAGGAGTTTTCGCCACAGCAAATCCGGCTGATCGCCAAGAAATCCGATCGCCTGGTCAGAGAATATATCGGACTCTATCAAACCTATGACAAACAAGACAATGAGCGGCTGATCGAGCTTCTCTCCCCAACCAAACCGGGAGCAGAAGCGGAAAAAAAATCAGGCACTCACCCTGTTCGAGGAGGTGAGAGCCATGAGTAAACCCTTGACCAAAGAACAGATTCAACTCAAAAAATTCCGCCGCATCAAGGATAAAAGCCTGCACCAGCTCCTGCTGCATCGCTTCCTTAACAACTATGGTTATGACAAAGGCGAGGTCACCGCAAAAGCCATTATCGACGACATTCTCAAGCTCGTTGATGACTATTTCGTCGTTTCAAGCCTCGATGATGATTTGCACCATATCAACTATGGTCAGCTCGTCTGGATGGCGGTCCCCGTCGATGAATATCCGCAAAGAGGCAAAACCATCGCCGGCACACGCATGAAACCGGTGGTGCTGACTTATTTCACCGATGATGATGCGGCTCACATCGCCCATGGCTTTGATGCCAAATCACTCAGAAAGAAAAGGCTAGCGCGCTGGGTTGATCAGGCCTTTGATCAGGGCGCCCTGCTCACCCAGCTCGATCTCGCTATGCTCCTCGGCGTCTGCGATACTGTGGTCAGCAAGTACGTCTGCGAAATCCAGACCGAAGGAAAACTCCTGCCCACACGCGGCAATATTCACGATATCTCCGGGGCGATCACACACAAACGCGAGATCATCACCCTCTATCTCGAAGGCTATTTTACACCGGAAATCGCCATGAAAACAAAACACTCAAAAGAAGCCGTCGATCGATATATTCGAGATTACCACCGTGTCGAACTCGTCTGGAAAAATGGCATCACCGATCTCGACCAAATTAGTCAGCTCATCAGACTTTCCAAGCGCGTTGTGCAGCAGTATGTCGACCTCTTACCTGAGAAAATTCGCCACGGGCGAATCAAAGAACAAAAAAACAGAAACGCAAGTATTGACTCTGATAAAA
Organism: Verrucomicrobiota bacterium; assembly: GCA_024277195.1. GTDB lineage: Bacteria > Verrucomicrobiota > Verrucomicrobiia > Verrucomicrobiales > DEV007 > JAADHD01. The sequence goes on along the minus strand of JAJRVS010000120.1, from coordinate 3,048 downwards.
ACTTTGATAACTTAAAACCATCTGGCGAAACGGAGGTGAGCTCTGCTGAGGAGCAACTCGCCAAGGGATAACCAGACCCACGGGAATGAAAGGCAGGTTTGTTTAGAGCCTGCCTTCCATCTAAATTCATTCCTGTGGGGATGCCTAAAAAACCTAATAACGTCCCTTCAGTACTCTGTCAGGGGGCACCCAAAACCGGCCACGGATGGGCACTTTAAAACCGGCCATTTTCAGGGATTAATTGTGGCCGCCTACTGGCGGATTGCTTATATTTCCTCCTGCAAACCAAGCAGGAGGAAAAACCATGGCAAACGTGCTGAAAATGGAAAAACATACCCGTATTCTAAAGCTTTTGCGCCTTGGCTGGTCGTATCGACGTATCGAATCGGAGACCGGTATCCGTCGGGAAACCATTTCAAAATACGATCCCGACCATCCACGATACGCAAAAGCGGCCAAAGCGCCCACCGAAGCGGGTGCCCCGGACACCCTGGATAACCAAAAGCGGCCAAAGTGCCCACCGAGCCTGCAGCCGGATGGCCAGGCAAAACCCACCCGAATCAGTTCGGCGGCTGAGTATGAAGATGTTATTCGTGAGAAGCTTGCCCTCGGCCTCACCGCCCGGCGTATCTACCAGGATCTGGTTGCGGATCATGGCTACAACCATAGCTATGACTCCGTCAAGCGCTTTGTGCGCAAGCTCAAAAGGCGCACGCCAGCGGTTGTCGCCCACATTCACAGCCAACCTGGTGAGGAAGCCCAGGTAGACTTCGGCTTGGGCGCCCCGACGCTCAAAACTTGTCCTGGAAGGAACAGCCGCTACGTCAAACCCTGGCTCTTCAAGATGGTGCTCTCGCACTCCCGGCACTCCTACGAAGAAGTCGTTTGGAGCCAGGATGTCGAGACCTTCATTGGCTGTCACCAGCACGCTTTTGAAGCTTTCGGCGGCGTGCCTGCACTCATTCGCATCGACAACCTTAAAAGCGGCGTCCTCAAAGCCCATCTCTACGAGCCTGAGCTCAACCCACTCTACAGTGCCTTTGCCGAGCACTATGGCTTCGTTGTTTTGCCGTGCCTGCCGCGCAAGCCCGAGCACAAGGGCAAAGTCGAGTCCGGCATCGGCTACACCCAGGATAATGCCCTCAAAGGCCTGAAATTCGACACGCTCGTAGCCCAAAACGCGCACCTGCGCGACTGGAACCGACGCTGGGCCAGAACCCGCATCCACGGCACCATCAAGCAACAAGTCTGGGCTGTTTTTATCGAGATGGAACGCAATGCCCTGCAACCCCTGCCCGAAAAGCCCTTCGCTTATTTCAAAGTCGGTACCCGCAAAGTGCATGCCGATGGCCATATCGAGGTCAAGGGCGCCTATTACTCGGTACCGCATCATTATCTTGGCCAATCCCTTACGGTGCACTTCAATGCGCAGTGGGTCAAAGCTCTTAACGGTACCGAAGTCGTCGCCTTCCATCGTCGTGTGCAACCCGGCCGGTTTTGCACCCAGAAAGACCACCTGCCGGAGAACAAAACCCTCACCCAGGAAGAGTACAAAGCCCGCCTCCTGGCGCGCTGTGCCAGCATCGGCGAAGCGACGCATACCTGGGCACAAATGGCACTCAAAGAACGAAAACAGCGTGCCTTCAGGGCAATTCAAGGGCTGCTGCGTCTGCCGGACAAATACGCCCTGGATGTGGTGGAAAAAGCGTGCGAACAGGCCAGAAAAATCGGCTCCGCCCACTATCAAATGGTGGCTTCACTCTGTACAGCGATCTCTCAGCTTGAAGCCGGGAACGAACAACTCGAACTCATCCAGCAGCACGAAATCATCAGAGACCCAAAAGACTATCAGCAATTCATCGAAAACTGAAGGAGGCCTTTATGGAACAACTGCAGTATCAACTCAAGTCGATCCGGCTCAGCGGCATGGCGCAAACCCTGCCCATGCGGCTACAGGAAGCCCAGGCCAACGAACTGCCGCATCTTGAATTTCTCCAAGCCCTGGTCACCGATGAATTGGAGAAGCGAAAAGAACGCTTGCTGAATCGCCGCCTGAAAGCGGCGCGTTTCCCGATGCTGAAAACCCTCGATGAATTCGATTTCACCTTCAATCCGACGATCAACAAACGACAGATGCGAGATCTGGCCACTTGCCGATTCGTGCACGGTGCCCAAAATGTCCTCTTGCTCGGGCCGCCCGGCGTCGGCAAGACGCACCTCGCTATTTCCCTGGGCATGGCAGCCATCCAGAAAGGCTACTCCGTACTCTATCGCAACATCTTCGATTTGGCCGAAGACCTGGCCGAGGCGCAGGCGCTGGGTGAACGCAAGCAGCTCATTAAAAACCTGGTCAAGCCAAATCTCTTGATCCTTGATGAGTTCGGCATGCGCAACTTGCCAGCCAGTGCCGCCGAAGATTTGCTGGAAATCTTTCATCGCCGCTACCAACTCGGCGCCAATATAATCGCCACAAACCGGCCCATCGAAGACTGGGGTAAGATTCTCGGCGACAATGCCACCACCTCTGCCATCATGGATCGGTTTATGGACGGTATTCACATTGTCAAAATTACCGGCAGAAGCTACCGGGTTAAATCATTGAACAAAAAACTTGATAAAATCAAAGCAAATGATTAACTATTAAGTGCCCCTGGGTGGCCGGTTTTGAACTGCCCACAACTGGCCGGTTTTGAAGTGCCCATTGACATTTTCTTGGCCTATTCAAGCATGATTAATTTTGTTTTTCTTTATAAAGCGGATAAAAAACTCTTAACAAATAATTTTTACCACGTTTATTATTTCCCCGAGCTTTGGATACATGCGGTGAAAAGCACATATATTTTTTTATTTGCCTTATTACAATTGATCATTGTTTTGCTTTATTTGCATGGGGCAGCAAGCTTTTTCCGCTCTCTCGGTCTGCGGATAGTAATTTTGAGCTTTGTTTATTTGTTTTATGTACTGCAATTTAAATTTGTCTTTTTATGGCAAAAGCTATCACTTGTCGCCGGAATTTCTGCGTTAACGTGGAGTACTGTTAACGCATTT
>JAJRVS010000119.1 GCA_024277195.1 Verrucomicrobiota bacterium | reverse complement strand
GGGTGCCGGCACCGCCAGCGAGAATGATTCCTTTGCGTTTCATATTATGAGAAGGCTGTAGCTGTTTAGGTAGTTAGACTGTAGGAGGAAGAGAACCGCAGCCGAGACAAAGTCAAGACAGCCGGAGGCAAATGAACGCGAATAAACGCTAATAATAAAGAGGCTAATTACTGTTATTCGCTTTGCTCTGGTTGCGGCTCAATTCTTGCATTCTGAACTCTGTCTCCTGAATTTTTTCCTCTAAATCCCCAATCTTTGGCCTTGGTAGGTTCCTTGTTCGACGGCGCTGCTCCAGTCGTCGTTGTCAAAATACCATTTCACGGTTTCGAGCAGGCCGCTGGTGAAGTTTTCCTTGGGTTGCCAGCCGAGTTCGTTTTCGATTTTGGAACAGTTGATGGCATAGCGGTGGTCGTGACCGGGGCGGTCGGTGACAAATTCGATCATCGCGTCGACGTCGATGTTTTCGCTGTCACTTTGCAGCTCATTAACTGCGGAGATGATGGCGCGCACCACGTCGATGTTTTTCATCTCGCACTTGCCGCCGATATTGTAAACTTCCCCGAGCCGCCCGCGCACCAGTGACAAAGCCAAACCACGGCAGTGGTCTTTGACAAAAAGCCAGTCGCGCACGTTGGATCCGTCTCCGTAGACCGGTAGCTTTTCTCCGCGCCGCGCTTTAGAGATCATCAGCGGGATCAGTTTTTCGGGGAATTGGAAAGGGCCGTAATTGTTGGAGCAATTGGTGGTGACCACCGGCAGTTTAAAGGTGTGGAAGTAGGAGCGCACCAAGTGGTCGCTGCCGGCTTTGGAGGCACTGTAGGGACTGTTCGGTGCGTAGGGAGTGGTCTCGCAAAAAGCCGGATCGGTCATGCTCAAGGAGCCGTAAACTTCATCAGTGGAGACGTGGAGAAAACGGAAGTCATCGCCCTTGCCTTGTTCCACGCGCTGTTGGTGATGGGCATTGGCGGCGTGCAGCATCTGGAAGGTGCCAACGAAGTTGGTCATGATGAATTCCTCTGGAGCTTCGATCGAGCGATCGACGTGCGATTCGGCAGCGAGATGCATCACCGCAGTGATGTCGTTTTCTTGCAAGGTCTTTTGGATCAACTCGGCGTCGCCGATATCGCCGTGGACAAACTGGTAGCGCGGGTCGTTTTCGATCGCCGCCAGATTCTGAGGATTGCCCGCGTAGGTCAATTTATCCAGATTGATCACTTTTTCGATCTTGATCCCGAGTTCGTCGCTGGCTTCTCCAAGCAAGTAGTGGATCAAATTCGAGCCGATGAAGCCGGCTCCGCCTGTGACTAAAATTCGCATGATTTTTTTACGGTTAATTATTTTTTCAGTTGAGGGGCGAGATAGTCCTTAACATAACGACTGACACCTAGTTTCCAATCGGGCATGGTCTGGCCACTGACGGATTGATAACGTTCGCTGGACATGGCTGAGTAGGCTGGGCGTCGAGCGGCGAAGCTTTTGATGTCGCTCATCAGGCAACTTGTGGTTTCATGACACTTAAGCTCTATATCGTTTATCGCCGCGCAATCCAAGCAGTATTGAGCCCATTCCTGCCAAGAGCAGACGCCTTGATTGCACAACTGCAAGATACCAGACATTTCCAACTCACCATGGATCAAAGGTTTTAATGCCTCGATGACATCGGCGGTGTATGTAGGACAGGATTGGCGATCGGAGACGATGGACAAGGCATCATTTTTTATTGCCTGGGAGATCACCCACTCGGGAAAGCCGGGGTGGAGATTGCCAAATAACCAGGACAAACGGATGACCAGATGTCGGTCCGAGGCGGTGAGCAGATACTGCTCGGCCAGCAGTTTGGATTGGCCGTAGATGTTCAGAGGGTTGGTGGCGTCCGATTCAGTATAGAGTTCGTTTTTTTTGCCATCAAAAACGTAGTCGGTGCTGAATAGAATCAGCTGGGCACCCTTTTTTGCACAGATTTGAGCGATGATTTCCACTGCTTCGCTATTCACTGTTTTTGTCAGTTCGGGATGGGATTCACAATAGTCCACGTTGGTCAGAGCTGCAGTCAGCCAGATTTTGTCGAAGTCCAAGGCTGCTAATACAGTAGGGATGGCGTCAAGGTTTTCTAGATCCAGATCTTGTCGGCAAAGGGAGGTCACCGGGTGCACGGCTTCGATGGCAGTGCGCAATGCACTGCCCAGACGGCCTCCTGTTCCAATGATGACACTGTGATGATTCATTTGATATCAGCGAAATCTGTAACACACCTTAAGGGGGCGGCAATCAATACTTGCGCCACAGAGAGGGCATGAAAAGCACCAGAACGGCGAATATTTCCAAACGACCGAGGGTCATCAAGAGGCTGAGCAGGAAAAGCGATACGGGGTGCAGGTGGGCAAAGTTCTTGGTGGGACCCAGGTCGCCGAGGCCCGGGCCGATGTTGAACATGGTGGCGGCTCCGGCACTGAGACTGGTTTGCAGATCCATGCTGGGTTCGATCAGGGAGATACTCACGGTGCCGACCCCCCAGATGAATACAGCCAGAATTAGGAAAAACATCGTCTGCGCACGGATGCCGGGTTCCATTTTCAGGCCGTTGATCTTGAGGGTGAAGACCTGTTTGGGACGAAAGGTTTTGACCAGTTCCTGGGCGGAAATTTTGAAAAACAGGATCACCCGGTTGACTTTCACTCCACCAGCGGTGGATCCGGCGCAGCCGCCGATGAACATCAGAATCAGGATCATCCATTTTGAGAAAACCGGCCATTGGTCATAATTCTCGGTACCGAATCCGGTGGTGGTGCTGATGGAGATCACGGTGAAAAACGTATTGCGCAACCCTGCCTCAAAGCTGTCGACTCGGCCAGACATCCATAGATTGAGACTGATCAGCAGGGTGATGGCGATCAGGGCGATGATGTAATTACGCGCTTCTTCCTCCTTTTTGATGCGCTTCCAATTACCGTTGATGATCGAGACGTAGAGCATGAAACTGAGCCCTGATAACAACATGAACAAGGCAAGCCAGCTTTCGATGGCCAGGCTGTTGTAGTGCCCGACACTGGCATTTTTGGTGCTGAAACCTCCGGTCGAGATAGTGGTGAGAGCGTGGTTGAGTGCATCAAACCAAGGCATGCCAAAGAGCAAATAAAGACCCAACCCACAAATGAGAGTCAGGCCGATGTAAACCTTGAACAAGCTCAACGCGACATCGTGAATGCGGACTCGGGCACCCTCGTTGATGTTGACACTGGATTCGTGTTGCATCAGCGAGCGGCTGCCGACTCCGAGGAAACCGAGCACTGCGACAAACATCACCACGATGCCGAGACCACCCAGCCACTGGGTGAGGGATCGCCATAGCAGGATGCTGTCAGGGTAGAGGTCGAGATC
>JAJRVS010000118.1 GCA_024277195.1 Verrucomicrobiota bacterium | reverse complement strand
GCCTTTGATCATCGAGCGCCGCAAAGCCAACTTCTCAGCTTGGTATGAATTCTTCCCCCGTTGCGCCGAGGGACTCGCCGACAAACACTCGACTTTCCGCGATTGCCTACCGCGCATCGAGGATGCGGCGGACATGGGATTCGACGTGGTGTATTTCCCTCCCATCCACCCCATCGGACGCGCTCACCGCAAAGGCAAAAACAACTCGGTCACCTGCGAACCCGGCGAACCTGGATCCCCTTGGGCGATTGGTGCCAGCGAAGGCGGACATTATTCCATCGCCCCCGAACTGGGAACGATAGAGGATTTTAAATGGCTGTTATCCGAAGCGCAAAATCGCGGCATCGAGATCGCCATCGATTTTGCCATCAACTGCTCACCGGATCACCCCTATGTCACAGAACACCCCGAGTGGTTTTATCACCGTCCCGACGGCAGCATCAAATACGCCGAAAACCCACCGAAAAAATATCAAGATATCTACCCGCTGAACTTCCTCTGTGAAGATTGGCAAAATCTGTGGCAGGAAATGGTCAACATCGTGCTCTACTGGGCCGGGCAGGGAGTGAGCATCTTCCGTGTCGACAACCCCCACACCAAACCCGTCGCTTTCTGGCAATTCCTCATCGCCGAAGTGCACAAAAAATACCCGCAAACCCTCTTCCTCGCCGAGGCTTTCACCCGTCCGAAAATGATGCAGGCGCTAGGCAAAATCGGATTCACCCAGAGTTACACCTACTTCACCTGGCGCGAGAGCAAGGAGGAGCTCAGCGACTACGTCACCGAGCTCACCCAGGGCCCCATGCGCGACTATTACCGCGCCAACTTCTGGCCCAATACCCCTGACATCCTGCCCTACCACTTACAAAACGCTTCACCCGCTGCTTTTAAAATCCGCGCCGCCCTTGCCGCTTTGCTCTCTTCGTCGTGGGGCATCTACAGCGGCTACGAGTTATGCGAAAACCAGCCGCTGCCCGGTCGCGAAGAATACCTCGACTCGGAAAAATACCAACTCAAACAGCGTGACTGGAATGCCACAGGTAACATCAAGCCTTTCATCAAACGACTGAACTCAATCCGTCGCGATCAGCCCGCGCTGCACGAATACGCCAACATCGAATTCATTCCCTGCGACAACGAGCAGATTATCGCCTGGTTCAAGTGGAGCGGAGATTTTGAACAAGCCATCATCGTCGTGATCAATCTCGATCCCGAAAACACCCAGGATTCCATGCTTCATCTGCCACTTGAAAAACTCGGTCTTTCAGCCAATAGTTCCTTCCAGGTAAACGACCTGATGTTTGATGAAACTTACCAGTGGCAAGGCAGTTCAAACTTCGTATCCCTGTCACCTCGATCCAAACCCCTGCACATCCTGAAAATAGCCTGAAGCTGCCGTTGTGAAATACCGGATCATCACATTTTTAGTTTTGGGCATCGCCTTGATTTTTCTGGCGCAAAGCAAACCCGGACAATCTGATTGGGCGTTCACAGAAACAATCAATCAACACTGGCTGAATTTCTGCATCGCCAACTCCCCCGGCCGAATCACCGATGCCGAGATCACTTTAGTCAAAATCGATGACAACTACGAATCCGCCCTGCCTTCGGATCATCTCACCCGCCTCGACTACGCCGTCATTCTAGCCAACATCGAGAAGTTCAAGCCTCGTTCCGTAGCCATCCTGCCTCCACTGAAATGGAAAGAAGGCAATGTCATCAACGAAAAGATTCTCCAGAGCCAATGTTCGAAAATACCAGCGCTCACCTTGACGGCTGAGGTGGAAAACAGCCCCGTTGCTGGCAAACAGAACGTTGATGAAAAATACCAGGCTCTCACTCACATCGAAGGCGACCTTTCCAAAATCACCCCGTTCACCCGCACCCTTGCCTATCCTGAAAAAAGCACACTCAAACATGCCAAGGTCACTTTTGCCCAGATCGGTCTCAGCGACTCAGTAAACCAACAAGGTATCCACACCCTGCCGCTGGTTGCACGTCACGGAGACGACATCGTGCCCTCTTTCATCCTCATGGCGATCATCCAGCATGAAAAATTAAAGCTCTCGGAGGTTACTCTACAATTGCCGCCTGCCGTATCAAAAGCACAAATTTTAATCGCGGATAAATACACTATTCCCATCGATGTCCAAGGGCATTTCAAAGTCTATCAAGATGCGATGACCTCCTGGGAAGACCTCTATAAAACCATCGCCGCCACAGACTTAACTCTGGCTCACACTGAATCCAGCGAAGTCAAAGAACTCCAGCAGGACCTTGAAGACGATTTCAATTCTCTGACTAACAACTTGATTGTCATCGGTCTCGACAAAGCTCAGGATCAGCATATCACCCTCAACAATGAAGAGAAAATATCACTCACCGAACTTGTTGCTCGAACCATCGCCACTATCCAAAGCGGTCGGTTCATCGAGCAATGGCCTCCGCTCTGGCGACCTCTCAGTTTTGCCCTGATCCTCTTATTCGCGATCAAGCTCTACCAACTCAAACGTCGCCAGGTTTTGATCTGGGGCAGCCTGATAGCCTTCTTTTATTTCATTGCCTGCGCCATGTTATTCAGCAGTACCCTGTTATGGACTCCACCTTTCATCTCAATGGCGCTGTTTGTCATTTTGATTTCAGTCGGCACCATCCTTCCCTACCGCCTGCAGGATGCCGCCAATATTTCCCCAACAGCCCCCCAGCCCCCAAGCTCCAATCTTAAAAACAACGAGTCCAGCAGCAACGACCCCTCTTGATGCACACGCAGCTTCCAGACGAGTCGCCAACTCCCAAGCGTTCCCTGTTCTACTTGCTCGCGGGCGTCTTCATCATTCGTTTGTTGTATGTCTTTTTCTTTCGCCCCCCCCTGCTCGGTGACGAATCTTATTACTGGGACTGGGGACGCCAACTGGACTGGGGCTACTTCAGCAAACCTCCACTCATTGCCTGGTTGATGGCTCTGGTCAGTTGGCTGGGAGGATCAACCGAACTAAGCCTGCGCATTGCCCCGCTGATCATCGGCACCGCATCGCTGGCGATGCTCTGCGCCTTGGCAAAACAACTTTACGGTCGACAAACCGCCTACCTGACCGCACTCATCGCCCTCGCCACCCCGGCCAATGCCGGACTAAACCTCTTCCTCACTATCGACGCACCACTGGTATTTTTCTGGACTGCGGCACTCGGGCTTTTCTGGAGCTGGACGGAAAAACAAGGTCCGCTGCGCCTCATGCTACCACTAACGATCACCCTCGGACTGGGCATCCTCAGCAAACAAATGATGATGCTCTTCCCGCTGTTTGCGATACTTTTTTTAGCGCTCAACGCGGACAAACGGTTTTTGTTGCGCAAAACCTCCTTGTGGATTTGTTTTTTGACAAGCTACCTTTTTCTCACTCCCGTGCTGTTATGGAACCAATCACATGGATGGATCACCCTGAAACACACCCAACACCATTTTGGCGGTAGCGAAGGCTCTCTATTGCAGAGAATGCCAATGAATGTCCTCGACTTCATTGGCAAACAAGCAGGCATCCTGTCACCGCTGATCTGGTTCCTGCTCGTTCTGGTGATCTTTTTTGCTTTATTTAATTTCAAACATTTTGGCAAACGAGAGCGCTACCTGATCATCTTCAGCGGCATGCCGATCGCTTTCATGCACATGATGTCACTGCGCCAGATCATGCAAGCCAACTGGCCCGCCGTCTACTTCATCGGCGCCTTCATCCTGCTCGCCGGTTGGCTCAACCGCTCTTTCGAAATCCCCGGCCTGCCGCTGCACTTCCGCCAATGGAAAAAACCCGCCTTGATCACCGGTTACCTCTGCGTGATCATCGTTTATTCACTGTCACCAGCACTCGAAGCCCTGGGCTACGCTGGACACCGCAAATTGGATCCCTATCGCCGCATGCTCGGTTGGAAAGAAACCGCTACAGAGCTTCAACAATATCTGGATCAAGTTCCGCGCCCGGAAAAAACCTTCGTCATCGCTCTCGGACACCGTTATCACGCCAGCGAAATGGCTTTTTACCTGCCCGGTCAACCTCGCACTTATCGCTGGGAGTCACTCGACCAGATTGCCTCCCAATATGAGCTTTGGCCCAACCCCATCGAAGACGGCAAGGCCACTTGGGACGCCCTCATCCTGCGCCCCGAAGATCACTCCTTGAGGAATAAATTTCGCAAATCCTTTGAATCCGTGGAAAGTGTGGGAAAAGTGGTGGTCAAAGTAAGTCCACTTTATGAAAGACGCTTTGAGGTATTACTGGGAAAATCCATCAAACATTGGCCCAAAGGCAAAGCTCTGAATCCGTGAGTGTTTCAAATCTCAAATCTCAAATTCTTCATCTCAAGTGAGCGCTGCCAATTTCCAGTCACCCTTTCCCAAGTCCAGCGGCCTGCGATCCCGCAGTGACTCAGACAATGATTCTCCGGCTACCAACACCCCCCGGGTTTCGGTCATTGTTCCTTTTTACAACGAAGAAGAGTGTGTCGAAAGCGTATTGGCTGAGATCATCAAATGCCAACCGCAGGCTGAAATCATCGCCATCGATGACGGTAGCTCGGACTCTACTTGGGAAAAAATCCTCTCCTTCAAAAAAAGCACCAATTATTTCTCCCCCATTCGACTCACCCAAAACCGCGGACAAAGCGCTGCCGTGTATGCGGGTCTGCGAGCCGCGGTCGGTGACATCACCGTATTGATGGACGGAGACGGGCAAAACGACCCCGCTGATATTGATCAACTGGTCGCCGAACTGTCATCCAGTGACGCCGATGTGGTCTGCGGTCGCCGAGCCAAACGACAGGACACTTGGAGCCGCCGCACCGCATCCAAAGTCGCCAACAGCATTCGCCGCATGGTCGTCCACGACGGCATCAGTGATACCGGATGTTCGCTCAAAGCCTTTCCCAAGGATTGTGTCGAACTGCTGGTGCCCTTCAACGGCATGCATCGTTTTCTGCCTGCCGTCTTCACCCATGCCGGACTCAAGCTGATCGAAATTGATGTCAACCACCGCGCGCGCACCGCCGGTGACTCCAAATACACCAACTGGGATCGAGCCCTACGGGGAATTTATGACTTATTCGGCATCCGTTGGCTACTCAATCGAAAAATCATTTTTCCTGAGCTGAGTCAGAACTCGGATCAGAGCCCGTCTCGGATCGACGACCATAAATAAACCACAGGTTGCGCACATAGATCAGCCATCCGGTAGCCTGCCCCAACAAGCCCACGATCTCCACTCGCCAGATGAAGTAGATCATCAACATCGATGATCCGAGCAGGCTCATCCACCAAAAAGCCGGTGGCACCACTGACGATTTGACCCGTTCGCTTGCCAGCCACTGGACGATCATTCTCCCCATGAATACCGTCTGCCCCAACAGCCCGAACACCACCCATAACAAGCCCGTCCAAGCCGTGATATCAAACAGCCTGAACAGCAACGGCTGCCCCGAATCACTGCGCTGACGTTTACGAAGCTCTTTCAAAAACTCATCACCACTTAAAGACAAGTCTTCCTGCTCCCCCCCACTTCCAAACACCAGCGACAACTCTCCGTCATCACCCGTTTCAACAATTTCCAACGAAGCCAAACGGTCAGACAAATTAAAAGGAGGCAGCAGAGGTTGCCCCGGCTTAGGCACCATACCGGCAGAATACAGGCTCACCCATAACAAAGCAGGAATCGCTAAACAGGCCACAATCGCCAAAATCAAAGATTTTCTATTAACACGCATAAATAATAAATCGGCTAATCACCCAAGCCCAAAAACAAGGGAACTATCCGACAAAGGCCAGACTATCGCAACTCAATCACAAAACAATTCAAAGCCCCTTCCAGACTCATCAATTTCACCCCCTCCTTTTACTCTGTGCCACCACACCCGTCCCCAAATCCCGCAGCACCCGCAACTCCCCCCACTGCGCCCCTCACATCTTTCTGCCCCCGTCCTTGCGACGCTGCCCAAAACACTCTCGCCGCCCCGCAAAAAACTCATCCACAACCCCCTGACTCCCCAACACCGCTCCATCGGTAAAATACCGCACCCGGCAACGCAAAGCCGCCGCCAACGGCAACTTGCCCCCCACCGCCCACACCGCATCAATCTCCTCCGGGGTAAATCCTCCCTTACGCCGATCCACGCCATCCACAGTTTGACCTCCCTGCCGTTCTTCTCCCGATCCATACAACAAACACCGATATTCCGTCTCCTGAGGTGCGCCACCCGCTGCCGCCCCATCACCGCAAAAGTCAGCGCCTGACGCGCCCCCTTCACTCCCGCCACCGCCGCCGCATACGAACACCAACGGTAATCCTCCGGAGCCTTCACAATCCCTGCCCGAATCGGATTCAAATCAAT
>JAJRVS010000117.1 GCA_024277195.1 Verrucomicrobiota bacterium | reverse complement strand
GCTCTCCCATTCAGGATGCTTGCTTAGTAAACGCTTAGCTTCGGTGATAAGCTTTTTAGGAGAACTATCCTTCATGCTCTTTCTCCATCTTTTGTGCAAAGCCGTTGCTTTTTTCTCATCATTAATGTGAACCGCTTTGGCTATCTCTACAACATATTCGCCAGCGTGGTAATAATCTAAAATCTGCTCTGCTCCCGGAAAGGTACTCTTGCAATTATTCCAAATCCAAGCTGCTCCATCACCGAGAAAGACTACTTTTTGCGCACGCCCAAGACCTCGTCGCAGTGCCTCTTGGTGCAACAACACCGCAATGTCACGACACCCTTCGAAGGTTCCCACATAGCTTGTGCTCGCGGGATCTCTGAGGGGATTACCTTCTTCATCAGTTCGAGTTTGAGTGAAAACACAGCCGAGCTTTGCTTCTCGGGTTTTGGCACTTCCGTCCTTCTGTTTACCATTACGATCGGTAAGCTCGCTTTTGCGCATCGGCGTGCCCGTGCCGTCGGTTTCAACGTAAAGAACTGGGATAGCGTCTGCTGGTTCTGTTATGGGAGGTGTTGATATCGTAGCCAACGCATCCTTAAGGCCGGAGGCAATAACCTCGGCAACTCGCCCGAGCTGACGTGCGTTTACTTCGAGCCCGGTAAATGCAAGTAGATCGCCGGCTCCTTGCTCAAAGGACGGAGCCATACTTGCTGCCCGACACATGAGCCGCACGAGTGCGGGTGAGTATTTCCCTTCAAGTTCAAGCTTTTCGTCTAACGGGCACCTCCCTGTTTTGCTGGGGCGATGATAGTAATAACGACGTTTTATACACACCTTTCCAAATAATGTTGTGATTGTAATTTGCCTTGATTCATAGAGTGTCTCTAGCGCGCGCGCGGGTTCGTTATCCTCAAAAAGTTGTCGATCATTGTAGAGGTTTTCGATGATCTTGCGAGCATCTCCCATGAGCGCAGCACGCAAGCCGAGTTCGAGCCATTCAGCGTTTCCGGGTGTTTCCCCGGCTATCAATTTCTCTCTAGCTTTTTTAAGGAAGATTTCGGTTTCGTTGTATTTTTCGATCTGACTTTCTTCGTAGAGTTTTTTTTAGCGACCATAACATCAGGGAGTGTTGAATCGCTTGCTCTGGATTTACGGGTATTGGAGACGATATTTTCCTCAAGTGAGCTAACTAACCGAGTGAATTCATCGTGATTCGCCAAATTTTTTTTCAGTTCCTCCACTTCCGCCGAAGGAATGTGACGGGTACGGTTTTTACCGTTTTCCCATGCTTGAAGTTTGTAATAGGGGCCGAGCCGCACAGTGTCTGGACCCCTCTTTATTTCACGGTAAACCTCAGTGAGTTTTCCTCGCTCCATATTATTTATGGATTGCAAAATTTGCATTCTTTGGATATCAGTCACACTCAAGTGACAGATGCAGGTTTGGGACAACTTGATGCCAACAAAAATTCATATAACCTGGACATTGGCGCGTCATCGATAACTGATGAGGGGCTTAAGCAAGTGGCTACGATCAAGAGTTTGCGAAAGCTTTACCTCGGCAGCACGGCGGTATCGGACGCCGGAGTGAGAGAATTGGTGAAACTGAAAAATCTAAAAACCTTGTATCTCTATAATACTAAGATCACGAATGCTGCATTGAATGAGATTGTGAAAATGAAGTCTTTGAAGCGTTTGATTCTTTCAAAAACGGAAGTGACGGATAAGGCAGTTGATAAGTTTTCCGAAGTTCGGCCAGAGGTGCAAGTTCTTCGTTGAGTGAGTAAAGATCTGAGATGGCACTGGGTTTTGGCAATTATTGATAGGGTGATAGTTTCTGCTTAGTATAAAATGTGATATTTCATAAATTATTTATGGGATATTTCATATCCGGCGGTGTCGCATTGTCGTCATCAATTTGCCAATATGAAAACACTTACCATGAATGAATCAGCATGCTCCGTCGAGTCTCGCAGACCTGAATAGTTACATCAAATCGATCAAGACGGGTGAACTGACCTCCTTAGGGAGTCGAGATTTTCGTTTCAATCCTGAGACTGGTGAGCTGAATACGCAATCTGGATCGAGTCAGTTTAGTCGCAATCGCTCGAATTGGGGGGGGGGGGCGAAAATTGGAAAGAAGCTTGCTGGCAAGAGAGCGAGGCTTGGGTGGGAGTTGATTTTTCGTTGCTGAGGTGATAGTTTTGCCGGTGGCGACTCGGTGGGTGTTTTTGGTTAACCATTCTTCACCTTATGTAAGGTGGTTCGCCGGCCTTTTGCATATTAACTCACGGAATCAGTATCTCAATGGAATCGAATGTTCGGATAGGATCAGTCAAGCCTCTGGTGAAGGCCTCGACCGAGATATCGGCGACTGGTGCGGTATCTCCCGAGGAGACGCTGCGCCGCTTGCGTGAGATCCTTGGAAAAGCAGAAGATGAAAACGCATTTTTGGTAGCAGCCCTTGATTTTGCCCGTTCATCCACCGGCGGTTTAGCAGTGTTCCTTTTTGAACGGGGAGCAGACACTATGGCCCTCAGAGCAAGTTCATTTGCGTCTCCGTCGGGGAGGGATGATTTGAAAAAAGCGGCAGCCAAAGCGGCGGCAAGTGCATTCACCATTGGATCCAGTATTCGTGAAGTAACTCCGGTGGGGGGGAATTCACACGCAGTGCTTGCTGCGCTTTTTGAGCGTGGTGAAAAGGGGGAGGCTATACAAGCGGTGTTGGTGTTGGTGCTGGGGCCGGATCGCGCTCCTTTCGCCAGTCCTGTTTTCACCATACTTCATTTGATAACGAGAATCTTCTCTGAACGGGGCTATGTCGACCGGTTGAATCATATGGAGGACGTGTTTCTTCAATCAACCTTGCTGGTTGACTTGTTTTCCCGAGTCAGTCTTGTCACGACTTACAAGGATGCGCTGCATCTTTTGGCCAGTGAACTGCGAGATTATTTTGGCTGTCAACGTATAGGTATAGGAGTGGGAGATGGAATGAAGTGTCGGTTAGATGGACTTTCAGGAGTCAGTCGAATTGAGGCGGGTAGTCAGAGCTCCGGGTTGTTACGCGCGGCGATGCGTGAAGCGCTGAGTGTGCGGAAGTCAACGGCTTTCCCTCCGATGAAAAGTGAAGTCGAAGAGTTTTGGCCGGCAGTGGATCAAAGCGAACTGTTGAGTGCTTTTCATTCGGGTCAATCTTTGACGTTTCCTTTGAATGACCCCGACGATAAGAGGATAGGCGCCTGGACATTTCTTTGGGAAGAGGGAGAAGTTGTCACTGAGCGTAAACTGGAGTTGATTCAAGCCGCAGGGACGCACGTGGCATCGCTGGTAGAACTGATTGGTCTCGCACACCCACGAGGGATACGTGGTTTTATCAGGAAATACTGGGTGCGGGCGAGCCGTTCAAAAAGGAATACCATAGCGGCAGCTCTGGCCATCGTAGTTGCCATTTTTTTATTCCCGATTTCTTACCGCGTTCCTGCAAGCTGCGAGGTGCAACCTTATTTTTTGCAGCAGGTGGCAGCCCCCTTTGATGGAGTACTTGAGAAAACATTTGTTCGTCCAGGGGATCAGGTTAAAAAGGGGCAGTTGTTAGCCAAGCTTGATGGTAGGGAAATCGGTTGGCGCTTATCACAGGCCGTTGCGCAACGCGAAATTGCCCTGAAGAAAAGAAACCAGGCACAGGCGGGGCAGGAAGATATTGTGGCAGCACAGATGGCGAGCCTTGAGGCGGATGCAGCAGGGTTGGAAGTGAGCCTGCTCGAGTTTCAGAAAAGCAACCTTGAAGTGCGCTCACCTTCTACCGGATATTTGTTGACGGGTGATTTAGAACGCTCAGAAGGGGTTCCAGTTACCTTGGGTCAAAAACTTTTCGATGTGGCTCCTATTGAAATTCTTCGCTTGGAAAT